>CAIULK010000243.1 GCA_903899885.1 uncultured Rhodospirillaceae bacterium
AGTAGCCGAACCGGCTCCCACGGCTCCCCGCCTCCGCGGGGACAGGCTCCGACCAGCTTCGAGCTGGCGGGGCTCGGGGTGGTACAGGCGCGGGATTGTCCGGCGCCGCATCCCGAGGACACCACCATGATGAAACTTTCCGATACCCAACTCGTGATCCTGACCGCCGCCTGCCAGCGCCCGGATCGCCTCGTCCTTCCCCTGCCGGCCCATCTCAAGGGCGGTGCCGCCGACAAGGTGATCGGCAGCCTCGCCGCCAAGGGGCTGATCGCGGAAGAACCCGCCCAGCCCGGCGACCCGATCTGGCGCGGCGACGAGACCCTGGTCGTCACCGACGCCGCCTACGAGGCGTTGGGCATGGTTGCCGAAACGGGCGCCGACACGGCGCCGGAAGAGGAGCCGGCGACGGACATGGCCGGCGAAGCCGAAACCCCGCCCACGGGCGCGCAGGCGCCCAATTATTCAATGGCGGCGGAGCCGCCGAGCGCCCACGGCGCGCCCGAAGCCAAACCCGTCCGCAAGACCCGCGAGGGCACCAAGCAGGAGGCGCTGATCACCATGCTGCGGCAGCCCGAGGGCGCCAGCATCGCCGAGATCGCCCGCGAATTCGGCTGGGCGGCGCATACCGTCCGGGGCGCCATCGCCGGGGCGCTGAAGAAGAAGCTGGGACTCACCGTCATCAGCGAGAAGGTCGACGGCCGCGGCCGGGTCTACCGGTCACCGGCTGATCATAGCAGAGTAAGCTGATGCACCTCATCCAGGCGGATGATGCCGTTGATCAGCCAAGTGTCCGGATACAATGAATGCGTGCCCATGGCGAGGAGCATCCCTTTGCGGGGATATTCCTCGCCAAACCGCGTCTGCATGTTTTCGAGAGCCTTGCTCTCGCCATAGGCATGCGACCACTTGAAGAAGGTCGCCTCAATCTCCCAGTCCTGACAAGTCCCCTCGCGCCGCCCGTCGTCCGTGCGGTAGCTGTACTTGAACTTGTACGGGGCCGGCGCGTAAGGAATGTGCTTCCTGGTGTTGAACAGATCGGGTTGGGCATGAAGGGCGTCGAATTTCGCCTTCTCGCCCGCGATCTCATCGTCGGACTTGCGCTCGATATGAAAGCCGGTGATCTCGGCCCTCAGCAGGGCCAGACTTCGGTCCTCGCGCCGTTCCTTGTCCAGGCTGGTGACGATCAACTTGGCCAGGAAGCGCTCCCGCTCCGCCGGCCTCAGTTCTCCAGTGATCGTCAGCGTGTCCTGATCGACCCGGCGCGATTCGATGCGGGCATCGTCCTTTGGCATGCGCCAGCGGAACCTGACCCGGTCCCAGCGTCCGAATTTCTGCCCTTCGTCCAGATGCCGGAACGATACCGGATAAAGGCGCAGCCACTTCCGGTGCTGGATATCGATAGCCGCACAGCACACCGTCTCCCCATGCCGCGTCCCGACCTGGGGAGCCGCCTTGACGAGGATGACCGCCTCAGATTCCCCCGAAGACGAGATCTCCGCTGCCATGGTGCCCCTGCGTTCGCGGCGACTTGAGCGCGAGGCCGGCCCGCACCCCAAGATGGTGGAGTTTGAAGCTTTCGTGCTCGGCCATCAACGCCGCCACGATCGAACGGTGACAATTCTTCGGGTTGCGCTCGTAGCAGAGAAGGCAGGACGGGGCTTGAAGCGACAGACCGACCGCCTCCGCCAAATCGGACAGCGCCTCGGCGCTGGTCATGTGGGCCGAGAAGATTTTTTGGAACAGGACGTGCTGCCCGGCCTTTGCGGCATCGCGGCCCTCCTTCGGGTCGCCAAGACCCGGCAGATGGATGTATCGGACTCCGTGGGATTCGGCATCCTCTCCGAGAGCCCTCTTGGAAAATCCAGGCCGGCGGGAGAACGGCACGTCGCGGACGTCGATGAGGGTCTTGATGCCGGATGTCAGTAGCGTCGCCCAGAAATCAACGGGAGCCGCCCCTTCATATCCGATCGTGTAAAGCGCCTGCGTTCCCAAGGGCCAAAGCTCCCAGATACCAATTCGTCCATCATAGGTGCGCAGGCATTAATGACATTTTAACCCCGCTGGCAAGCGTTCCCAGGATTACCTTGCCCGAAAAGCCTCGAACAGCCGCCGCAGCGCGAAACTGCGGATAACCGACACCGCGGTGAAGATCCCGCCGATGGCGAGGTCGTCCGACAGCCTGGTGCGCAGACCGAACATCGGAAACACCGCCACTTGGGTGACCACGGCGATTCCGTAGCCGACGGCGACATTGGCCACCGATTCGGCCAGCGACATGCGGCGCGACTGCCTCATGCCGGCCGCCCCGCCACCAGCTCGTCGAAGCTCCGGCCATCGCCGTCCAGCAGTGCGGCCTTGCCGGTGAATTGCTGCCAGCGGCGGACGATGACGTCGCAATAGGCCGGGTCGAGTTCCATGGCCAGACAGACTCGCCCGACCGTCTCGGCGGCGACCAACGTGGTGCCGCTGCCGCAGAACGGCTCGTAGACCAGGTCGCCGGTGGCGCTGTTGTTGATGATCGGCCGGCGCATCACCTCCACCGGCTTCTGGGTGCCGTGCGGGGTGGCGGCATCCTCGTCGCCGGCCGGGGCGATCGACCACAGGGTGGACTGGTCGCGGGCGCCCTGCCAATGACTCTTGCCGCCCTTCTTCACCCCGTACCAGCAGGGTTCATGCTGCCAATGGTAGTCGCCGCGGCCCAGGGCGAAGCGGCTCTTCGACCAGACGATCTGGGCGCGGATGTCGAAGCCGCAGGCGATCAGGCTCTCGGCCACCGTGGTGGCATGGATGGCGGCGTGCCAGACATAGGCCACGTCGCCGGGGAATAGTGCCCAGGCCTCGCGCCAGTCGGCGCGGTCGTCGTTGGCCACCTTGCCGGTGCGCTTGCTGGCCGAGACGCCGGCCGCATTGCGCCAGGTGGGATCGTACTCGACCCCGTAGGGCGGATCGGTCACCATCAGGTGCGGCACCGTGCCGGCCAGCAGGCGCTCGACGTCGGTGGCCACCGTGCTGCTGCCGCACAGCAGGCGATGCGGCCCCAGCAGCCACAGGTCACCCGGTCGGATCACCGGATCGGCGGGCGGCTCGGGTACCGCGTCCTCTTCGGTGAGGCCGGCGGCCGGGCCGTCCTCCAGCAGGCGCTTCAACTCGCCGGCATCGAAGCCGGTGAGGTCGAGGTCGTAGCCGAGGTCGTCGAGATCCTTCAGCTCAAGGACGAGCAACTCGTCATCCCATTCCGCCCAGGCCGCCGAGCGATTGGCCAGCAGGCGGAACGCCTTGATCTGCGCCTCGGTGAGATCGTCGGCCAGCGCCACCGGCACCTCGGCCAGACCGAGCCGCTGCGCCGCTTTGAGGCGGAGATGGCCGTCGACCACGGTGCCGTCCGAGCGGGCCACCACCGGGATGCGGAAGCCGAACTCGCGGATGGCCGCGCACATGCGGTCCACCGCCTCGTCGTTCCGCCTCGGGTTCCGCACATACGGGATCAGGCGTTCCGTCGGCCAGGATTCGACCATCAGCATGATGGCATTTCCGTCTGGCGCCGCTCGGCGGCGATCTCGTCGTAGGTGCGGCCGTCGCCGTCGAGCACCGGCGCGATGGTCGGCACCAATTGCTGCCAGCGGCGCAGCGCCACGTCGACATAGGCCGGCGCCAGGTCGATGGCCCGCACCCGTCGCCCGGTCTGCTGGCCGGCGATGATGGTCGTTCCCGATCCTGAGAACGGCTCGAAGCAGATGCCGCCCTCGTCGGTGAAGGCGGTGATGACGTGCTCGGCCAGCGCCACCGGGAATACCGCCGGGTGCTCGACCTCGATGCCGCGGGCCTTGTGGCGGCCGATGCGGATCACGCTGTCGGCGATGCGATGGTCCTGGGTCGGCTGGCCGGCATGGGTCCAGGCACCGACCGTGCCGTCGGCCTTGCGCATGGCGGTGGAATGGCCGTCGGCCCGCAGATGGGTGTCCTGGCCGGCGTACTTGCAGGGCACCGTCTTGTTCGGCTTGCGCCCGACCCGGTTGAAGTGGAAGACCAGCTCGAAGGACGGCGCCAGCCGCCCGCCCCAGTCGCCCGGCAAGCCGGGTCCCTGGTCCCAGACATAAAGCCCGAAGCGGCGCCAGCCGCGCGCCCGCATCCAGTCGAGCCAGCCCTGCCAGTAGGGTAGCCACTCGCCGTCGCGATGGACCAGGCCGAGATTGACCAGCACCTGGCCGTTTTCAGCCATCGGCAGCGCGGCGAACACGCCCTGCATCAGGCCGTCCCAATCGCCGATGCCGCCGGTGGCATAGTCACGCTGCTGGCCGTAGGGCGGCGAGGTGAAGCACAGCGCCGCCGCCTCGCCGGCCATCAGGCGGGCGACGTCGGCCGGATTGGTGCTGTCGCCGCACAGCAGGCGATGGTCGCCCAGCAGCCACAGGTCCCCCGGCCGCACGACCGGATCGGCGGCCGGCTCGGGAATGTCGTCGGCAGCCTGGTCGGCACCGTCACCCTTATCGTCCGCTTCGGCCTGCAGCAACTCGGCGATCTCGTCGCCGGTGAAGCCGGTGAGGCCGAGGTCGAACCCGGCGTCCTGCAGATCGCCGAGTTCGAGGGCCAGCAGATCGTTGTCCCAGCCGGCGTTCAGCGCCAGCTTGTTGTCGGCCAGCACATAGGCCCGCTTCTGCACCGGCGTCAGATGCGCCAACTCGATCACCGGCACCTCGGCCAGCCCTAGCTTGCGGGCGGCGAGGATGCGGCCATGGCCGGCGATCACCCCGTTGTCGCCGTCAATCAGCACCGGGTTGGTCCAGCCGAATTCCCGAATCGATCCGGCGATCTCGGCGACCTGGGCCTCGGAATGGGTGCGGGCATTGCGCACATAGCCCACCAGGCTGTCGAGCGGACGGTACACGACCGCCAGGTCTCGCCGCTGGGCGCCATCGGCCATCGTCTGGATTTCCGTGAATTGGGGGCGGAAACGACGGCGCCCGCGGAGAGGTGTTCCCCGCGGGCGCATCATTCAAATCTGGCCCAACCTTACCCTCCCTCGCGGGAGGTGTCCGCATCAGAAATGTCCGCGGACATTCTTCTCCTCCGGCACCTCGGCCATGGCCCTCGCGATCATGCCGGGTTTCGAGATGTTGCGCGGCAGGTTTCGTCCGCTGAGCTTCCAGGCGATGATGCAGAGCGCATACATCCAGTGCTGGTGGACGGCGGAGCGGGCCATGCCCACCTTCCAGCACACCGCCTTCCAGCGGTCGCCGTTGGCCCGGTGCCAGACGATCTTGGCATCGACCGGATCGAGCCAGCGCAGCCATTCGAGAGCTTGGTCCATGCGATCGATGGCGGCGGCCGAGGGCGGTGGCCGACGCAGCACGACATCGGACATGCCATAGGCTTCCCAGTATTCGCGCACGAAGGGCGGCCAGGTGCTGATGAAGCCCTGCACGCGGGTATCGGGCAGCCGGCTCAGCACGTCGGCGGCCTCGGCGATGCGGTCCTCGACCTCGGTCGGGGTCAGCCTGGTGTCAGCCATGGGCCGCCTCCTGCCCCGGACGGGGACCGTATAGCTTGGCGCCGAGCTGACGGACCAGTTCACGCTCCGGCCAGGTGAGCCGGGGATCACCCTCGGCGATCACCAGCACGCCCTGGTCCTGCCAGCCGGCGCGCTTCACTTCGTCGGGGTCGCGCCGGGTGCCGCCGAAGCCTGGGGGATGCCATTTCATCGCACACCTCCGTCGGTGTCGATGGCCCACAGCAGGATGGCCAGCGCGTCGGCCTCGTTGTCGTCCTTTGGAGCGAAGCCCCGCGCCCGGATGGCGGCGATCACCGCCTCCTTGCCTGCGTTGCCCTTACCGGTAACGTGCCGCTTGATGGTGCCGACCGGCACGCCCTGGTACGGCAGGTGCTTCATCTCGCACCAAGCGGTGAGATGGGCGAGGAAGCCGCCATAGATGTGGGCGGCGTCGGTGCCGGCATGCCGGCGGACCTCCTCGAAGTACACCGTGCCGATACAGCCGCCCTGGGCGTCGAGGGCATCGAGCCACAAGCGGAAGCGCAGGAAGCGCATCCCACCGCCCTCGTAGCGGCCGGGGCGGAAGGCCATGGTGCCGGAGACGATGGTGCTGTCGGCGAGCTTCATTGCCCAGCCGGTGGTGGTGCCGAGATCGAGGGAAAGGGTGGAACCGCCGTCATCGGCGGCAAGGCCCGGCATGGGTTTGGGCAAAGCGGTCATGTCGTCCTCCAGGGGATCGGCGTGGAGGGGCGGCAGCGCAACCGGGCCGATGGCTGTGCTGTCGCTCACGAACATCAGGGGGAAAAGCGGGGCGAAAACGGGCGCGCCCCTTCGGCCGCCGCGATGGCGGGCCAATTGCTCAAGATCGGGCGAATCACCCAGGGTTGCCCCAGAGAGGCTAACCCCTTGATCTCCTATATATAATTTTAAATAATTCAATATATTTAATAATACATAAGAGAGGAGACAGGAGGAGACTCCACCCGTCACACACCCGCGCGAGGGTTCTCTGGTGGAAAGATTGAAGAATTTGAGGCTTTCCCTCCTTCCCATGTAAAAACAAGGGGTTGGCCCCTCAGGGGCGGGCTGTGGGGATTTCAAGCCGTTGAGGAATTCGGCCTTCATGTCCCTCTCCTGTCGATCGAGCGGAAAGACATGGCCGGCTTGGTGGCTGTTGGCTTCATGACCGGCTCGATCATCCCCGCTTCCACCAGGGCGGCGATCACCTCGTCACGCTGGCGGCGGTCGAGGAACTGACTGCGACGGATCAACTCGCTCTTGGTGAGTCCGGCTGAACCGGTCGAGCGCACGATCTCCAGCAGGCGTTTGTGGTTGCGCTCGATGTCGTTGTCAGCAACACGACGATCGACGTCGGCCATGGTGCGGTCGGCGCAGGTGCCGACGAAGCGGATGGCCCAATCCGCGTCGTCGCAGCGGATCATCGGCTCGACCGGATCGATTGACACCGCCCGGATCAGCGCCACCTTGGCTGCGTTCTCGCCGATGCGAGCCAGGATCGGCGTGAAGGACGTGCCACGGGCCTCGCGCAGCCGGTCGGTGATGTGGTGCGACAGATCCCGGAAGGCGGCTCTGGCACGGTCATCCATGGGGACGATCATGGGAACGACGGCGGTGGCCGGGCCGGCAGTCAGGCCGGCGAGATTGCCGCCTCCCGTCCGCCCGCCACCTTGGGCGATAAGCTGGAGCCGCCGCACCAAGGCGGGCGGCGCGGTGCGGATGCCCGCTGCCTCATTTTCATCGGGATATTCATTGCTGCTGGCGATGACGATGAAGCGGGCCAGCGAGCCGTCGACCACGTTGGCCGACTGCAGGGCATTCCAGAACCGCGTCGGCGCGGTGGTGCCGTAGACGCACAGGCAGGGCTGGTTGATGTCGCGCCGCTCGTTTTTGCCGTCTCGATTGGCGTACTCGGCCCCCAGAAACACCCCGCCCGCCGAGGTGAAAAGTTCGGTCATGTTGTCGAGGATCTCGGTCAGGTGGCGGGGGCTGCGCCTGCGGTCGGCGATGCCTTCGAGGAACATCCCGAACTCGTCGATCTGCAGCAGCATGGCCGGCTGACGGTGCAACGCGGTCAACAGGCCGGCGCCGGAGGCGATCTTGTTGCCGCCGAGGTACTGGGCGAGGCCGGCCTCGAAGAACAGCTCGTTGATGATCTCGCGACTGTGGTTCTTGCCCGAACCGCTGTCGGCCAGGGCGATGACGTAGAGGTTGGAGCGCAGGTTGCTTTCGGTTCGATACTTGCGGCCCATCAGCGCGCCAATGGCGCACAGGCTGGCGCCGAGTGAGAGTTCGGGCTGGGGCCGGCGGGCGGTGGCCAGCATGTATTCGACCATGTCCCCCAGCACGCCGCCGGGAATGGTGAGATCGAACGGCTGCACCAGCGATGTCTGTTCGGCGGGCACGGCCTCCAGTTTGGCCAGCAGGCCGGCGGCGGGATGCACTTCGTCCTTGGGCACGGTGCCGTCGAGCACCAGGGCGGGATCGGGGTGCCAGCCGCGTTCCAGGGCGAAGTGATACAGTGTGCCGGCGCCGATGCTGGAGGGGCGGAAGCTGACCCAGGCCTTGGCGGTGGCGGCAGGCACATCCTTGGCCGACAGCGCCGACCATGCGGCGAACAGCGGCGCGCCGTCGTCGCCCACCGCGCCTTTTAGCGCCATGCCGACCCGCACCCAGGAATCGTAGTCGAGATCGGCATTGGGGATATGGGCGAGCGCCGAACGCACCGCCGCCAGGGTGCCGCGTTGCGGGCTAGTGGAGATGGGCGCGGCGGCCGACGACACCAAGCTGGCCGGCCGCAGTTCGGCGGGCAGCATCTCCATGGCGGCATCGAGCCACAGGCGCACCGACTCCTCGGTGACGACCGGCAGATCGTCGAGCGCCACGGTGAGAGGCGATTCCTCGGGCCAGTCGTAGGGCCGGCCGGTGTCGGGGTGCAGCGCGAAGGCGACGAATTGCCTGCCGTAGGCCAGCACCTCGAGCGGCGCCCGTTTCGGCCCGGCGAACGGCATCTCCGCCCGGTAGACCAACAGCCGCTTCGGCGCGCGGCCGATTCGCAACAACGGGGTGTCACCCAGCATGTCGCGCGCCAGCCGTTCCAGCCGGTGGGCGAGATCGGCGTCCAGCACGTCGATGTCGATGCCGACCAGCCGGCCGCAGGCGAGCCCGATGGCGGCGTCCGGCCACGCAGCCCAGGTCTCGGCCTCGATCACGGTGGTGGGGCGGTCGCAATGGCGCGTCCACGCCGGATAATCGCCCCAGGTGCCGGCCAGGAAGCGTCCCGGCTTCTTGGTGCCCGGCCAGATGGGGATGACGGGATAGCCGTTGTCCACCAGGGTGGCCCCAATGCGGGCCATGAAGTCGTTGGCCATCAGAACGGCACCTCACCGGCGAGGTCGTCGAGGCGCTGGCGGTCGCGGCCGGCGAGATCACGCAGATGATCGCCGTAGCCGGTGACGATGGTCTCGACGAAGACGGCCCATTGCTTGCCCGTCAGCCTGGCCAGGTCGGTCTTGCCCAAGCGGTCGAGATATTCGCCGCCCATGCGGCCCCCATATTCCATGGCGGCGATTTCGTTGGGGGTGGGATCGATCATGGGAAGCGCGCCCCCACCACCTCGGTGAAGCGTCCGCTCGGGCGCACGGCGATCTCGGTCGGAACCATCAGGCTATCGGCCTGCATGAGCGCCTGCTCGACGGTCTCCGGCACCGGCAGGCCGGGGGCGCGCCGCCGCCACCACTGCACCGCCTTCTGGCGGGCATAGCCGTCGTGCTCGATGCAGATCCATTCGCGGTGACGGACCATGCCGCAGCGGTAGCTGACCAGCATGCTGGGCGGCTTGCCCGGCTTGTCGTGCAGATCGTAGGAAATGTCCGAAACCGTCACCCATTGCGGCTGATTGGCGGACAGGATCGGAAGCTGGCTGGCGGTGGCCTCGATCTTGACCCTGGGTGGCGGGAACAGATAGCCGCAGTCGGGGCATTCCATGGCAGCGATGGCGATGATGCTCTGGCATTCCGGGCAGGTCTTCATCGGCGGTTCGCCGTCGCCCTTGCCGGGGGCGGACGGGTTGACCGCGTCGATGGGGCCGTGCCGGGCGACGTTGCCGGCGAAGTCGAGGACCAGACAGTTGTCCTTGCCTGCCGCCAGCCGGGTGCCGCGCCCGGCCATCTGCACGTAGAGGCCGGCCGACTTGGTCGGGCGCAGCATGGCGATCAGGTCGACGGCCGGTGCGTTGAAGCCGGTGGTCAGCACCCCCATGCTGGCCAGCGCCCGGATTTCGCCGCGCTTGAAGGCGGCGATGATACGGTCGCGTTCGGCCTTGGGGGTGTCGCCGAAGATGGTGGCGCATGAAAAGCCGCGACCGCGGATTTCCTGGGCGACGTGCTCGGCGTGTTCGACGCCCGAGCAGAAGGCCAGCCACGAGCGGCGATCCTGGCCATAGGCCACCACCTCGTCGATGGCGGCGCGAGTGATCGCCTCTTTGTCCACCGCCGCCTGCAACTGGCTGGGAATGAACTCGCCGCCGCGGCTGCCGACTCCGGCCACATCCAGCCGGGTGGTGGCGGCCTTGCTGATCAACGGGCAGAGGAAACCGGCATCGATCAGGTCGCGCACCGACACCTCGTAGGCGATGTCGGTGAACAAGGCGCCCTCGCCCTCGTGCAGCATGCCGCTGTCGAGCCGATAGGGCGTGGCGGTGAAGCCGATCACCTTGAGGTAGGGGTTGATCCTGGCCAGGGTGTCGAGGAAGCGCCGGTACATGGTGTCGGAGGCGCAGGGGATCAGATGGGCCTCGTCGATCAGCACCAGATCGCATTGCTGGATGTCGTAGGCCCGTTTGTGGATCGATTGGATGCCGGCGAACAGGATGCGGGCGCCGAGATCGCGCTTGCCCAGGCCGGCCGAATAGATGCCCGCCGGGGCATCGGACCACAGGCGGATCAGCTCGGCGTAGTTCTGGGCGATCAGCTCGCGGACATGGGTGACCACCAGGATTCGCTGGTCCGGCCACCGGTCCAGCACGCCCTGGATGAAGCTGGCCATCACCAGGCTCTTGCCCCCCGCGGTGGGAATCACCACGATGGGGTGGCCGGCCTTGCGGTCAAAATAGCTGTAGATGCTGGTGATCGCGGCCTGCTGGTAGGGACGCAGCGTCAGCATGGCGCCCTCCCGTCGATCCAGGTGGCCCCGTTGGCCAGGCGGTAGACGACATGGTCATCGCCAGCATCGACCGGCTCGCCCGGCACCAGATCGGGGATGTAGAGGTGGTGGTCACAGCCGCGCCGCTGATCGGCGGGCGTCAGCGTCCGGTCCCATTTGGCGCAGTGCCAGCCGCCTGCGCGCTCCGCGCGCAAATCATTGGAACTGGCGGCTTCGCCGCCGTCGACCGGCGTCGAATGCAGGCAGGTGCGGCAATTGCGCTCGGCGGCGGCGCCGTCATGGCAGAGGGG
Organism: uncultured Rhodospirillaceae bacterium; assembly: GCA_903899885.1. Lineage (GTDB taxonomy): Bacteria > Pseudomonadota > Alphaproteobacteria > Rhodospirillales > Magnetospirillaceae > CAIULK01. Next base: position 10,960 of record CAIULK010000243.1, read on the forward strand.
GTGGTGCTCGCACAACCGGCATTGCCACCATGCCGGATCGGCCGACAGCCGTTCCAGCGGGCGGGCGGCATGGATGACGCGGCCGGCGATGGCCAGCAGGGTCTCGCCCACCGCCGCGTCGGCCGCCACGCGTTCGACATGGATCTCGTCGGTGTCCTTGCACACCGCCACGTACATGGCCCGCGTCATGCCGGTGAGGCGGAGGTAGACCTGCATCTGGGCGAAGTGGCGCGGCTTGGACTGGCGCACGCCTTCGCGCTTCAGTTCAGCGAAGGACTTGGCCGAGTGGGTCTTGAATTCCAGCACATGCCAGGTCTTGGGCGCCTCCAGCAGGCCGAGCGCCACGCCGTCGAGGGAACCGCCGAAATGCCCACCATGGGCCTCGACCCGCCACTGGCGCCCGGTCTCGGGATCGACATCCAGCACGGTGGCGCCGGTGCGGCGCAGATCGCGGATGATGCGGGCTTCCTCCAACTGCCCGGTCTCGAACAGCCGCAGGATGCGGCCGGGGAATGCGGCCCGCGTGGTCCAGCGGAAATCGAACCACAGGGCGCGCAGGCATTCCTTGCCGATCAGCGAAGCGCCGAGATGGAGGCGGAAGCCGTCCTCGGCATTGGCCTCATAGGCAGCGAAAATGGCCTCGATGGTCGGGCTGGGGCGGGGCGGCAGGGCGGCCATCACACGGACTCCCCGGCATCGAGGCGGCGGTGCGCTTCGTCCATCACCCGACGCCAGCCGGCCTCGTCGTACCCCTCGCGCAGCACGGCGATCAGGGTATCCTTCAGCGCATCCTTGCGGCCCGGCCGGCGGGCCATCAGCGTGGTGATCTCCGCCGCCTCGGCCTGCTTGCGGCGAAGCTCCGCCTTGGCCTGGGCGAACCGGGCCGGATCGACCCGCCCGCGCCGGGCCTGGCGATCCATGTCGGCGGTGGCGATCTCCACCTTCAGCGCGGCGATCTCGTCGTGGAGATGGCCCAGCCGGTCGCGGCAGGCTTCACGGGTGGTCATGATGGTGTTGTCCATAGGTGCTTCCCGATGTCCTGGGAGATGCCGCCGCCGAACGGTCCAGCGGCGGCATCGCTCCGGTGGTGGTCAGGCTTTGCGGCGCCACGGGGCGGCGGCCGGAGTGGCGGCTGCGGGGCGGGGCTGAGCCGCCGGGCGAGCCGGCTGGACGGCAGGCCGCTGCGTCGGAGCCGGCGCGGGCGCCCCCTGCTCCAGCGCGACGTAGCGGACGCTGTTGGATTCGCCGTAGCCGTTCTTGGGCGGCTGCACCTTCACGTCGGCCAGCATGGGGATCAGATGCAATTCCTCGCTGTCCTGCACCTGCATCCGTCCCGTCGCGTGGCAGATGGCCGACAGCGTGCGCTGGGCGATCTCCACCGTCTGCGGCGTGTTGTTGACGAGGTTGAGACGGTCGAACAGCTTGCGGCCGGCGCATTCGCCTTCGAGCACGTCGAGTTCCAGCCACAGGTACTGGCCCATGCCGTCCTTGGTGACGCGCATTTCGCTGGCGACGATCTGCACCACGTACTTGCCGGGCGGCAGCAGTTCGATGGGCTTGATGGGGTCGACGGTGGTAGCGTCGAAACTGCCGAGATTGGCCATGATGAGTCCTTTCCGATCAGGCGGTTTGGGGCTGGGGCATGGATTGGGCGAAGGCGTCCCACGACAGCGGCAGCACGTCGGGCAGGCCGTAGCGGTTCTTGGCGAGGAAGGCGGGGCGCTCGGCGGTGTAGAGCACCCGTTCGCCGGAGCCCAGCGCGCGGGTCACCTTCTTGTTGAAGCCGACGTCGCTTTTCACCGTGCTGATGCGATAGTTGGCGAATAGCACCGTGTCGGAATGCTCCTGCAGCAGCGCCGCGGCGCGGGCGTGCAGTTTGATGATGTAGCGGTCGTAGGGCTCGTGCTCGGGGCTATCGAAGCGCTTGATGTCGGTGTGGGCGATCTGGATGACCGCCAGCCCCTTGTCGTCGCGCAGCGCATTGAGGCCGTCGATGTACTGCCGCCACAGGTCCAACGCGGCGACGTAGCCCTTGCCGTAGCCGGCATCCTCGACCGACTTCCAGCCATTGTCCTTGCAGGCCCGCGCCCAGATCAGCGGCTCGAGCCAGTCGACGCTGTCGACCACCACGGTGCGGAAGGTGTTTTCCTCGGAATAGAGCGCGGCCAGCGCCTCCATCACCTCGTCGAAGCTGCGCGCCAGCGGGAAATGCGGAGCGTCGAGCGTGCCCAGCCCATCCTCGGTGAGAATGAACACCGGGTCGGGCGCGCCCGCGGCAAAGGTGGTCTTGCCCACCCCGGCCACGCCGTGGATCAGAATGCGGGGTGGCGCCACGCTGGTGGCGCGCCGCAGCGATGCGAGCGAGATCGCCATCACTTGCCTCCCTTGGCGACGGGGATGGCGGCGGCGGCGATGTCGGCGCCGATCGCACCGTTCTGGCGGGCCAGGGCGTAGAGCTTGCGCAGCGCAGAGACGCGCTCGCCGATGGCGTAGGACTCGGCCTCGACCGCCAGGATGGCGAAGGCCACGTCGTCGACGGTGGCGTCCATCACCGGCTTGGCCTCCTCCTCGGCCCGCCCGCCGAGGGCCGGCACGCGGATGGTGTCGGGCAGCGCCTCCATCGCGTAGTGGCGGCGGCGCAGGGATTCGAGGGTGTTCGCGGTACCCATGGCTATTTCTCCTCGGTGCGGATGAACTGGTAGGTCGGCTTGCCCGCGGTGACGGTGCGCGCCGGTTCGAAGGCGGAGCGGATCGAGGACGGCCAGGCGCCGTAGGCCCGTTCCGACACGGTGAATTCCGTGGTGAGGTATTCGGCCGGATCGTCGCCGCCGGCCCGGATCTCGGCGACCAGCCCGGCCAGCCGGCCCTGGTCCCAGCGCACTTTCTTGGGCAAGTCGGCGACGACCACATGGTCACCGTCGGCCAGCCGCACCGAGCCGGTGTCCTTGCCGGCCTGACGGCGGGCCTCGGCGGCACGGGCGCCGTATTTCAGATCGATGGCGCCGTCGAGCCGGTCCTTGAGGCGCTTGGCCCGCTCCAGCGCCTCGCGGGCCTCGTCGGCCAGCAGCGCCAATTCCGCCGCCGGCAGGGCGGCAATGGCGCCGACCTCCATGGCGGCCAGATCGTCGAGGGTGATGCGGTTGGGGATGGTCATGCCCAGCCTCCCTTCGCCGCCTTCCGCGCCACCATGATGGCCAGATAGGCCACCCGGTCCTCGGCGACGCGGGTCTGGGCCAGCAGCAGGTGGCCGGCATCGGCCAGCGTCATCGCCAGCCCGGCGACGCGGTCGAGTTCACAGCGCACCGGCTCGGGAAACGACGAGATGCGGGGCGCCCGGTCGAAGGCGAGATGGCCCTCGTGGTAGGTGATGCGCTCACCGGCGGCGGCGCGGTCGATCCAGGCCAGGAAGCCGCGTTCGTCCAGCACCGGCCTATTGATCACGGTTTCGACGGCGGTCATCGCGCGGCCTCCTGGTTTCCCGCCGCCTTGGGGGCGGCGGCATAGATCGAATAGAGCGGCGTGCCATCTCCGGCGCTGCCGGCATCCTCGATGCGGTAGTCGGCGCCGGTCTCGATGACCTGGCTCAGCTCCCAGCGCCGGAACAATCCCGGCAGGCGGTGAAGCTGGTGGTTGGCGGGATCGTCCATCGGGGGTGTTCCCTTGGTTCCGGGCCGGCCCTTCCGGCCCCATCGAAGGGAAAACGCGATGCGCGCTGGCGGATTGGGACAGGAGGGCATCATTATTCCTCCAGCCTGTCGCGCAGGCGCCGGATTGCACGCTGGTAGCGCTTGCGCACGGCGTCGTGGCTGAGCCCCAGGCGGCCGGCGATCTCGCTCTGGCCTTCGCCCATCACCACCACCGCGACGACGATGCCGGCGTCGACGCCAACCAGGTCGGTCAAGACCCGGCCGACGATCTCCGCTTCGGCATCCGCATCGACGCCGGGCGGAATGTCGAAGAGGATGGAGGGCGGCCGGACATCGCGACCGAGATCGTCCGGCTCGGGCATTTCCCGGCGCAACGCGGCCTCCGCCCACCGGCCGCGCAGGCCGTCGCGGATGTCGCGCTCGACATTGGCGAGCAGGGTGGCGGCGACGCGCCGGATGCGGCGAAAGTCGGCCCGGTGGAGTTCCACGGTGAATCGGCCGGCCACCTCGGAGACGAGTTCGGCGGGATCGCTCCGGAAGTGCCGCAACAGGCGGCGGTAGAGGGCGTCGAGCCCAGGCCATAACGCCAGCCACGTCAGGGCGGTGGCGACGTCGCGGCCGTTGCCGGTCCTCGCCGCGCCCACCAGCACCGTCAGAAGGCGATCCTTGTCGTCGGGATCGCCATCCCGCTGGTGCAGGAAATCGAGAACGGCGGCGGGATCGACGAACCGGGCCAGGTCCGGGCATTTGCGCCGCAAGGACTCGAACTGGCGCTGAGAGCGGTGGAGATTGATGGTTCGCATGAAATCGTCATGGATCGACTGCCAGAGGGCTCGCACGGGATGCCTGCCTTGCGGCCGGGCATCGGGTGCCTCCGGGTGGCCGGGTCAGGGCGTCGCGCGCCTCTCGGTGGGATGGGGGAAGAAGGGGACGGCTATCGCCGCGCCGGGACTGACCCCGCGGGCGGGGACGGCAGGGCGGTAGCAGTGGGGAGTTCGTTCAGGGTGTGGCAGCCGCGGCAGACGCCGGTGGCCGGGAAGCCCACGAGGAATTCGTGGCCGCGGGCGAAGCGCAGGTGCAGCCGGCCGTCACGCAGGATGCCGAGCAGCTTGCCGCAGCGGCTGCACCGCCATTCCGTTTCCTTGTCCATCGTCGTCTCCCGTGGTGTTGGTCACGGGAGGCAGGGTGAACTGGCGGTCTGTATGGGAAGGGTATCCGGCCTGTACGCGGTCTGTATGGTTGCCGTGATCAGGATTCCGGCAGGAACACGAAGGCGAAGGAGACGTCGCCATCGGGTCTGAAGCTGTAGACGGTATGCCCCTCGTCGGTTCGGACGCTGGGGAATATCCGCCAGGACGATCGGCCCGACTTGATATCGAAGACGGGCCGGGCGCGTTGGAACGTCTGCTTGCCGGATACCATGTCCGGTCCCTCGGTGTTCGGATCGAAATGTCCGCGCTTGGTCAGGGCCGCCCGAATGGACCCGAAATAGGACAGCGGGATATCAGGCTGGATGCCGCCAGCTTTTTTCGACACGGTCCGATTGGCCTCGTCGGCGAAGACGTCATAGCGGCCGGCGGCAGCGCGAAGATCGTCGAGTTGACGTTTATGGAGTTCCAGCCAGCTCGGCGGCTTGCCCGCGTCGCGGACCAACGCCTGCGCGACGATCTCGCCGGAAACCGACCGCGGACCGACGGGACTCCGCCCGCCGATGCCGCCGAAATACCGAATGGGATCGATCACGGTGGCCAGCCCGCTGTCGGCAAGGCCAACGACGTCGGACAGCACCAGCACCGGAACGCCGCGATCCGCCAATCGCTGGACGGCATCGTCCGGCAAGAAGCGCTCGGTCGGCACCAGCACGGCAGCGCCGCTATCTGTCTGCCGGGACCGCAGGGCGTCGAGCGCCTCGGCATATGCACGGCCGCTGGTGCGGGTCATGAAGAAGATGGGATAGCGGATGCCGGGTTCGGGAATGAAGGTGCCGACCCGGAAGGTGTCGGCCAGTCCCGATACCGCTTCCACCTTGGGATGCACCCCCAGCGCGGCTGCCAACGACCGGCCCAACCGGATCGGATCGACCTCCACCCAGGTGACGTCCTCGGTGGTCAAAGGGACCATTGCGCAATCGACAGGCCTTGTCCCGCAAAGCGCGAGAAAGGATCCATTCCCAAGGGAGAAGACGATGCGGGGGCAACCGACGCCGCCGGGGCTTGGGCATGGATAGGTTTCCGCGATCCCGCGCGCGACAATTACCCCGGCCCGTTCGAGACCATCCGCCAGTTCGGCGCCGAGAACCTTCTCCCGCAGGTGACGGCGCGGACCGCCGAGCGGGAAATTGGTCTCAAGCCGATCCCAGAACCGGCCCAGACCCAGCATGTCCCGCCTGCGTCACCATGAAGCCGTTGGCCTGAAGGAATGCCTCGGCAACCATTCCGTCCCGGTCGCGGTCGTATTCGGCCACGTTCGGGGGCCGCACCTCCAACTTGCGCGCCCGGCCGCCCTGGGAATACTTGATGTTGAAGCAGGCGCGGACCAGCGAGCCGCTGTGAATGTCGATCTTGCCGCCGTCGCCGATGATCCCGAGAAGGTCGCGCGCCTTCAGAATCTGCACCATCCGCTGGCCGTCGTCGCGGGTGATCCAAAGCTCGCTGAGGCAGATGTTCTCCATGCCCTCGACCATGGCCAGCGTGCCGCCGCCGGTGCGCAGGGCCTCCAGCGAGTAGGGCTGACCTTCCGGGAAGTAGTCGGGATCGCCGAACATCACCTGACCGAATGCACGACAATAGGCGGTGCGTTCCGCTGCCGTCTGGGCGTTGATCTTCAGGATGCCGGTTCGGGTGTCATAGATGACCATGTCGTGCTTCTGCGGCCGATACGCCACCCGCGACCGCTGATGCCGCTTGGTGAGCGATCCCTCGGTACGGAACGGCCGGCCATGGGTGACCTGGAAGCGGATTTCCTCCTCATCCGGGTACACATAGATCTCGCAGACCGGGCTGCGCTTGCGGGCATCGAACCAGGGGGAGAGCGTCCGCTCAAGTTCTGCGGCCTTGGCCTTGGCAGTGGTGAGCGAGAAACGCCGGTTGTCCCGCGACTGATGTTCGTGGAACTTCTTCACCTTCTGGCCTTCCGTCCGCTCGTGGCAGTCCCGGAGAATCTTGGGGTGCCGGAAGAAGACGGCGATGGCGAAATCCCCAGGCGACAGGTCATCGTCGAGGCCGCTCAGATCGGCGCCGATGCGCTCGGCCTCGTCGAGAATCTCGTCGTGCCCCGTTTCGTCGGCCATGTCGTCCAGCATGTACAGGACCTCGAGCAACTCGGCCGGCATCTCTTCATCCGGCTGGGTGAAGACCTGCATCAGCAGCAGATCGTTGTCGTCACCGTCGCCGAGCGCCGTCACGTCGATGCCGTGCCTGGCGAAATAATCGGCATGATCCGCCAGCAACGGCGCCAGGAAGCGCTGCTTGTCGACCGACTGGAGGAACGCGAGGCTGCTGAAGTTCCTGAACCGAAGCTGCGGCATGAATTGTCCCCTGACCGATAGAGAACCCGATGAACCCAACCCCTACAACGCGCGCATCTGCGCCGCAGCGGCATCCTCGACCAGATGAAGGTCGAGCAGGCGGTAGCACATGGCCTCGTTGGAAACGTTGACGAAGTTGCCCTTCACGACGACCTCGTCGGCCAGATGACGCAGGCGCTGGTCCAGAATGCCCGCCTTCCGGCTGATATCCAGGCCGTCCCAGGCGGCCGGTCGGCCGCCGCAGATGTCGAGCGCGGTCGAGCGCACCGCCATCGCCGGCATCAGCAACCGCGCGGCGAACTGGTCCGCCTGCCATTCGGCCGGCGCCTTGTTCTCCCTGGCCCGGCACACCATGGTCGGCGCCGCGTCGGCCGCCGCCGGAAACAGCGACAGCGTCATCTTTTCCATTTCCAGCAGCGGGCGGTGAAGCTGCCAATGGCCGATCTCATGGGCCACGGTGAAGGCAAAACGGCCTTCCTTGCCCTCGAGCGACTGATCGACGCAGACCCTGCGCGTCTCAAACCATGTCGCCCCCAGAACATCCGGCATGCCGAGCAGCGACTTCAAGTCGGCGATCTCCAGCACCAGCCCGAGATAGCCCTCGACGATTTCGTCCACGTCGATGGGCGGTTTGGCCGGCTCGTTGCGCCATGTCCCGTACCGTCGCAGCAGATCGGCAACGGCGTGGTCGATCTCGGAGGATCTCAGAAAGGGCACCTTGATCTGGCGCATCAGTTCTCGTCCTTGGCCTTTTCCAGCAATTCCATCAGCTTCTCGACCGACACGTTCTGCCCCTGGGCCTGGCGCAGGAATTCCGGCATGCCCGGGCTGCCCTTCACGTAATCGGTCACCTCGCTCGACACCTTTCCCGCCGCCGCCATCAGGTCGTCGAAATTCTCCTGAAGGACTTCAGCCAGGCGACGGATGGCATCCTCTCCCGGAACCGCTTTTTCCGCACCGGTCTCCACCCGCGACAGGAAGGTGGCCGACAGTTTGGCGCGTTTGGCAGTTTCCCTCAGTCCA
>CAIULK010000244.1 GCA_903899885.1 uncultured Rhodospirillaceae bacterium
CGTCCCTGCCGGGCGCAAGCCCGGAAATCATGGCGGCGGCGGTCGCCACCCCGCTGGAACGCCAGCTCGGGCATATTGCCGGCGTGACCGAAATGACGTCCCAAAGCAATCTCGGCACCACGTCGATCACCCTGCAATTCGATTTGAACCGCGACATCAATGGTGCCGCGCGCGACGTGCAGGCGGCGATCAACGCGGCGCGCGCCTTTCTTCCGACCGACCTGCCATCGAACCCGAATTACAGGAAAGTCAATCCCGCCGACCCGCCGATCATGATTCTGGCGCTCACGTCGGATGTTTACGACCGGGGCCAGCTCTACGACGCGGCGTCCACGATCATCCAGCAGAGCCTGTCACAGATCGAGGGGGTCGGCCAGGTGAGTGTCGGCGGAGGGGCCCTCCCGGCGATTCGCGTGGATGTCAATCCCCAGCCGTTGAACAGCTTCGGCCTCGGCCTCGAGGATGTGCGCGCGATGTTGAGCAGGCAAAACGCGAATTTGCCGAAGGGCCAACTGGCGGACGGCTCCACCACGGCCGACATTCTGGCAAACGACCAGTTGATGAAGGCGAAGGATTACCGCCCGCTCGTGGTGGCGTATCATGACGGCGCGGCCGTGCGTCTCGGCGACATCGCCGACGTGCAGGATTCGGTCGAAAACATCCGCGCGGTGGGATATGTCAACGGCAAGCCGAGCGTGCTCCTCATCGTTTCCCGCCAGCCCGGCGCGAACATTATCGAGACCGTGGACCGCATCAAACGGGCGCTGCCCTCGTTGAAAGCGTCGATTCCCACCGCGATGAACCTGACCGTCACACTCGACCGCACGACCACGATCCGCGCGTCGGTGCGCGACGTCGAGCGCACGCTCGTGATTTCCGTGGTCCTCGTGATCCTGGTCGTGTTTCTATTTTTACGCGACTGGCGCTCCACGCTGATCCCGAGCGTGGTGGTGCCGGTGTCCCTGATCGGCACCTTCGGGGTGAAGTATCTGCTTCACTACAGCCTCGACAACCTGTCGCTGATGGCCTTGACCATCGCCACCGGCTTCGTGGTCGATGACGCCATCGTCGTGCTGGAAAACGTCGTCCGCCATATCGAGGGCGGCATGCCGCGCATGAAGGCGACCTTGCTGGGCACGCGCGAGGTGGGATTCACCGTGCTGTCGATGAGCGTGTCGCTGGTCGCGGTGTTCATCCCGATTCTGTTGATGGGCGGCATCGTCGGCCGTCTGTTCCGCGAGTTCGCGGTCACCCTGTCGGTTGCCATCCTGGTGTCGCTGGTGGTGTCCTTGACCACCACGCCGATGATGTGTTCGCGCCTGCTGCAACATCGCCCGGCCTCGGAGCGCTCGAAATTCCATCATGCCGGTGAGCGCTGGTTCGCCCGTTTGCTGGCGGGCTATGAAAGCACGCTGGCCTCGGCCCTGCGTCATCCGCGTTTGGTTTTGCTGACACTGCTGGCCACCGTCTGCCTGAACGTGACCTTGTTCGTCGTCGTGCCCAAGGGATTTTTCCCGCAGCAGGATACCGGCCGTCTGGTCGGTGGCGTCCAGGCCGATCAGAGCATCTCGTTCCAGTCGATGCGCGGCAAGATGATCGACTTCGTGCGGATCGTCAAAAGCGATCCAGCGGTCGAGACGGTGGTGGGCTTTACCGGCGGCGGCGCCGGACCGGGCGGCCAAACTAATTCCGGCTTCGTCTTCGTGGCGCTGAAATCTCTGTCGGAACGCGGCGTCGGCGCCGACCGGATCATTGGCCGCTTGCGCAAGAAATTGGCGACGGTGGCGGGCGCGTCGCTGTTCTTGCAGGCGGTGCAGGATATCCGGGTCGGCGGACGCCAAAGCAACGCGCAATACCAATACACGCTTCAGGCCGATCACATCGCCGATCTGCAAAACTGGACGCCGAAACTAACCGAGGCGTTGCGCCATGTCCCGGAATTGGCCGACGTCAATTCCGATCAGCAGGACAAGGGGCTGGAAATCGATCTGGCGATCGATCGGGCCTCGGCGTCCAGCGCCGCATCGGTGGCCAGCGATACCGCCCGCAATCAGGCAATGAACCAGCTGGCCAACACCGGGCGCGACAGCGCCTCGACCGGTGCCGCGGTCAGCACGGCGGCCGAGAAGATGGTGCCGCTGTCCGCGTTCAGCCATTTCGGCCCGGGCAGCACGCCGCTGGCGGTCAACCATCAGGGGCATTTCGCCGCCTCGACGATTTCGTTCAATCTGCCGCCGGACCGGCCTTTAAGCGACGCCGTCGCGGTGATCCGCAAGACGATGGACCGGATCGGTGTTCCCGCCGGAATTCACGGCAGCTTCCAAGGAACCGCCAAGGCGTTTCAGGAATCGCTGGATAATCAGCCGATCTTGATCCTGGCGGCCTTGGGCGCCGTCTATATCGTGCTGGGGATCTTGTACGAAAGCTATGTCCATCCGATCACCATTTTATCGACCCTGCCCTCGGCCGGGGTCGGCGCGGTGCTGGCCTTGATGGCCTTCGACACCGAATTCACGGTGATCGCCCTGATCGGCGTGATCTTGTTGATCGGTATCGTCAAGAAGAACGCGATCATGATGATCGACTTCGCGCTCGATGCCGAACGCCACCAGGGAATGAACAGCCGCGACGCGATCTTTCAGGCCTGCCTGTTGCGTTTCCGGCCAATCATGATGACCACGATGGTGGCGCTGCTGGGCGCGCTGCCCTTGGCCTTCGGCGGCGGCGACGGGGCCGAGTTGCGCCGTCCGCTGGGCATTTCGATCGCCGGGGGGTTAATCGTCAGCCAAGTGCTGACGCTGTATACCACCCCGGTCGTCTATCTCACCTTGGACCGCTTGCGCCTGTGGTCGATGCGGCGACGGCTTCCGATGAAGGAACGGTCATGACGTTGCGACGGTGGAGTTTGCTTGCGGCGGGGATGGCGTTGCTGTCGGGCTGCTCGGCCGGTCCCGATTATCAGCGGCCCTCGGCACCGGTTACGCCGACCTTCAAGGAGGCCGCCTTCCAAAGCGAGGCGGGGTGGAAGCCCAGCACGCCCAACGATGCGGCGGCGCGCGGCGCTTGGTGGTCGGCTTACAACGATCCGGTCCTCGACTCGCTGGAACGCCAAGTCGAGATTTCCAACCAAAATCTTCGCGCGGCCTATGCCGCCTATGCCCAGGCGGCGGCGGTGGTGCGCGCGGCGCGCGCCGGTCTTTTCCCCACCATCGATGCCAGCGCCTATTCGCAACGCCAGGGCAATGGAGGAGCCGGCAAATCCGGCACGGGCAAGACCTCATCGACCGTCACCGCCTATGATCTGGGCGGCACGCTGAGTTGGGATCTGGATCTGTGGGGCAAGATCCGGCGCACCGTCGAGGAGGACGTCGCCAGCGCCCAAGCCAGCGCCGGCGATCTGGCCTCGACGCGGCTGTCGGCCCAGGCGACGCTGGCCACCGATTATCTGGAACTGCGCATCGCCGACGAGTTGAAGCGCCTGCTTGATTCGGCGGTCGAGGCCTATGGCCTTTCGTTGAAGATCACCCGCAATCAGTACTCGGCGGGCGTGGCGGCGCGCTCGGACGTCGCCCAGGCCGAAACTCAACTGAAGACCACCCAGGCCCAGGCCATCAATGTCGGCGTGCAACGCGCCCAGCTCGAACATGCGATCGCCGTTTTGATCGGCAAGCCGCCCGCTGAGTTTTCATTGGCCCCGGTTCCGTTCGCGGTGCCGGTGCCAGCGACACCGGCCGGGGTGCCGTCGGTCTTGCTGGAGCGCCGTCCCGACATCGCCGCCGACGAACGCCGGGTTGCCGCCGCCAACGCCGCGATCGGCGTTGCCCAGGCCGCCTATTACCCCGCCATCACGCTGGGGGGATCGATCAGTTACGCCGGGACCGCCGTCGCCGGGTTGTTGGGGACGACCAACCGGGTGTGGTCGCTGGGGCCGCAAATGGCGCAGACCGTGTTCAACGGCGGTCTGACCGGGGCGCAGACCGACGAAGCCCGCGCGGCGTGGGAGGAAAGGAAAGCACCGCCACCTATCGCCAAGCGGTGCTGACCGCCTTCCAGCAGGTCGAGGATGAATTGGCCGCCCTGCGCATTCTGGAAAACCAAGCCTCCGTTCAGGACGAGGCGGTCGCGGCGGCCAAGGTTGCCGAACGCCTGATCCTCAATCAATACAAGGCGGGCACGGTCGCCTATACCAGCGTCGTTACCGCCCAGACGGCGGCGTTGAGCAACCAGGAAACCGCGCTGACGGTGCTTCAGAACCGCCTAACCGCCTCGGTGGCGCTGATCCAGGCGCTGGGTGGCGGATGGGACACCTCCTTGCTCCCCGACGAGGATCACCTCGACGAACCGCCCCCCGCCGTCCCATCCGTGCTCGGCCGGCTGGAGGGAATGGTCAAGGCGATGGTGTCGGCGGTGCGTTGACGCGAAGCCGGACTGTCCCGGAAATCGGCGCCGGAAAGGGGTCCTTAAGGCTGATGGCTTCGGATGCCCGCCTTGACGCAGCCCCGTAACTCCCCGATGCTGCCGATCATCTGCCCCTTTCTCGCGGAGACGCGCCGATGATGCGCACTCTTTCCCTCGCCCTTGCGCTGTTGCTTCCGGCGATCGGGTGGGCCGCGCCGTTCGAGGCCGCGACCCAGGCCGGGCCGGTGGCCTTGATCGCCGCCACCACCGCCATCGGCGAGGCAAGCGTGCTGAACGCCGGTCTGCGCTTCGATCTGGCGCCGGAGTGGAAGATCTATTGGCGCACGCCCGGCGATGCCGGCTATCCGCCGTCGCTCGATTGGGCGGGGTCTGGCAATATCGGCGCGCCGGTCCTGCTGTGGCCGGCACCTCGGCGCTTGGTGGTGTCGGGGATTCAGGATTTCGGCTACGAGGGGCGAACCATCCTGCCGCTGACGGTTCCGGTGACGCGGCCGGGTCAGCCGGTGCGTCTGGCCGTGCATGTCGATTTCCTGGCTTGCGCCAAACTGTGCGTGCCGATGACGGCGGATCTGGCGCTGGATCTGCCCGCCGGTCCGGCCGCGCCATCGGACGCGTTCGATGAGCTGGCCCGCGCGCGGGCCTTGGTGCCCGGCGATGGTGTTGGCGCCGGGCTGCGCCTCGCGGGTGCGGTCGAGGCGATTTTGGGCGACAGCGCGTTGCGGCTCGCCGTCGAGGCCGAACCGCCGCTGGCCCATCCCGACCTGTTCGTCGAATCCGCCTCGGTCGGCGCGTTCGCCCCCCCCGAGATCACGCTGTCGGCCGATGGGCGGCGCGCCCTCATCACGGTGAAGGCGGCGGCGGGCGCTCAAACCGCGCCGCTGGCGGGCAATCCGCTGACCCTTACCCTTGCCGACGGCGCGCGCGCGATGGAGGTTACGGTGACCCCGGTGGCGGGCACCGCCGAAACCCAGCCGTCGCTGCCCGCGATGCTGCTGGCCGCCCTGCTGGGCGGGTTCATCTTGAACCTGATGCCCTGCGTGTTGCCGGTGCTGTCGTTGAAGATTGTCGGCGCCATCGGGCATGGCGGGGCCGAGCGCAGCCATGTGCGGGCGGCGTTCCTGGCCTCGGGCCTGGGGGTGATCACGTCGTTCCTGGGGCTGGCGGCGGCGGCGATCGCCCTGAAATCGGCCGGTCTTGCCGTGGGGTGGGGGATGCAGTTCCAGCAGCCGGGCTTTTTGGCCGGGCTGGCCGGAATTCTGGCGCTGTTCGCCGCCAATCTGTGGGGCCTGTGGGAAGTGCCGCTGCCCGCCGGTCTGATCAACCGCGCGGGAAGCCGCATTCCGCATCACACCATTTTGGGCCACTTCTTGTCGGGGGCCTTCGCCACCTTGCTGGCGACGCCGTGTTCGGCGCCGTTTCTGGGCACCGCCGTCGGCTTCGCCCTGGCGCGCGGTGCCGCCGAGATTTGGGCGGTGTTCGCCGCGCTGGGTCTGGGCATGGCGGTTCCCTATTTCGCGGTGGCGATCCGGCCCGAGGCGGCGATCCGCCTGCCCAAGCCGGGGCCGTGGATGGTCCGGCTGCGCCAATTCCTGGGGTTGGCGCTGGGCGGCACCGCCCTTTGGCTGATGTGGGTGCTGCGTTCCGAGGCGGGAACGGGATCGATGCTGCTGACCGGCGGCGCATTGGTGGCGGCGGTGTTTCTGTTGGCGGTGCGGACGCGCATGCCCGAAAGTGCCCGCTCGGCCGCCGTGTTGGCGGCGGTGGCGTTGGCGGTGGCGGCGGTGGCCGCACCCTATCCCTCGGGCCTCGACGCCGGGGGAACCGCATCGGAACCCATGGGCGGCATCGTCTGGCGGCAATTCGACGCGGATCAAATCGCCGGGCTGGTTGCCGATGGTAAAACCGTGTTCGTCGATGTCACCGCCGATTGGTGTGTGACCTGCAAGGTCAACAAGGCCGCCGTGATCGACCGGGGCGAGGTGCTGACCCGCATGACCGCGCCCGACGTGGTGGCGATGCGCGCCGACTGGACGCGGCCCGACCCCATCATCGCCCGCTATCTGGCCTCGTTCGGCCGCTACGGCGTGCCTTTCAATGCGGTCTATGGTCCCGGCGCGCCGCAAGGGCTGGCGCTGTCGGAATTGCTGAGCGATACCGAAACCCTGGCCGCTTTGGATGCCGCCGGGCGGCGGTGATCTATCTCCCCCCTTGACCTTTCCCCCGGTTTGGGACCATTTCCTCCCCCCATGCGGCTTATCCGACATTGCGGCGAACTCACGCGCGAACATCGCGGCTGCGCGGTGGCATTGGGCAACTTCGACGGCGTACATCTGGGCCACCAAGCGGTGATCCGGGCGGCGGGAGCGGTGGCGCGCGCCCAGAATTTGCCTTTCGCGGTGATGACCTTCGAGCCGCATCCGCGCGCCTTCTTCGCGCCGCATCAAGAGCCGTTCCGTCTTACCCCGTTCCGCGTCAAGGCCCGCCTGATCGAGGCGATGGGGGTGGATCTGTGCTTCATGCAGCATTTCGACCAGGCCTTCGCCAGCCAGACCGCGGGTGAATTCGTCGAGGATCTGCTGCTGGGCTGCCTGAATGTCCGCCATGTGGTGACCGGCCACGATTATGTGTTCGGCCGGGGCCGTCAGGGCACGACCGAGTTTTTGCAGGCCGAGGGCGCGGCCAAGGGCTTCGGCGTCACCATCGTTCCGGCCGCCTTGTGCGCCGACGGCGAGCCCTATTCCTCGACCCGCGTGCGCGAGTGCTTGTTGGGCTCGAAGCCCGATCACGCCGCCCGCCTGCTGGGCCATTACTGGGAAGTCGAGGGCCGGGTCGAACACGGCGACGCGCGCGGCCGCCAGCTGGGTTTCCCCACCGCCAATCTGCGCCTGGGCGAGTATCAGCGCCCGGACACCGGGGTCTATGCGGTGCGCGCCGGCATCGATGCCGGCGGCGGCACGCGGTGGCTGAACGGGGTCGCCAATTTCGGGCGCCGTCCGACCTTCGACAAGACCGACGAGTTGTTCGAGGTTCACCTGCTGGATGCCAAGGAAGATCTGTATGGCCGCCATCTGCGGGTCGCCTTGATCGAGCATCTGCGGCCCGAGCGGAAATTCGACGGGCTCGACGCCCTGAGGGCTCAAATCGCCGCCGATGTCGCCCAGGCCCGCGCCTGCTTGGCGCGCCGTTCCTTTCCCGCCGACCCCGGTCCGATGGTGCCGGCTGCCGAGGATTTTTCGTGATGACCGATCTAAAGGCTACCGTCTTCCTGCCCAAAACCGACTTTCCGATGAAGGCCGGGCTGCCCGATCTGGAACCCAAGCTGATCGAACGCTGGCAGCGCATCGGCTTGTTCCAGCGCCTGAGGGAAGACTCCCGGGGCAAGCCGAAATTCGTGCTGCACGACGGCCCGCCCTACGCCAACGGCCATCTTCATCTGGGCCATGCGCTGAACAAGATCTTGAAGGACGTCATCAACCGCTCGCAACAGATGCTGGGCAAGGACGCCCATTATGTCCCCGGCTGGGATTGCCACGGCCTGCCGATCGAGTGGAAGATCGAGGAAAAATACCGCGCCCAGGGTCAGGACAAGGATGCCGTCGATACCGTCGCCTTCCGCGCCGAATGCCGCGCCTTCGCGGCGCATTGGATCGACATTCAGAAGGAAGAATTCAAGCGCCTGGGGGTCGTCGGCGATTGGGATCATCCCTACACCACGATGACCTTCAAGGCCGAGGCGGCGATCGAACGTGAGTTGGGGAAATTCCTGCTCGACGGCTCCTTGTACCGGGGCGCCAAGCCGGTGCTGTGGTCGGTGGTCGAGAAAACCGCGTTGGCCGAGGCCGAGGTCGAATATCACGATCACACCAGCATCACCATTTGGGTGAAGTTCCCGGTGGTCTCCGCCTCGATCCCCGAAATCGAGGGCGCCAAGGTGGTGATCTGGACCACCACGCCGTGGACGATGCCGGGCAACCGCGCCGTCGCCTTCGGGCCGGAGTTCGAGTACGCGGTGGTCGAGGTGGTTTCGGCCGAGCCCAACAGCTTGGCGGTGGCCGGTGAAAAACTGGTGCTGGTCAAGGATCTGGTGGATCAAGTCGCCAAGGACGCCAAATGCGTGTTCCGGGAATTGGCGGTGTTCAAGGGCGAACGGTTGAGCGGCACGATCTGTCATCACCCGTTGAAGCATCATCCGGCCGCGAACGGCGGCTACGATTTCCAGGTTCCGGTGCTGCCGGGCGGGTTCGTCACCACCGATACCGGCACCGGCTTCGTCCATATCGCGCCGGGCCATGGCGAGGACGATTGGCATCTGGGCAAGGAACACGGCGTCGCCATTCCCGATACCGTGCAGCCCGACGGCCGCTATTTTTCGCATGTGGCGATCTTCGCCGGGCTTGAGGTCCTCGCCCAATCGAAGGACGGAAAATATTACAGTCCGGTCGCCAAGCCGGTGATCGCGGCGATGAGCGAATGCGGCAATCTGCTGGCGCACGGCAAGGTGTTGCACTCGTACCCGCATTCGTGGCGCTCGAAGGCACCCTTGATCTTCCGCAACACGCCGCAATGGTTCATCGCTATGGACACGGGCTTGCGGGAAAAGGCGCTGGGCGCCATCGATTCCACCCGTTTCGTGCCCGCCGTCGGCCGCAACCGCATCCGGGCGATGGTCGAGGGCCGTCCCGATTGGTGCGTGTCGCGCCAGCGCGCCTGGGGCGTGCCGATCGCCGTCTTCGTCGAAAAGAAAACCGGCCAGCCGTTGCGTGACGCCGCCGTGGTCGAGCGCATCGCCCAGGCCTTCGAGGCCGAGGGCGCCGACGCGTGGTTCACCGCCGACCCCAAGCGGTTCTTGGGCGAGGGCCGCGATCCCGCCGATTACGAACAGGTGTTCGACATTCTTGATGTCTGGTTCGATTCCGGCTCGACCCACGCCTTCGTGTTGGAGGGCGATGAATGGCCGAATCTGCGCTCCCCCGCCGATCTGTATCTGGAGGGGTCGGATCAGCATCGCGGCTGGTTCCAGTCGTCCTTGCTGGAATCCTGCGGCACGCGGGGCCGGGCACCGTTTGATTCCGTTCTGACCCACGGCTTCTTGCTCGATGAGCAAGGCCGTAAGATGTCGAAGTCGCTGGGCAACGGGGTCGAGCCCCAGGACGTCATCGACAAGATGGGCGCCGATATCCTGCGCTTGTGGGTGGTCGGTTCGGATTATACCGAGGATCTGCGGATCGGCCCGGAAATCCTGAAAACCCAGGTCGATGTTTACCGCCGTCTGCGCAACACGCTGCGCTATCTGCTGGGTGCCTTGGACGGCTTTGCCGAGGCCGAACGCCTGGACCCGGCCCAGATGCCCGAGCTGGAACGCTGGGTGCTGCACCGCGTCAAGGAACTCGACCAGGGTTTGCGCGCCGCCTGCGACGGCTTCGTCTTCCACGGCTGGTTCGCGGATCTGCACGCCTTCTGCGCGGTCGATCTGTCGGCCTTCGTCTTCGATGTGCGCAAGGATTCGCTGTATTGCGACGCGCCCGGATCGATCCGGCGCCGGGCGGCGCGCACGATGTTCGCCATTTTGGCCGATACCTTGTGCCTGTGGCTGGCCCCTTTCCTGTCCTTCACGGCGGAAGAGGCTTGGCTGTGCCGCCATCCGTCCGAGGACGGGAGCGTGCACCGGCACACCTTCCCCGACATCCCCGACACTTGGCGCGACGACGCCCTGGCGGCGCGGTGGACGGATCTGCGCGAGGTGCGGCGCGTGCTGACCGGCGCCTTGGAAATCGAACGGGTGGCCAAGCGGATCGGCTCCAGCTTGCAAGCGGCGCCCACCTTGTACCTGACGCCCGAGCGGGCGGCCGGGCTGGCCGGGATCGACTGGGCGGAGATCGGCATCGTCTCGGCGATCACCGTGGTCGAGGGCGCGGTGCCGGACGATGTCTTTACCTTGGCCGAGGTGGCGGGGGTCGGCGTGCGGCCCGCCCTGGCCGAAGGCGGCAAATGCCCGCGCTGCTGGCGGGTGCTGCCCGAGGTGGGCGGTGATCAGCCCTGTGGGCGCTGCGCGGAGGTGATTGCGACATGATCCGTTTCGGCCTTCCCTTGGCGCTGCTGGTGGTGGTGTTCGACCAGATTTCGAAATGGTGGATCGTCGAAAAGCTGTTCCGCCCCATTGGTGTTGCCGACACACCCTTTTACACGGCCGAGCGTTTTTCACCGCTGCCGGTCCTTGATATCGTCATGGCCTGGAACCGGGGCGTATCGTTCGGCATCTTCAATCATGCGGGACCGTGGAATTCGGTGCTGTTCACCGGGTTGGCGGCGGCCATCTGCATCGCCTTGCTGGTTTGGATGCGCAAGGCGGAATCCCGCTTGGTGGCGTGCGGGCTGGGCTTGATCATCGGCGGCGCGATCGGCAATGGGATCGACCGCATGCGCGTTGGGGCTGTCGCCGACTTTATCTATTTCCATTGGAACGCGTGGTATTTTCCCGCCTTTAATTTGGCCGATTCGGCGATTACGGTCGGGGCCACGTTGTTGATACTCGACTCCTTGTTCCAGAGCCGGAAGTCGTCTAAGAATGACCGCCATGAAACGCCGTAGCCTTCGCACCCTCGCCCCCATCGCCGTGCTGGCCCTGTTGCCGGCCCTGGCCGCCTGTGACAGCACCAAGCGCGCGCTTGGCTATGAAAAGGCGGCGCCCGACGAATTCCAGGTGGTACAACGCGCGCCCTTGGTCATTCCGCCCGATTTCAGCTTGCGTCCGCCGCAGCCCGGCGCCGTTCGCCCGCAGGAGGGCACGCCGCGCGATCAGGCCCGCGCCGCCCTTCTTGGGGTCCGTCAGACGGCGCCGATTTCGGCCGCCGGGCGTGATACCGCCGATGTGGCCCTGCTCAAGCGGGCCGGGGCCGATCAGATTCAGCCCAACATCCGCGATTTGGTCGATAAGGAAAGCACGGCCATCGCCAACGCCAACAAAAGCTTTACCGACAAGCTGATTTTCTGGCGCAAGCCGGAAGGGGCGGGGGCTGGCGAGCAGTTGGACGCCCAGGCCGAGGCACAGCGCCTCAGCCAGAATCAGGCATTGGGCCGCGCGGTGACCGAGGGCGAATCCCCCCGGATCGAACGCCGCCGCAAGGGTATGCTGGAAGGAATCTTCTGAGATGCGCCGCCTGATGGTCCTGGGGTTATATCTGGGACTGGCGTTTCCCGCTCAGGCCCGCATGTTCGACCCCAAGGTCTTCACCCTCGATAACGGCCTTCAGGTCGTGGTGGTCGAAAACCACCGCGCGCCGATCGCCGAGGTGATGGTCTGGTATAAGGTCGGCGCCGCCGACGAAACACCCGGCAAAAGCGGGTTGGCCCATCTGCTGGAACACATGATGTTCAAGGGCACGCCGACCATCGCGCCCGGCGAGTTTTCCAAGATCATCGCCCGGTCGGGCGGGCGCGACAACGCCTTTACCTCGTCCGATTACACCGCCTATTACCAA
Source organism: uncultured Rhodospirillaceae bacterium (assembly GCA_903899885.1). GTDB lineage: Bacteria > Pseudomonadota > Alphaproteobacteria > Rhodospirillales > Magnetospirillaceae > CAIULK01. The sequence goes on from CAIULK010000244.1 coordinate 11,898, forward strand.
GACGTCGCCAGCGCCAACATTGAACAGGCTTTCACGATGGAAGCCGACCGCATGCACAATCTGGTGTTCGACGAAAAGAATTTCGTCACCGAACGCGCGGTGGTGATGGAGGAGCGCCGCTCGCGCACCGACAACAACCCGAACGCCCTGTTGCACGAGGCGATGGGGGCGGCGATGTTCTTGAACCATCCCTATCACCGCCCGGTGATTGGCTGGCGCGACGAAATCGCCCAGCTCAGCCGCGACGACGCGCTCGATTTCTATCACCGCTGGTATGCCCCCAATAATGCCGTGCTGGTGGTCGAGGGCGATGTCGATCCGGCGCGGGTGCTGGAACTGGCCAAAACCCATTTCGGGCCGATCCCCAAGGCCGACACCCCGGTGCGTGCCCGCCCACAGGAACCCGGCCCGATCGCGGCGCGCGAAGTGACCCTGAAGGACGGCCGTGTGCAGCAGCCCGCCTTGGTCCGTCAATGGCTGGCGCCCAGCTTGCGTTCGGGCGGACCGGAGCAGGCCGATGCGCTGGAAGTGCTGGCCGAGATTCTGGGCGGCGGCAGTTCGGGGCGGTTGTACCGCGCGCTGGTGGTCGAAAAGGGCTTGGCCGCCTCGCTGTATGTCGGCTACGACCCAGCGTCGTGGGATGCCGACACGCTTACCCTGTCGGCGGTTCCCCGGCCCGGCGTGGCCTTGGCCAAATTGCGCGCCGGGGTCGAGGCGGAATTGGCGCGGTTGGAAAAGAACGGCGTCACCGCGACCGAGGTCGCCGAGGCCAAGAATCGCCTGACCGCCGGGCTGGCCTATGAACGCGATTCGCTGCATGCCGGGGCGCACCGCCTGGGCGAGGCCTTGACCACCGGCGAAACCGTCGAACAGGTCGAATCCTGGCCCGAGCGCATCGCGGCGGTCACCCCCGATGCCGTCAATCAAATCGCCAAAACCGTGCTGGACGATCGCCGCTCGGTGACCGGCACCCTGCTGCCATTGCCGGGGGCGGCCGGTTCCGCGCCGCCGATGGCCTTGCCCGCCTTCGGGCAGGAGATCCGCTGATGCTGCGCCGAGCTCTCCTTATTCTGGCGGCCGTCCTGATTCCGGGGCCGGTGTTCGCCGTCACCATCGAACGCGTCGTCAGCCCCGGCGGGGTCGAGGCGTGGCTGGTCGAGGATCATTCCAACCCGGTCATCGCCCTGGAGGCGACCTTCCGCGCCGCCGGATCGGCGTCGGACCCGGGGGTATTGCCCGGTCTGGCCTATATGACGGCGGGATTGCTCGATGAAGGGGCGGGGCCCTACGATTCCAAAACCTTCCAGGCCAAGCTGGAGAACGAGGCGATCGGCCTGACCTTCGATGCCGGGCGCGATCATTTCCGGGTCAGCCTGAATACCCTGGCCGACCGCCAAGACGACGCCTTCGAACTGTTGCGGCTGTCTTTGTCGCAGCCGCGCTTCGACGGCGAGCCGGTACGCCGGGTGCGCGGCGAAATTCTGTCCATGCTGGCCCAGGAAAAGCAAAGTCCCGACACGGTGGCGGCCCGGGCGTGGTTCGCCCATGTCTTTGCCGGGCATCCCTATGCCCGGCCGGTGCGCGGCACCCCGGACTCGGTCAAGGCGATTCGCACCAGTGACTTGCGCGCCTGGGTCAAGACTCGCCTAGGCCGTTCGAATCTGGTGGTCGGCGTGGTCGGCGACATCACGCCCGAGGATTTGGGCCACCGTCTGGACCAAGTGTTCGCGGCCTTGCCCGCCGAGGGGCCGAAGGACGAGGTTTCCGAATGGACCGCCGCCCCGCCGGGCGGCGTCGAGGTGCTGAACCGCCCGATCCCGCAAAGCGTCGCCACCTTCGGCGAGCTGGGACTGAAACGCAACGACCCGGATTGGTACGTGGCGACGGTGATGGACAATATTCTGGGCGGCGGCGGCTTTTCGTCGCGCCTGACCGCCGAGGTCCGGGAAAAGCGGGGCTTGGCCTATTCGGTCTATACCGCCTTGGCGCCGATGGATCACGGCGCGGTGATCCTGGGTGGCGTGGCCACCCGCAACGAGCGGCTGGGCGATTCGCTGCGCTTGATCAAGGACGAATGGCGGCGGATGCGCGACGAGGGGCCGACCGACGCCGAGCTGGCCGACGCCAAAACCTATTTGGTCGGGTCGTTCGCGCTGCGCCTGGATTCCTCGCCCTCGGTCGCGGGGTTGCTGGTCGCCATTCAGCTGGATCATCTGGGAATCGATTATCTCGACCGCCGCGCCGATTTAATCGGCGGGGTGACCGCCGACGATGTCCGCCGGGTCGCCAAGCGTCTGCTCGATCCCGATGCCTTGATCGTGACCGTGGTCGGCCAGCCCGAAGGGCTGGCGGACGATCAATCGCCGAGGGGCGGGGCGTCGCAATAGCGCTGGGATATCGCGCGGAACGTGTCGGCGTCGCTGATCAGCGCATCCAAAATGTCGGGATCAAAGTGCTGGCGGCGTTCGGCCAGCATGATCTCGATCGCGTGCTCGTGGGTATAAGCCGGTTTGTAGACCCGTGGCGAGGTAAGCGCATCGTAGACGTCGGCCACCGCCATCAGGCGGGCCGACAGCGGAATGGCCTCGCCCGCCAGCCCGTGGGGATAGCCGGCGCCGTTCCAGCGCTCGTGGTGGCTCAGCGTGATCTCGCGCGCGTAGCGCAGAAATAGGGCGGCCTCGCCATCCTCCGGCCCGCCCTTTTGAATGGCGTCGTAGCCGTGGACGCAATGGGTGCGCATGATCCGCCATTCCGCCTCGTCGAGGTGGGCGGGCTTCCACAAGATGGCGTCGGGGATGGCCAGCTTGCCGATGTCGTGCAGCGGCGCCGCCTTGTGCAGCAATGAGATCCGCACGTCGTCGAGTTGATCTTGAAAGCGCGGGTGATCACGCAGTCGTTCCGCCAAGGTCTTGACGAAATCCTGTGTGCGGTTGATGTGGCTGCCGGTTTCGTTGTCGCGCGCCTCGATCATCCGGCAAAAGGCGTCGATCGTCGAACTTTGAACGGCGATCACGTCTTGTTTGTGGCGGACCAGATCGGCGGCTTGCCGCCGGATCTCCAAGGTGTGCTGCTCGACGATTTTCTCCAGGGCCAGGTTGCGCTGGCGCAGGTCGCGCTTGGCCTCGGCCAAGCTCAGATGAGCGCGCACGCGGGCTTGCACGACCGAGGGCGAAAACGGTTTGTGGATGAAATCGCTGCCGCCCAGGCTAAAGCCCAGGGTCTCGGCGGCGACCTCGGTTCGCGCGGTCAGGAACAGGACCGGAATATCGGCGGTTCCCGGATCACCCTTCAACCGGCGGCAGACATCGAAACCGTCCATGCCCGGCATTTCGATATCCAGCAAAATCAGGTCCGCCGTCGGCGCCAGATCCAGCGCGCGCTCGCCCCGAGTCGCGGCCTTGATCGCGAATTCACAGTCCAGCGCCGCGGTGATCATCTGAATGTTCGCCGGGATATCGTCAACAACCAGAACGGTCTGGCGTGGGGGCATGTTGTCGTCCGAAAAGGCCGGGAGGTTCAGGGTGTTCCAACCATAGCGCAATCGGTGGCGTGTGGGGGAGCGCAAAGGTATGGGACTAGGCGACGGCGGCCAAGCGGGTGGAGGCCTGGGTCTCCTCAATGCCTTGAAGGGCGAGGTTGACGGTCTGCTCGAAGCGTTTGCTCAAGGGGGTCATGGGCAGGCGAAGATCGCCTTCGATCAAGCCCAGCCGGGCCAGCGCCCATTTCACCGGGATCGGGTTGCTTTCGACAAACAGTGCGTTGTTCAAGGCCGATAGGCGCTGATCGATGCGCTCGGCGGTTTCGGGGTCACGGCGGCTCCAAGCGTCGTGCAGGGCGGCGCACAAGGCGGGGGCGACATTGGCCACCACCGAGATACAGCCATGCCCGCCCAGCCGCAGATGGTCGAGCACCAACGCGTCGTCGCCGCACAGCCGCAGGAAGTCGGGGGCGACCGAGTGCGCCAAGCGGGCGGCCCGCGCCATGTCGCCCGAGGCATCCTTCAGCCCCGCGATGTTGGGCAAACGCGACAGCCGGACGATGGTATCAAGCTCGAGTCCGGCGCCGGTCCGTTTGGGCACGTCGTACAGCAGCACCGGCAAGGTGGTCGCCGCCTGCACCGCCTCGAAATGGCGGAACATTCCTTCCTGCGAGGGGCGATTGTAATAGGGAACGATGCATAGCAGGGCGTCGGCGCCCAGGCGTTCGGCCTCCCGGACCATGGCGATGGCGGTGGCAGTGCAGTTCGATCCCGCCCCGGCGATCACCGGCACCCGGCCGCAGGCGGTTTCTACCGCCAGTTCGATCAAGCGGCTTTGTTCGGCGTGGGTCAGGGTCGGCGCCTCGCCGGTCGTGCCGCACGGCACCAGGGCGCGGGTGCCGTGTTCGATTTGGCGTTGGCACAAGGCGACGAAGGCCGCCTCGTCGATGCGATCCCCGGTAAAGGGGGGTCACCAGCGCGACCATCGAGCCGCGCAAAAAGGTCTCGGGGTGGGGTTTCATCGAAGGGGGCCCTTTCAAATCACGCGCCGCAGCCACGCGGGGCGGGTGGCCACCACCACGGTGCATCCGCCGCATTTGCGGATCGACTGGTCGGCGAGGCCCTTGTTCCTCAGCGTTCCTAGAAGGTTGGGAAGCCGCGCCTTGGCGCAGTCGCGGGTCAGTTCCAGAACGACGATGCGCGGCGCGTCGAGGTGCCCGACGGTGGCGGTCAGGTCGGCGTCGATCCTGTCGATGCCGGTCAGCCAAATCACGTCGGCGCCATCCTCCTCGCCCCGGCACAGCGCGGCGCGGCGCGCGGCCGAGGCGCTTTTACAGCCGTTGCGGGCCAAGCCCATCAGATGATCGAAGGCGTTCGGGCCGATCACCAGCACCCGCTCGTCCGACCCGACGGCGCTGGCGGTCATCAGGAATTGCGTATTGGCGGTGGGGATCAAAAGCAGGGGGGCCGGTTGGACGTTCAAGGCGGTCGACATGGAAGACATCCCAAGTCCGTTGACGATGAGGGCAAGCCTATCGCCAAAACCGGTAATGCTTCCACGCGGTTTCCGGTAAGGGTTTCATCAACGCTGTCGAGGGAAACGTCGCCAAACCGTAAAAATACGTTGATACCGGACCGATGAAATCCGATCCCATATCCGTATCGAGGCCTTATCCGGTTGGGGGCTAGTCTGTTTTGCGGCGACACCCCCGCCAATGGAGGGCCGAAATGCCGATACCCTACCCGCATGTCCGCGCGCTGATTGCGTTTCTGTCGTTCTACAGCGTCGCTAGAATCGCCGCTCGATCAGTTTTTCCTTGATGCCGCCGATCGCGCGGGCGGGGTTCAGGCCCTTGGGGCAGGTGCTGGTGCAGTTCATGATGGTGTGGCAGCGGTACAGCTTGAAGGGATCTTCCAATGCGTCCAAACGCTCGCCGGTGAATTCGTCGCGCGAATCCTCGATCCAGCGGGCCGCTTGCAGCAGGATCGACGGACCCAGATAGCGCCCGCCGTTCCACCAGTAGCTGGGGCAGCTGGTCTGGCAGCAGAAGCACAGGATGCATTCCCACAAGCCGTCGAGCTTGGCGCGTTCCTCGGGGCTTTGCAGGCGTTCGGTGTCGGGCGGCGGCGGGGTTTGCGAGCGCAGCCAAGGTGCTACCGATTCCAGCTGGGCATAGGGCACGGTCAGGTCGCAGACCAAATCCTTGACCACCGGCATGTGCGGCAGCGGATAGACGCGGACCTCGCCCTTGATGTCGGCGATCGGTTTCAGGCAGGCCAAGGTGTTGGTGCCGTCGATATTCATCGCGCAACTGCCGCAAATCCCCTCGCGGCACGAGCGGCGGAAGGTCAGGGTCGGGTCGATCTCGTTCTTGATCTTGAGCAAAGCGTCCAACACCATCGGGCCGCAGGCATTGGAGTCGATCTCGAAACTGTCGAGGCGGGGATTGCGGCCCAAATCGGGATCGAAGCGATAGATCGTGAAGGTTTTGACCGCCGTTGCCCCGGCGGGCGCCTTGTGGGTTTTACCGGCCTCGACCTTCGAATTGGCGGGCAGGGAGAATTCGACCATCGCCGGGTACCTCCTAGTAAACCCGCTTGCGCGGTGTGATGTACTCGACCTCGTCGGTCAGGGTATAGGTGTGGACCGGGCGGTAATCCAGCCGCACCGCCCCGGACCGGTCGACCCAGGCCAGCGTGTGCTTCATCCATTCGGTATCGTCGCGCTCGGGGAAATCCTCGCGGGCGTGGGCACCCCGGCTTTCATGACGCGCTTCGGCGGACACGATGGTGGCCAAGGCACAGTCCATCAGATTGTGCAGTTCCAACGCCTCGACCAAATCGGAATTCCAGATCAAGGAACGGTCGGCGAGTTTGAGGTCCGACAGCGACGCCGCCACCTGGGTCATCTTGGCGACCCCGTCCTTCAGCGACGATTCCGTGCGGAACACGGCGGCGTCGGTTTGCATGGTGCGCTGCATGTCCTGGCGGATTTGGGCGGTCAAGCGGTTGCCCGCCGCGTTGCGCAGCCGGTCGAAGCGGTCCAGCGCCGATTGCCCGGCATCCTTGGGCAGCGGTTTATGCTGCTGCCCGCCCTTCAGGATCTGGCGGCAGCGGATGGCGGCGGCGCGGCCGAACACCACGATGTCGAGCAGCGAGTTGGTGCCCAAACGGTTGGCGCCGTGCACCGAAACGCAGGCCGCCTCGCCGATCGCCATCAGGCCGGTGACGGTGGCATCGGGCTTCTCGCGGGTCGGGCGCAGGACCTCGCCGTACAGATTGGTGGGAATGCCGCCCATGTTGTAATGCACGGTCGGCAGCACCGGGATCGGCTCGCGCGTGACATCGACACCCGCGAAGATCTTGGCGGTTTCCGAAATGCCGGGCAGGCGCGATTCCAGGGTTTCGGCACCCAGATGTTCCAGATGCAGATGGATATGGTCCTTATGCTCGCCGATGCCGCGCCCCTCGCGGATTTCGACGGTCATCGCGCGCGAAACCACGTCGCGGCTGGCCAGGTCCTTGGCGTTGGGGGCATAGCGTTCCATGAAGCGCTCGCCCGCCGCGTTGGTCAGATACCCGCCCTCGCCGCGCGCCCCTTCGGTGATCAGGCAGCCCGAGCCGTAGATGCCGGTGGGGTGGAACTGCACGAACTCCATGTCCTGCAAGGCCAATCCGGCGCGCGAGACCATGCCGTGGCCGTCGCCCGTGCAGGTGTGCGCCGAGGTGCACGAAAACCACGCCCGGCCATAGCCGCCGGTGGCCAGCACCGTTTGGTGGGCGCGGAAGCGGTGGATGGTGCCGTCGTCGAGATTCCAGGCCATCACGCCCCGGCAGACCCCGGCCTCGTCCATGATCAGATCGAGCGCGATATATTCGACGAAGAACTCGCAGCGATGTTTCAGGCACTGCTGATACAGGGTGTGCAAGATGGCGTGGCCGGTGCGGTCGGCGGCGGCGCAGGCGCGCTGGACCGGCGCCTCGCCGAAATTGCGCATGTGGCCGCCGAACGGGCGCTGATAGATCTTGCCGTCCTCGGTCCGAGAAAAGGGCACGCCGTAATGTTCCAGCTCGTGCACCGCCGGGATCGCCTCGCGGCACATATATTCGATGGCGTCTTGGTCGCCCAGCCAGTCCGACCCCTTGACGGTGTCGTACATGTGCCAGCGCCAGTTATCCTCGGCCATGTTGCCAAGTGCCGCGCCGATGCCGCCTTGGGCCGCCGTGGTGTGGCTGCGGGTGGGGAATACCTTGGTGATGCAGGCGGTTTTCAGCCCGGCCGAGCCCAGGCCCAGCGTGGCGCGCAACCCGGCGCCCCCGGCACCCACCACCACCACGTCATAGGTGTGATCGACGATTTTATAGGCCGTCATTCGACGTCTAGCCTCCCAGGGCGATCTTCAGGATGGACACCGTCATCGCGGTCGCCAGAAAGGCGCCCAGCATCCGCGTGGCGATCAGGCCGATCCACATGCTGGTGTGGCCGTGCACGTAATCCTCGATCACCACCTGCACGCCCAGAACGCCGTGCCAAACGGCGGTGACCACCGCCAGGATCATCAAGCTGGCGTTGACCGGCGCGCTCAGCCAAAGCCGGACCGCGTCGTAATCGGCGCCGCCGATCCGCGCGATGGAAAAGGCGAACCATGCGGCCAAGGGCACCAGCCCGATCGCGGTAACCCGTTGCAGCCAGAAATGCTCGACGCCGGATTTGGCGGAACCCAAGCCGCGCGCGCGGCCCAAGGGAGAGCGAAGATCCATGGCCCCAATCCCCCCTTTAAACCAGAAAAGCCAGGAGCCACACGGCGGCGGTCAGCCCGGCCGTGGCGCCCAGCACCAGCCAGCCCGAGCGACGGGCCTTGTGCAGGTCATAGCCGTGACCGGCATCCCACATCAAATGGCGGATGCCGTTGGTCAGGTGATAGAACAAGGCGGCCGTGAACCCCACGCATACCAAGCGCCCCAGCGGCGAGACCGCCAGCGCGTGCGCCTGGGCGAAAGCGGCGGGACCCGAGGCGGCGGACAGCAGCCATGCGGTCAAGGCGATCAAGCCGACCGCCAGCGTGGTGCCGCTGGCCCGGTGGGCGATCGACATCAAGGCGACCAGCGGCAGCCGGTAGACGGTCAGGTGGGGCGATAGCGGCCGATTGCGCTGGATCATGGGTGCTGCTGCCCTCCCGTCATGGGTCGAAAGCGGTGGTTGTTCTTATCCCTCGCGGGCGAATGTGTCAACGGCGGAGTGCTACCCGAACGGATGGTGTTCAGCCAGCCTCGATGGGGCGTTGCGCCCCGCCCTCGCGCTCACCATATGCAATTGAGAGTTATTCGCATTTTCCAAGGGAGGCCATCATGACCTACGACACATTAATCCGCCACCTGCGCCGAATCAGCGCGGACGGCACCGAATACAGCTATGAACGCCGCGCCATCGAGGCCGATTCCGAGGACGAGGTGTTCGGCAAGGCCCATATCGGCTGCAACGACGCCATCGTCTGCATCGAGTCCTATCACGGATTGGGCAGCATGCCGTTCTCGGTCGATAGCGGGCAGCTCGAATTTCTGTCGGGCGCGATTCGTCCCGACCACGGCGTCGATGACAGCGAGAAACGCTGCGGCTGACCGGATTGTCCCGGGGCCGTCGTTGACAGACGGCGGCCCTGGCTCTATCTCTGTCACCGCGCGTGAGGCGGGCCTTCGCGCCGCGATCGTTCACCTCGTCGGGGTTTTTCATGTTCGGCGCACTCGCCCGGCGGCTCTTCGGAACCGCCAACGACCGGTTTATTAAAACCTTGCACAAGAAGGTCGCGGCGATCAACGCGATGGAACCAGCCCTGGCCGCCGTCAGCGACGAGGAACTGCGCGCCCAGACCGATCTGTTCCGCCAGCGGTTGGAGGCCGGTGAAACGCTCGACGATCTGTTGGTCGAAGCCTTCGCCACCGTGCGCGAGGCGGCGAAACGCACGCTGGGCCAGCGCCCCTTCGATGTGCAGTTGATGGGCGGCATCGTCTTGCATATGGGCCGCATCGCCGAGATGAAGACCGGTGAAGGCAAGACCCTGGTCGCCACGCTTCCGGTTTATCTGAACGCGCTGACCGGCAAGGGTGTGCATGTCGTCACCGTCAACGATTATCTGGCGGCGCGCGATTCGGAGTGGATGGGCCAGATCTATCGCTTCCTGGGCCTGTCGGTCGGGGTCATCGTGCACGGGCTGGACGATCTCCAGCGGCAAGCGGCCTATAACTGCGACGTCACCTACGCCACCAACAACGAGCTGGGCTTCGATTACCTGCGCGACAACATGAAATTCCGGCTGGAAGAAATGTCGCACCGCCCGTTCCATTACGCGATCGTCGATGAAGTCGATTCGATCCTGATCGACGAGGCGCGCACGCCCTTGATCATCTCCGGTCCGACCGAGGACAATTCCGACCTTTATCGTCAGGTCGACAAGATCATGCCGCATCTGGTCGAGGGCGATTTCGAGAAGGACGAAAAGGCCCGCGCCGTCACCTTCACCGAGCAGGGCGTCGAGCATGTCGAGGTGCTGCTGCAAGAAGCCGGTTTGATGATCGGGGCCTTGTACGACATCGGCAACGTCACGCTGGTTCACCACGTGACCCAGGGCTTGCGCGCCCACAAGATGTTTTCCCGCGATGTCGATTACATCGTCAAGAACGGCAAGATCATGCTGATCGACGAATTCACCGGCCGCATGATGGAGGGGCGCCGCTATTCCGAAGGCCTGCATCAGGCGCTGGAAGCCAAGGAAGGCGTGGAAATTCAGAACGAGAACCAGACCCTGGCCTCGATCACCTTCCAGAATCTGTTCCGTCTGTACCCCAAACTGGCCGGGATGACCGGCACCGCGATGACCGAGGCCGGCGAATTCGCCGAGATCTATAAGCTCGAAGTGGTGGAAATGCCCACCAATCTGCCGGTCAGCCGCATCGATTTCGACGACGAGGTCTATCGCACCGCCCGCGAAAAATTCGAGGCGATCGTCGTTTTGATCGAGGATGCGCGCACACGTTTGCAGCCGGTGTTGGTCGGCACCACCTCGATCGAGAAGTCGGAACAGCTTTCCGAGATGCTGAAGGCCAAGAAAATTCCGCATCAGGTGCTGAACGCCCGCTATCACGAACAAGAAGCGCAGATCGTGGCGCAAGCCGGGCGTCCGGGGGCGGTGACCATCGCCACCAACATGGC
>CAIULK010000245.1 GCA_903899885.1 uncultured Rhodospirillaceae bacterium
CCGGCAACAGCAAGATGGTCACCTCGTGTTCGATGTGTTTCAACACGTTGAAGCGAGCCAACCAGCGGGTGCGGGAAAATGAGGCGGATCGCAACCGCATCAACGCCTTCATGTATGACGAAGAGGTCAACTACGAAGGCGATGTCGATGTTCTGCATGTCTTGGAAACCTTCCGCGATCAGGTCGGCTTCAAGGCGCTGAAGGCCAAGGTGACCAAGCCGCTGAAGGGTTTGAAGGTCGCCTGCTATTACGGCTGCATGCTGGTCCGCCCCGATGACGTGGCGATCGACGACACCGAAAATCCGCGCGTGATGGAAGATTTGATCACGGCCTTGGGTGGCACGCCGGTCGATTACAGCCACAAGGTCGAATGCTGCGGCGCCTACCGCACGGTCGATATGCCCGAGGTGGTCGCCCACAAGACCTATGAAATCCTGGGCGCGGCTCGCTCGCAGGGTGCCGACGTGGTGGTGGTCAGCTGCCCCCTGTGCGCCTACAACCTGGATCACCGCCAAGAACTGACGTTGAAGGTGTTGCCCGACTTCCGCACCATCCCGATCGTCTATTTCACCCAATTGATGGCGTTGGCGTTCGGCGCGTCGGAAGAGGCGTTGCGGCTCGACCTTCACCACACCCCCCCTCGTCCCGTGCTGGCCAGCAAGGGCTTGGTCTGAGGAGCAGACGATGCGTTTCGGAAAGCTCAAGCAGAAAACGGGTATCGTCCACATCAACAAGTTGTGGTGTAAGGGCTGTGGCTTCTGCGTGAAGTATTGCCCGACGGGCGTTCTCGAACTGTCTAAAGAGTATAACCACAAGGGTTATCACCCACCTTACGTAAAGCATGCGGACCAGTGCCGCCTGTGTAAGTTCTGTGAGGTAATTTGCCCGGAATTTACGATTTACGTCACCGACGAGGAAGAGGAGAACCACAGTGCGTAAGGTCGCCGCAGATCCGAAAGGCGTCGATTCGGGGTCCCATTTCATGGATGGTGACCATGCCTTGGCCGAGGGTGCCCTCGCCGCCGGCTGCCGCTTCTTCGCAGGTTACCCGATCACGCCCTCGACCGAGGTCGCCGAACGGTTCGCCGAACGCTGCCCGCATGTGGGCGGTCTGTTCATCCAGATGGAAGACGAGATCGCGTCGATCGCCGCCTTGATCGGCGGCGCTTGGGGTGGACAGAAGGTGATGACCGTCACCTCCGGTCCCGGCTTCTCGCTGATGATGGAAAATATCGGCTTGGCCGTGATGACCGAGACGCCGATGGTGATCTGCAACGTGCAGCGTTGCGGTCCCTCCACCGGTCTGCCGACCCTGACCGCGCAGCAAGACATGATGCAGGTCCGCTGGGGTTCGCAGGGCGATTACCGGATCATCGCGCTGTCGCCCGACAGCCCGCAGGAATGTTTCGATCTGGCGATCGAGGCCTTCAACCTGTCGGAAACCTACCGGGTGCCGGTGTTCATCATGACCGACGAAACCGTCGGCCACATGCATGAAAAGGTGGTCGTGCCGCCGGCCGAGCAGATCGAGGTGCTCGACCGCAACTGGTACACCGGTCCGAAGGAAGACTATCGCCCCTACGACTTCACCGGCAATCTGCCGGCTCCGATGGTCAAGGCGGGCGACGGCTATCGCTTCCACACCACCGGTCTGACCCACGACGAACGCGGCTATCCCGCCGGTTCGGTCGAGGTTCACAAGAAGCTGCTGGACCACTTGATCGGCAAGATCGACAACAATGTCGACAAGATCAGCAAGACCGAGGACAGCGGCCTGGGCGACGCCGAGGTCGTGGTCATCTCCTACGGCATCACGTCGCGGATCGCGGCGAAGGCGATCGCCGATGGCCGCAAGGCGGGCATCAAGGTCGGCGCCATGCGCCTGATCACGGTGTGGCCGCTGTGCGAAAACCGTATCCGCGAGATCGCCTCGAAGGTGAAGGGGATCGTGGTTCCCGAAATCAACATGGGTCAGGTCGTTCTTGAGGTCGAGCGCGTTGTCGGCGGCCGTTGCAAGGTGATCAGCGTTCCGCACGCGGGCGGCGCGGTTCACGACCCCGAAGTGATCCTGGATGCCATCAAGGAGGCCGTGAAATGAACGCGCCGATGACTGACGAAGAACGGTTCCGCAAGGAAAACCCGATGTCCGAGTTCCTCCGGATGGAGCGCATGCCGCACATCTGGTGCCCGGGCTGCGGCATCGGCACGGTGGTCAACTCCTTCGCCGAGGCGCTGAAAAAAAGCGACCTCGACATGGACAAGGTCGCCGTGGTGTCGGGGATCGGCTGCACCGGCCGCGTCGCCGGCTACATGAAGTTCGATTCGCTGCACACCACCCACGGCCGCGCCATTCCGGTGGCGACCGGTCTGAAGCTCGCCAACCCCGACATGAAGGTCGTGGTGGTCTCGGGTGACGGCGATCTGACCGGCATCGGTGGCAACCACTTCATCCATGCGGCGCGCCGCAACATGGATATCACGGTCATCTGCGTGAACAATTTCACCTATGGGATGACCGGCGGCCAGGTGACGCCGACCACGCCGACCAAGGCGAACGCCTCGACCACGCCGTACGGCAACTACGAGTATCCGTTCAGCCTGCCGTTTCTGGCCGACGCCTGCGGCGCCACCTATGTCGCCCGTTGGACCTCGCTGCATGCCCGCAACATCACCAACTCGATTTCGGAAGCGTTGAAGCACAAGGGCTTCTCGTTCATCGAGGTGATCACGCCCTGCACCACGCTGTATGCGCGGCGCAACCGGTTGGGCGATGGCTTGGACGCGCTTCAGTACTATCACGACGACTCGGAAATCGTGCACGGCGCCGACACCCGCGAGGTGGACATCGAATTCCAGAGCAAGATCAAGATGGGCACGTTCGTCCATCGCGAGAAGCCGACCTATCTGGAAGCGGTCAATACCCACTACGCCAACGTGATCGGTGACGAATACCAGCTCTACGGCAAGACGACGCCCGAGCGCGAGGCGGAAAAGAAGGCCCAGGAGCAGGCTAATCAAGGATCGAAGTGATGTGGGAAATCCGTTTCTCCGGCTTCGGCGGCCAAGGTATCGTCCGCTGCGCCCTGATCACCGGTAAGGCTTGTTCGCTGTACGACGACAAGTTTTCCACCATGACGCAAAGCTTCGGGCCGGAAGCCCGCGGCGGCGCCTGTTCGTCGCAACTTTTGGTCTCGGACGAACGGATCGCCTACCCCTATGTCACGGTTCCGGGCGTGCTGATCGCCCTGTCGCAGGAAGCCTATGCCAAGTACGAGCCCGAATTGGGCGACGGCGGCATCCTGATCATTGAAGAGGAACTGGTCAAGCCGACCGGCGACGCCAATCGTGTGCGTCTGTTCCCGGTGCCGGCGACCCGTTTCGCCGAGGAACTGGGCAACCGTTTGTTCGCCAATCTGGTGGTGCTGGGCTTCTTCTCGGCGATCACCAAGGCGGTGAGCGCGGATGCCATGAAGAAGGCGCTGCCCGGCTTGGTTCCGGACCGGTTCCTGAAGGTTAACATGCAGGCGTTCGACAAGGGCTATGACTACGGTCTGAAGGCCTTGGAGGCCGAGGGCAAGGGCAGCGGAGCTTCCTCATGACGGCGCGGCGCACCGGTGTTTTCGTCTGCCACTGCGGCACCAACATCGCGGCCACCGTCGATGTGAAGCGCGTCGCCGTGGAAATGGGCCAGGAAGAAGGCGTGGTCTTCTCGAAAGACTATGTCTATATGTGCTCGGACCCGGGTCAAAGCTCGGTGATCAAGGCGATTCAGGATAACCAGCTCGACGGCGTGGTGATTTCCTGCTGCACGCCGACCCTGCACGAAAAGACCTTCCGCGACGTTTCGACCGAAGCCGGTCTGAACCCGTTCCGCTGCGAAATCGCCAACATCCGCGAGCAGTGCGCCTGGGTGCACAGCAATCGGGACGAGGCGACCGAAAAGGCGCTGAAGATCACCACCAGCGCGATCCGCCGCGTCCAGAACAACGAGGCGTTGACGCCGATCGGCGTGCCGGTGACCCGGCGCGCCATGGTGATCGGCGGCGGCATCGCGGGCATTCAGGCCTCGCTCGATCTGGCCAATGCCGGGTTGGACGTGGTGCTGGTCGAAAAGCAGCCCACCTTGGGCGGCCACATGCTGCAACTGTCGGAAACCTTCCCGACGCTCGACTGTTCACAGTGCATCTTGTCGCCCAAGATGGTCGAGGTCTCGAAGAACAAGAAGATCAAGTTGCTGACCGACGCCGAGGTTACCGAAGTGTCGGGCTTCGTCGGCAACTTCAAGGTCAAGGTCAAGCAGAAGGCGCAGTACGTCGATCCCGAACTGTGCAAGCTGTGCGACGATTGCACCCATGTCTGCCCGGTGGTGGTTCCCAACGAATACGACCAGGGTCTCACCGGGCGGCGCGCCATCTTCATCCCCTACGCCCAGGCGATCCCGGCCAGCTTCAATCTGGACGAAAAATCGTGCCTTGGCCTGAATCCCGTGGTGTGCGGCAAGTGCGCCGACGTCTGCGAGGCCCAAGCGATCAACTACGACGTCAAGCCCAAGACCTATGAGGAAGATGTCGGCGCCATCGTGGTCGCCACCGGCTTCGACCTGTATGGGTTGGAGAATATGGGTGAGTACGGCATGGGCAAGTACGAGGATGTCCTCGACGGTCTCGCCTTCGAACGCCTGTGTTCGGCTTCCGGGGCGACGGGCGGCCATGTGCTGCGGCCGTCCGACCATAAAGAACCCAAGGAAGTGGTGTTCATCCAGTGCGCCGGGTCGCGCGACCCGGAAAACCACTGCGCCTACTGCTCCAAGATCTGCTGCATGTACACCGCCAAGCACGCGATGCTGTACAAGCACCATGTTCCCGATGGGCAGGCCTACATCTTCTATATCGACATCCGTTCCGGCGGTAAGGGGTATGAAGAGTTCGTCCAGCGCGGCATGGAAAAGGACGGCACCGTCTATTTGCGCGGCCGGGTCTCGAAGGTGTTCGAGAAAGACGGCAAGATCAAGGTGATGGGGGTCGATACCCTGGCCGGCCGGACGATCGAGATCGACGCCGACATGGTGGTGCTGGCCTTGGCCATGCAGCCCTCGAAGGGCACCGCCGACGTCGCCAAGACCCTGAAAATCGGCCGCGACAAGGACGGCTTCCTGGCGGAAGCCCACCCCAAGCTGCGTCCGGTGGAAAGCGTGACCGCCGGTATCTTCCTGGCCGGTGCGGCGCAAGGGCCGAAGGACATCCCGGAAACGGTGTGTCAGGCCAGCGCGGCGGCGGCCAAGGTGATCCAGCTTTTGTCCAAGGAACAGCTGGAACACAGCCCGGCCGTGGCGAATGTCCGGCTGTCGCATTGCACCGGCTGCGAGATGTGCGTCGATGCCTGCCCCTACGAGGCGATTTCGCTGACCGGCGGCGGCAAGGCCTATGTCAACGAAGTCTTGTGCGAAGGCTGCGGCACCTGCCAAGCTACCTGTCTGCGCGCGGCGATCGATGTGAAGAACATCACGCAGTTGCAGATTTTCGACATGATCAACGCTTCTATCGGAGGATGATGTGGCGTCGACCCCGACCCAAACCCCAAAAGACCCCTCCGTGTTCGAGCCCAGGATCGTCGCGTTCCTGTGCAAGTGGTGTTCGTCGGCGGGCAGCGACTTGGCCGGCGTCTCGCGGATGCAATATCCGTCGAACGCGGTTCCGATCACCGTGATGTGCTCGGGTTCGGTGTCGCCCGTCTACATCTTGTCGGCCTTCAACAAGGGGGCCGACGGCGTCCTGGTGTCGGGCTGCCATCCGGGCGATTGCCACTACCTGAAGGGCAACTACTTTGCCCGGCGCAAGATCTTCCTGGTGCAAAAGCTGCTGTCGTTCATCGGCATCGAAAAGGACCGCTTCCGCATGTCCTGGGTGTCGGCGGCCGAGGGCGCCAAATTCGCCCAGGTAGTCGAGGAATTCGTCCGGGATATCCGGACGTTGGGGCCGCAACGCAAGCTTAAGGCGAAACGCTGATGGTCGATATCGTCAATATCCGGGCGCACGCCAAGGACCTGCTGGAGAAGGGCACCGTCAAGATGGTGCTCGGCTATCAGCGGGGAACGGCTGGCGTGCTGGCCGAACCGGCGTTCATCACCGATGCCGGGCAGGCCGATCATCTGGTCTGGGATCCGACCTGCGTGCAGAACCTGGCGCTCTATCTCGTCAACGAGAAGAAGGCCCAGTCGCATCAGCGCGATCCCGACACGCGTCCGATCGCCATCATCGCCAAGGGCTGCGATTCCAGGGCCGTCGCGGTGCTTCTGCAAGAGCGTCACTTCGAACGCAAGGACGTGCATGTCATCGGCGTGTCCTGCGGCACGCTGGGCGTGGTCGATAAAAACAAGCTTTCCAAGGCGTTGAACGGCCGAGTTGCCACCAAGGTGGAACCGCACGGCACCGACAGCTTCAAGGTCACCACGGCCGAGGGCTTCGTCGATGTCGCGGCCGCCGACGTGCTGGCCGACCGTTGCCTGGAATGCGCCTGCGCTTATCCCGCGATGCATGACGTGGTGTTCGGCGAAAAGCACGAGGATCGCGGCTATCCGGCGCGGTTCACCGCCTTGGGCCAGCTGGAAGCCAAATCGGAAGACGAACGCTGGGCCTATTGGGAAGGGCACTTCAACCGCTGCCTGCGCTGCTATGCCTGCCGCTCGGTCTGCCCGATGTGCTATTGCCCGGAATGCGTTGTCGATTCGATCGAACTGATGGTCGATCCGACCACCAGCGCCGACGAAAAGGCCAATCGCATTAAATGGATCGAACGGTCGGCGGTCGCCTCGGAAAACTCGATGTACCATCTGGTGCGCGCCATCCATCTGGCCGGCCGATGCATCGATTGCGCCGAGTGCGAACGGGTCTGCCCGGTCGATATCCCGATCCGAATGCTGAACAACAAGCTGGAAAAGGAAGCCAAGGACATGTTCGGCTATGAGCCGGGCCTTGATCCCGAACTTCCGTCGTTGGTCGCGTCTTTCCGCGACGACGATCCCAACAGCTTCATCCGCTAGCGCGGCAGGGAGCCCCTCGACATGAGTTCGATCCTCAAGAAAACCGATCTGGGCGCCTGGGCCGCCGCGTTGGAGGCCGAGGTCTTCGCGCCGGCCTTGGCCGACGGCGTCTGGGCTTACCAGCCCGTCGCCCCCGGAGCCAATGATGGCGGCGTCGCGCTGACCCATCCCAACACCGCCCGGCCGCCCAAGAATTTCGCCTTTCCGCAGCGCGAAGTGCTCTACACCTTCGAGCAGCTCAAGGGCCAAGCCCCCAAGCTGACCGAAACCCTGCCCAATCCGGCCCCGGTGGTGGTGATGGGCGTGCGTCCGTGCGACGGACGGGGGGCGCCGCGCAACGACATGGTGTTCACCGGCGCCTTCGACGATCCCTATTACCAGTCGCGCCGCGCCAAGACCGCTTATGTCGGTTTGGCCTGCAACACGCCGCCCTCGCCCAATTGCTTTTGCAAGGCGGTCGGCGGCTCGCCCTCGTCGAAGGAGGGGCTCGACGTGCAGCTCACCGATCTCGGTGACCGGTATCACGTTGTCGCGGTCACCCCGCGCGGCGAGGAACTGATCGAGGCGGGCGGAAAACTGTTCGCCGAGGCCGGGGCGGCGGATGAAAAAGAATCCCAGCGCCTGCATTCCGAGGCCGCGAAATGCGAGCAGCGGACCTTTGGCGATTTGGCCGCCGCCGCGCCCGCGCTGAAGAAGAACTTCGACTCGGAAATGTGGCAGAGTCTCGCCAAGGCCTGCATCGGCTGCGGCATCTGCACCTTCTTGTGCCCGACCTGCCATTGCTTCGACATCAGCGACGAAGTGACCGGCCAGTCGCCCATGCGGGGCGAGCGGGTGCGCACCTGGGACAACTGCCAATTCCCGGATTTCACCATGCACTCGTCGGGTCATAACCCGCGCGAGACGCTGGGAGCGCGGTTGCGCCAGCGCGTCAACCACAAGTTCCTGTATTTCGTCGAAAATAACGGCACTCAGCAGTGTACCGGCTGCGGCCGTTGCATTAGCTTCTGCCCGGTCGGCATCGACATCGTGGCGGTCTTGGACAGGATGATCCAGGCATGACTGAGAACGTCTATCTTCCCAAACTCGCCCGGATCGCATCGATCAAGGACGAAGTCGTCGGCGCCCGCGCCATCAAGACCTTCCAGGTTGAATTCCCGGACGGCGACATGTTCGAGCATGAGTGCGGCCAATGCGCCATGATCTCGGTGTTCGGCAAGGGCGAGATGATGATCTCGATCGCCTCGTCGCCGCTGGTCAAGGACTATAAGCAGTTCAGCATCATGCGGGTCGGCAAGGTCACCACCGCCATCCACGCCATGAAGGTGGGCGACGTGATCGGCGTGCGCGGCCCTTACGGCAACAAGTTCCCGGTGAATGACTGGAAGGGTAAGAACCTGGTCTTCATCGGCGGCGGTTGCGGTCTGGCGCCGATCTGGCCGATCATTCAAACGGCGGTGGCCCAACGGTCCGACTTCGCCAACATCACCGTGTTCTACGGCGGTCGTTCGTCGCGCGACATCATGTACCGCGCCGAGCTGGAAAAGCTGCGCGGCGTCGCCGACGTCCATCTGTCGGTCGATCAGGCGGAAGAGGGCTGGGAAGGCTATTGCGGCTTCGTGCCCGCGAACGTGATGAGCACCGGGGTCGCCCCCGACAACGCCATCGCGATCACCTGCGGCCCGCCGATCATGATCAAATACGTGATCCAGAACCTCAAGGGGCTGGGTTTCGCGGACGAACAAATCTATACCACCATCGAAAACAAGATGAAGTGCGGCATTGGCAAATGCGGCCGCTGCAACGTTGGCAAGGACTATGTCTGTGTCAGCGGCCCGGTGTACTCCTGGGCGCAGCTCAAGGATTTGCCGCAGGAATACTAATCGCCGTACCACCAGGGGGTAGCGACATGAACGTGACCGGAATGCTGTGGGGCTCGAAGCTCCTTAAGATCGTTGATTTTCCGACCTCGGAAGTGTTGGGGCCGGAAGCGAGCGAACACGAAATCAAGGACTTGATCGCCAAATGCGGTGAAGTGTTCGTCAAACCGATCTTTCGCGGCGGCGTCGGCAAGAAGGGTAAGGCCGGCCTGTTGGGCCGCGCCAAGGATCTGAAGACCGCGCTCAAGGAAAAAGAGCGGCTGTACTTCGCCGAACACACCCACGGCAATCAGACCTCGAAGGCGCAAGGCGTGACCTTCGAGGGCGCGGTTCCCGCCGAACACGAAGTGTATGTCTCGATTTCGGACTCGACCAAATACCGGGCGCCGACCTTGACCATCACCCATAGGGGCGGCATGGACATCGAGGAGCTGCCGAAGGATCAGATCGCGGAAATTCCGTTCGATCCCTTGACGGGCCTGAAGTCCTTCATCATCACCAACGCGCTGTCGGACCTGAAGGCACCCAAGGAGATCATATCCCCCTTGGCCCAGCATCTGCCCAAGCTGTGGGATCTGTTCCACCACTATGGCATGACCACGCTGGAGCTGAACCCGATCCGCATGGCGCAGTTGCGCCCCGGCACGCTGACCCCGGTCGCCTGCGACTTCAAGTGCGGCTTTGACCGCGACGATCCGCGCGTCAAGCGCTTGAAGCTGCCCGCCGATCTGTTCGCCGTCGATTATTCCGACTTCGAGCAGGAGATCAACCAGCTGCGCACCTATCAGGGGCAGTCGGACGTCGGCGTGATCAACGAAAAGGGCACCATCCTGGCCCCCACCTTCGGCGGCGGCGCCAACTCGCTGGTTACCGAATTCTTGGGCGATGACGCCATCATCTCGTCGGATTTCGGCGGTAACCCGCCCTACGAGAAGATGCGCGAAGTGATGCGGATTTGCCTAAAGCATTGGCTGGCGCAAACCAACGTGCTGTTCGTTATTGGCGGCAAGGCCAACAACACCGACATCTTCGTCACCTTCCGGGCGATGGCCGACGCGCTGCGCGAGTATTTCAATGAGCACGGGCCGACGCCGGTTTATCTGGTGATCGGGCGCGGTGGTCCGAACCTGACGCGCGGTTTGCTGGCCTTCAAGGACGTCGCGGATTCGCTGGGCTTGCCCTATCGCATCTTCGGCTTCGACTCGGCGATGACCGACGTGGTGCGCTATGCCCAGGAAGCCGATCGCTGGATGAAAGCCGGCGGCCGCGAAGCCCTGGCCAAGAAGCTTGGCGTCAGCGCCTGAACCAAAGTCTAGCCCACAAGCGACAGCGTCGGGTTGAACCCGGCCCCTGGGGGAAATGATGGACACTTTGAACGACAGCAAATTCAAGTATTTCGTCGGCATCAACTCGCTGGCTGAAATCGCCACCGCGAAAGACCGCGTCTGCGTCCTCAACATCCTGGGCAACGAGTCCCGGACCGTGACGCCGACCAGCCACGCCTATTCCGGCGGCAACGTGGTGTTCGGCACCTCGCCCGGCCGCAAGGGCGAGGTTCTGGAAACCCCGGTGGGGCCGATCCCGGTTTACAACAACGTCCGCGAAGGCCTGGAAGACGGCCATAGCTTCAACGTCGGCGTTGTCTATCTGCCGCCGGCGGCGGTGCGCG
>CAIULK010000246.1 GCA_903899885.1 uncultured Rhodospirillaceae bacterium
CGTGATCGGCAAGGACATCCTTGAGCTGGTCAGCACGGCCATGTACATCGACCCGCTGACCATCTACCGCGAGTATGTGCAGAACGCCGCCGATTCCATAGATGAGGCCAAGGCCGACGGCGTCATGGGGCCAGACGAGACCGGACGGGTGGACATCTCCATCGACTTGGCAAACCGGTCGGTGACCATCAGGGACAACGGCGCCGGCGTTCCAAACGAGGACTTCTCCGGTCGCCTGACCGCGTTGGGCGGGAGTCGTAAGCGTGGAACCGCCGCCCGCGGGTTCCGGGGCGTAGGGCGTCTCGCTGGTCTCGGCTATTGTCAGGAACTCGTCTTCCGGTCGCGCTCTGGCGTCGACGAAAGGGTGCATGAACTCCGTTGGGATTGCAGGCTTTTCAAGAAACTTCTGGCCGACCATTCGTTCGACGGCGGCGTACGTGAGCTTGTCCGTCGGGTCGCCACGGTGACGGAACTGGATGATGGCGGCGACTGGCCGGCCCATTTCTGTGAGGTCGAGCTGGTCAAACCGGTCAGAATCGGAAACGACATCCTGCTGAACGCCGAGGCCATTGCCAGATATCTCTCGCAGGTTGCTCCCGTACCGTTCTCCCCGGAGTTCGGTTTTGGTGCGGCAATCCGCGACCGCCTTGCCCAACACATGAAGCTTGGCGAGATCGACATCCATATCGACGGGCAAGGGCCTCTCTACAGGCCATACCGGAACGAATACCGGTATGGAGAAGCCAAGACGGATACCTTCACCGAAGTCGAGTTCAAGGAAATCGAGGGAATGGACGGCGACGTGGCCGCCGTGGCTTGGATAATGCACCATGGCTATTTCGGGGCCATCCCCGCCGCGGAAGGTGTCTGTGGCCTTCGCGCGAGGGTGGGGAACATCCAGATTGGCGGCCACCGGATATTCGCCAACGTCTTTCCTGAAGCACGCTTCGCAAGCTGGGCCGTCGGGGAGGTTCATGTCATCGATGGGAAGCTATTCCCCAACGGGCGGCGCGACGACTTTGAGACGAACGCCCATTACGGACGGCTGGTCGCACACCTCGGCCCCATAGGCGATCTCGTGGCCAAGAAATGCCGCAACTCGTCCGTCGTCCGCAACAGGATGAAGGTCTTTGAGATCGGTGCGCTCAAGATCGACGAGCGGATGAAGGTGCTTGAACAGCGTGCCGTCGGCGGTGCCGAAGCTGAAGCTATCCGCCGCGACATCAGGAGCGAGATGTTTGAGATCGGCAAGGTGGTCGAGTCGCACCTGCTGGACGAAACGCAGAAGAGTGGGCTGTCAGCCGCCCTGACCGTGCTTGAAGGTCGTCTGGCCGATACGGAGGTCGCTTCGAAGGAAGATGCCTTGGGTGCCCTGCCTGAAGGAGAGAGGGAGGTCGTCCGCAAGATGATCGAACTGATCTACGATTGCTCGGCCAACCGGGTGGCGGCCAAGTCGCTGGTCGACAGGATTCTGGCGAGGCTTGGGGCGGGATAACAACTGTTGACGCAAGTTCGACTGTGATCAAAATTTCTCGCTGGCCTTGCCACATATCTTAAAATGGGAATCGCGATCCATGACGCGATTCATGTTCCGGAAGGCCGACCCCGAACATCTCCCTTTGCAGCTCCCACTCGACGGGAATGTCGTCCATCAGATCGGCGAGTTGCAACGTGCGCGGCTGGCGGCCGTCGAGGATGGCCACGACGATGTCGGGGGCCAGCAGGGTCAGGCGGAAGATGCGGGACAGGTAGGATGGATTGATCTTCTCGGCCTCGGCCAGTTCGTTCAGCGAACGCACCTGCCCGGATTCCAGCATACGCTTCCAGCGATGAGCCCGGCCCAAGGCTTTCAGCAAGGTGTCGTCGGGGGTGGCGCGGGAGCGCACCGGCACGCCATCGCCGTCGGGCACGATCACCAGCTTGCGGCCACCGTGGCGGCGCAAGGTGAGCGGCACGCGGATGGTGAGCGTGTCGATCTGGATGTCGGCGGTCATGCCGCGCTCCTTTCGGTGGACTGGGCGGTGATGTCGGCGATGACGCTGGCCAGTCCTTCGGCGCGCAGGCGGATCTCGGCGCCATCGGGGGCGATGCGGATCTGTTCGACCAGAAGCTGGAGAATGCGGGCCTGCTCGGCGGGGAACAATTCGTCCCATACCGCCTCGAAGCGATCGAGGGCGGCGTGCAGATCGGCCGGCGCCAAGGTTGGCGCGAACCGCTCGGCCCGCGCCCGGATCTCGGGGGCGCGCAGCAGGGCGCGGACCTGCCCGACGACGGCCGCCTCGATCTCGCCTGCGGCAACGCTGCGCACCGGGCAGGAATCGTGGCCGGCGTTGATCGCCTTCATGCAGGTGTAGTAACGGTAGAGTCGCCCTTTCTTGCGGGTGTGGGTCGGCGTCATCGCCCGGCCACAATGGGCGCAGGTCACCAGCCCCTTCAGCGGCGCCGGGGTGGTGGCGCGGGTGGTGGCTGCCCGCTTGCGCGGCGCATTGTCGGTTTTCACCGCCTGCACCTTGTCCCAGACGGCGCGGTCGATGATGGCCGGGTGCTCGCCGGCATGGGCGTCGCCCTTGTGAACCGCCTCGCCGAGATAGACCCGGTTGTCGAGCAGCTTGTAGAGGAAATTCTTGGTGAGGGGCACGCCCTCGCGGACCTTGCCGTCCTGGGTGGTCCAGGACTTGGTGCGGTGGCCAGCGCCATTCAGTTCCTTGACCAGCAAGGTGGCGGAGCCGACCTTGAGGAAGCGATCGAAGATGTGGCGAACCAGATCGGCTTCCGGTTCGTTGACCACCAGCTTGCGGGCGACCACGTCGTAGCCCAAAGGCGGCACCCCGCCCATCCACATGCCCTTGCGGCGCGAGGCGGCGAACTTGTCGCGGATGCGCTCGCCGATCACCTCGCGCTCGAACTGGGCGAAGCTGAGCAGGATGTTCAGCGTGAGGCGCCCCATCGACGTGGTGGTGTTGAACGACTGCGTCACCGACACGAAGGTGACGGCGTTGCGGTCGAACACCTCGACCAGCTTGGCGAAATCCATCAGCGAGCGCGACAGGCGGTCGATCTTGTAGACCACCACCACGTCGATCAGCCCGGCCTCGATGTCGGCCAGCAGCCGCTTCAGCGCCGGACGTTCGAGGGTGCCGCCGGAGAACCCGCCATCGTCGTAGTGGTCCGCCACCGGCACCCAGCCCTCGGCCTTCTGGCTGACGACAAAGGCTTCGCAGGATTCGCGCTGGGCGTCGAGGCTGTTGAATTCCATCTCCAGGCCCTCTTCCGAGGACTTGCGGGTATAGATGGCGCAGCGGACCTTCTTGACCGGGGTGGCGGGTTTCATCGAGGACACCACCCTGGACGACATCGCCTTCCCCCCGGCTACGGCGGCATCCGAGCCGCAAATCGCGGTTCCAGAATTCGAGAACCTGCTGGTTCGAGTAGCCACGGCCCCGGAAGTATTCGAAGTCGGTCTGCGACCACAGCGGATGGGCCTTGAGGGCTGCGGTGGGACGGACGGTCAG
>CAIULK010000247.1 GCA_903899885.1 uncultured Rhodospirillaceae bacterium
AGAACGGCGACCTCGATGCGGCCGGACGGTTTATCCTTGAGGAAGCGGATGGTGCGCAGGCCGACGTCGAGATCCTTCGGCGTCGTGGTATAGGCCCGTGCCGTCGCCGACAGCGCCGCCAGAACAAGTGCGATCACCAGAATCCTTACCGCGGATGGGAGTAAAGTCGGTGGCACCCGCGTTTGTTCCTTCCCCAGAAAGTCCGCCGCGCATACCACGGCGCAAGGTATGCATACTTTTGAACGTGCCAGATTTTTATAGGTTATAAAAGCCTATCCATGGGCGTGGAGTCTGGTTCATTCGGATAATTTTGGGTGGGATTAGTAACTAAAGGTCGCGGATAGGAATATCCGCGATAGCGTCGGTACACCCGCCGTGGTCCGCCGCACGGTCGCTTGCTCGCCGGTTAGTCCCAGCGTGAATGAGTCGGCTATTTTGTAGCCGAGATGGCCGCTCAGGAATGCGTAATTCTGGATGTTGACCGGGGCTAGAACGCCGCTGCTGTTCCAAACATTTTCGCTGTATTCCGATTGCCACTTGGCCGCCAGATCGGCATCGATCTTGTCCCACGAGCGTCCGATTCCGGCGATTAGCGTGTTGGCCGGCGTGCCGCGTTTGAAGTCGAGCGAGCTGTTCAGATTGGTCGGATCGGTGTTGGTGATCAGACTGCTGGAAATCAGGCTTAGGGCATAGGCCGCCTTCCATCGCCATCCATCGGAATTCGATCCCTTTAGTGTCAATTCGCCGCCGACGGCCTGGGTGTTGCCGATATTCTGGCCCCAAACCGCCGCGGTGCCGCTGTCGTTGACGATGTTGGGGTTGCCCGAGCCGCCGTCACCGGGCGAGGCCAGGGTGTCGCGGGTGGTTTGGGCGTACACCGCGAGTTGGCCTTGCGAATTAAGATTCGGCAGCCCCCGCGTGTAATCCACCTCGTAATTCGTGGTCAGGCTGGCCTTGAGATGGGGCGAGCCCTGGAGTTCCCAGCTGGTGCCTTCCGGGCTGGGGGCGAATTCGTACAAATCCGGCGGCTGGGCGCCGCGCGCGGTCGATAGGCGGAAGGCGTCGAGCGGGGTCGCCTGATAAACCAACGCGGAATTATAGCTGACCGTGCGCACATGGTTGCCGTTGTAATCGCTGGCGGCATAGGGGTCCCAACCGGGCAACGGCCCCCGGAAATTCAAGGTCATATTGTCAAGTCGGGCCGAATTCGTCAGCGATAGGTCATGGTTGATCTGCCAGTTCCACATCGCATCGATCGAGTACAGATCGAAGCCCAGTTTTTCGTTGTTGTAATAATCACCCAGGGTCACGTTGTTGCGGTATTCGCCGCCGATCCGCACCACATGATCGTTGCCGATCCGTATCCGGTCGCTGGCCTGAAACACGGAAAGCGCGCTGGTCATCGTGGTGTAGTTGATGAGGTTGCCGCCTTGGTCCCAGGTATAGCTTATGTTGTTGCGGTAGCCGCCGAGTTCGATGTGGCCGATCGGGGTGTTCGACTCCAGTCCCAACTTTTCGGAATCGACTTGATATTGCGAGGTTCCCTGATAGCCGCCGACCCCCAGCTCGTATTGGTTGGCCGTGACGTTCGAGAATTCGCCGGTGATCACGGTGTCGGCGCCGATGCGCAGCCGTCCATCGGCGCTGACCTGATGGGCGAAGTTGGTGTTGGTGAAGGTATACTGGGTCGTTTGCTCGGCCATCGAGGATTCGACGGCCCGCAACTGGCCCGCCGACAGCCGCAGCCCCGCCTTGTCGCCGTATTGCAGCGTCGAGACCGCCGATCCTTGCGCCTGACGCTGGGTACCCACCCGGACGGTGCCTTCGTTGACCTTGTCGTACAAGGGGTCGAAGGTGATGATGTTGATGACGCCCCCCACCGCGTTGAAGCCGAACAGCGCCGCGTTGGGGCCCTTGATCACCTCGATCTGGCGGATTTCCTCGATCTGGATCGGCAGGGCCGCCCAAGCGGTATAGCTGTGGAAGTCGATATAGACCTGACGGCCGTTGATCAGCACCAGAACGCGCGGGCTGTTGGCTTGGTTATAGCCGCGGATGCCGACATCGGCGTCGGAGAAGCCATAGCGCCGCACATCCACCCCGGCCACGAAGCGCAGGATATCGGGAACATTGTCGGCGCCGGAATGCGCGATGTCCTCGGCGGTGATGATCTCCATATCGACCGGGGTTTCCGACAGGCGCTGCGGGCTGCCGGTCGCGCTGGTGGTCACCGGTTCGCCGAACAGCGCCTCGTATTGGCCATAATCGAATTCCTCGGCCGCCGCGCCAGCGGCGCCCAAGGTGATCGCAATGAGAGTGATGATCGCGCCGGTCTTGATCATTAGTTTTCCTCTTTGACCAGCATGCGGAACGCCTCGAGAAAATCAAGTCCGCTCGCTTGGCTCACGGGACGGCTAAGGATCACCTGAACCCGGGGGCTGCTGCTCACGCCGATCGTGCATTTCGCGGCGTGAACGCACGCCATGTCGGAAGATACCGTCACGGTCTGGTTTTGGCGGGCATAGGCGTACACCTGATCGAACAAATCCGGGGAGACCCCGGCCGCAAGGATGGCCAGCGCGAACCGGCGTTCGCGTCCAAGGCCATGGATGTCGATGAGGCTGGGGGCTATCTCATCGCCGATGGTGCCGTTGTTGCTTTTCAGCCAACCGAAAATGGCGCGTGCATCGTCATCCGATTCGCGATTCTGGGGATCATAGAGAACGGCGACCTCGATGCGGCCGGACGGTTTATCCTTG
>CAIULK010000248.1 GCA_903899885.1 uncultured Rhodospirillaceae bacterium
CCGGCCTTGGCGGCCAGATGCAGCACGGTGTCCTGCATTTTGCTGTTCAGGATCAAGCGGGTCGAGTCCGCCTTGGGGTCGCAGCCGACGATCAGAATTTTCTGACCCATCTCGGCCAGAGCGGCCAGGGTGTTCTGGGAGGTCGTCGATTTGCCGATGCCGCCCTTGCCATAGAATGCGATTTGACGAGGCATGGTTTTTATCCTTTCGGTCGCGGGGCCGTCGAAGTGGTCGGCGAAACACATGTTCCGCCACACCGGGACTATCGCAACCATCGTGCCAATTTGTTGGGCAGCCCCGCGAAAGTCTAATATTTGGGCTTGAATCAACGGGTTGAAACAGGTTCACTGGCCGTCATGGGGGAGGGGCGGGCTGTCGCAAATGCGACACCGGCTGTGTCGGAACCCCCACAGGGGATGTGGGAATGGAGTTTTTAAGCGGGGTCGGGCATTCGACCAATCTGGTGGGGGTGCCGACGCCGTTGCTGGCCAGTGCGGTGTTCAACGATCATCCGAGGGCCTTGCGCATTTCCGGCGTGCGCGAGATGAACAAGAATCTGTTCGAGATGCTATCGCTGGCCGAAAGCTTGGAGGAGGCGGGCGGCGCCTTTTATTCGTACATGATGGCGATGTTCGGCATCGATCCCGAACAGCACGAAAAGGAGCGCGCGGGTCAAAACGGATCGGTGCGGCGCTATCGCTCGTCGTTCCTGCGGCTGTTGAAGGGCTGGGGCTATGATTCCAACGGCCCCGAGGGCGCGGTGCTGAAAGGCTGGGTGGAAAGCCGCTTCGGCCTGTTTCCGACCTATCATAAACAGGCGATCAAGCGGGTGTCGGACAGCGGCTGGACCGCCTATGTCGAGGAAAAAATGTCGTCGCGTTTTCACAACAATGCGATCCATACCCAGCTCGACATGCTGTATGAATTTTGTCAGTGGGCGTTGGCGCGGTTCGTTGCGCCGGAGCAGACTCATCTCCAATTGTACCGGGGAACCAATTCCTTCGACGAACACCAGATCGTCGAGGCGCTGGGGCGCCATAGCGTGGTGATACGGATGAACAATCTGGCCTCGTTCACCAGCGACCGCGATATTGCCGGCTGTTTCGGCGATACCATCATCAGCGCGCAGGTGCCCTTGGTGAAGGTGGCGTTCTTCAATACGGCACTGCCCGTGCATCCCCTAAAGGGTGAGGGCGAGTTCCTGGTGATCGGCGGCGATTACCGCGTCGATGCCCATTATTTTTGACGATGACGAGGATGGAATGACCGAGCCGACATTGGAAGAACGCGCCCTTGGGGCCTTTCTCGGCCTCGCGGTTGGCGACGCCCTGGGGGCCACGGTCGAGTTCATGACCAAGGGCGAGATCGAGGCGAAATACGGCCTGCACCGCAAGATGATCGGCGGCGGCTGGCTGCATCTGGCCCCGGGGCAAGTCACCGACGACACCGACATGGCGCTGGCGCTGGGGCGTTCGCTGATCAACAAGAGCGGTTTCGACGCCAAGGACATCTGCGAGGAATTCGCCGCGTGGCTGAAGACCGGGCCGGTCGATATCGGCAACACCTGCCGCCGCGGCATTCGCCGCTACATGATCCACGGCAGCACCGACGGCGGTTATTGCGAGGGCGACGCGGGCAACGGGGCGGCGATGCGCTGCCTGCCGGTGGCGCTGGCCTCGCTGTCGCGGCAGGAGGTGGTCGAGGATTGGGCCCTGGGCCAAGCCCGGATCACCCATCATCACCCGCTGTCCGACGACGCCACCTTGGCGCTGGTGCGGATGGTTCAGGGGCTGTTGCGCGGCCAAGGCATGAAGGAAGCCCGCGAGGTGGCCAAGGCGCTGGTCGAAAAACACAAATGCTTCCGGTTCGAGCCCTACCGCGGTCAATCCTCGGCCTATATCGTCGATACGATGCACACCGTGATGCATTTCTATTTCATCACCGATTCCTTCAAGGATTGCGTGATCCGCACGGTCAACCAGGGCGGCGACGCCGACACCACCGGCGCCCTGGCGGGCATGCTGGCCGGGGCCACCTATGGCGTGAAGGAAATCCCGGCGGCGTGGCTGGCCAAGCTGGACAAAACCGCCGCCGACGAGGTGCGCCGCCAAGTACCCAAGCTGTTGGCGATCAAATAATGAGCTGGCCCCTTCGGGGTGGGCGGGAAATGGGCCATCGCCGCGGGCTCGTCGTGGGCAGCGATCTTGAGCATTAGGCCGAGGCCGCGTAGGCTTGGGCATCCCCGTCTCGCCAGGTACGAGGCACTGAATGACTGATATCGGCATTTATCAGGTTGTGCTCAGCGATCGGGTTGTTCCCTATCTCGATCCCAGTTTCACGCCCCTGGACTGGCGGCACAATCCATGTCCCCAATTGAGGGAAGTTATTATTCATGACCATATGGTCATGAGCGGCCGGACCAAACGGCACAGCCTTACCGGGGTCCTGTCGGCGAAATTTTTTGTTAAGACCAGCCTGCGGTTTCATGACGTCGAAAAGTGGATTTTCGATAACCCAGGATATGATATTTATTTCATTTCCGGTCACCCATACCTGACCTATTCCGCGTTTAACTCAATTGACTTGTCGAAGGCGTTTCAAAGAAGCGATTTTGATATAATTACTCAGCAGGTGTGTCGCCATCTTAATGTCCGTGCCTATGAAAAGCCTGAGCGACAGACTAATAAAAACTTTGCATATTGCAATTATTTTTTTGCTACTGACGCCGTGTGGAGGGATCTGCATAGCAACATAATTAATCCACTTTTGTCAAAATCATTGCTCGGGTCGGATCTGTATGGGGTGTTGCATTCTCCGGCTGGGTATGTCGCTGCGGCCCCACCCGTTTATATTGCCCCATTTATTTATGAGAAGCTTGTTTCGCCATACATTGCGCAAACATCGTTTAAAGCGAAATACTATGAGTGGACGAAAGAGTCTATCGTTAATCTTTGTATATCGGACTCCATGAGGGAGTATTTGGAAAGAGTGATCCCCGTTATTGATGATCTCGATGCACGCATGGCATGGACAGATGAAAACAGGGGATTTCCACTTCGTGAATTCATTTCCCTGCGCAGCAAAGAGAAGGCAAGGCCGTTCGACAACGTTTCGAGTGACGATTTCAATATTCCGAACACCGCAGTGTGAAATTACGAGGACTAGCGGGCTGTTGAAAGAGTCTGCATTGATTGCCGTCCCTCCCGCGAATGAAGAAGTCCAGGCGTTGGCGCGCGGCGATGTCGGCTTCGGCAACGAGCCGATCGTTCATTTGGCGAGAGTGGCCGCGTCGGGGCGCTGTCGCGGATAACGTCTATGCCGTTCGGGTGGGGAATGCTAAAAGTGGGGCACTTCTATATCCGTCGGTACCGAAACTCGATGACTGAACTAGCCGAATCCTTATGGGACGAGCTGACCGCGGAAGCCGAAGGCTATTTCGAGGCGATCGAGCTGATCCTCAGCGTCTCGATTCATGGCGGCGTGTCGGCCGACGACGTGGCCACCTTGTTCCGCTGCTTTCACTCGCTGAAGGGCTCGTCCCAGATGGTTGGGATGGTCGGGATGGGGGCGTTGGCGCACGGCGCCGAATCGCTGCTCGCCCTTGTCCGCGATGGAGCAATGCCGTTGGATGCGGCGGTGAAGGATCTGCTGCTGGATTCGGTGGATGCCTTGCGGCGGATGGGGGCCGAATCGAACGGCGGGCGCTTCGACGTCACGCCGCCGCATTCCTTGATGGAAATCCTGCACCGCAAGGCCATGGGCACGGCGCCGTCCGAGCCGGGTCTGGATCACTCGTACCGCGACGCGGTCGCGCGTCTGCTGCCGGTGATCGGCCGCGCCGCAACCGGCGAGATCACCGATGACGGCACCCTGGCGGCGGCCCGCCAGGCCGCCGATGAGCTGCGGGCGGTGAGCGGTCCCGATCTTTTGCCCTTGGCCGACGCCATCCGCGCCGCGCTGAACGCGCCCGGCACGGACACCATCAAAAAGGACACCATCGCCGCCCTGGCCCGCTTCCGGTCCGAGCTTTCGCTGGCCGATCAAGGGCCGGAAGGCGGCGGCGCCCTCGATTTGGGCAACCATCTCGGCGCCACCGTCGAATCGGAAGTCCGGGCTCTGCTGGCCGCGATGGCGCAGTGTCTGTCGGAATTGTCGGATCACCGCAGCGAGGACAGCGACGAGGCGATCGCCGAGCGCACGGTCGGCTTGGCCCGTTCGGCCTGTGCCTTTTTCTTGTTCCTGAATCTGGAACAAACCTCGCGCATCTTGCTGATGATCGAGGATATTTTCAGCCGCGTCGCCAACGCCGAGATCCGGTTGGACATGGATATGCTGGCCCTGGCTCAAGCCACCATCGGCGGCTTGACCGGGGGCGACGGTCCGCTGGCCCATTGGCATGACCTGGAACCGGCGGCCACCGACGCCATTTTGGAAAAGTTCCGGCAATTGCTGCTGTCGGGGGTGCGTGGCGCCGACGGCACCGCCTTGGCCTTGGCGTTGAAGCATGTGCTGACCGAGTTCGATATCGGCGAGGGCTTTCTCGATGTGATGTCGGCGGAAAATGTCGATGCCTTGCTGACCGCGATGCGCGAGGGAAACCGGCACATCCATGAAATCCTGGCCGATTTGGATGGGCCCGAGGCGGTGTCGGCTGAATTCGTGCGGTTCATCCACGGCGAGGCGACGGCGATCACCAACCGCACGGTGTTCATCGACGGCCGTTCGTGGTTTTGCTTCCTGGTGGTCAGTGATCTGGACGTGGCCGGGTTGGAGCGGCGGATCGCCGCCCTAGACCCTAGCGGCAATCATGTGTTGGTTCTGTCGCAACGGGTCCGTTCCGGCGAGGCACTGACCAAATCCGGCGGTGACAAGGCGGCCAACACCAATCTGGTGCGTGTTCCCGCCGAATCGTTGGAGCGCCTATCGGCTCAGATGGCCAGTATCGCCGACCTTGACCGCAAACGCCGCGATCTGGCCGCGGCCTCGGGTTTGCGGGAGGCTGTCCAGCCGTTGCGGTCGTTGGCGGGGCAATCGGATGCGGTGCGGCGGGCGGTCGAGGCGGTCGAATCCTATCTCGCCGCGTGCGCCGATCTCGACGATCGCTTGGCCGTCGGGTTTGACTGCCTGCTCACCGGGCTGGACCGGATGCGCATGGTGCCGCTCGGTACGCTGTTCAACCGTTTCTTCCGCATCGTGCGCGACCTTGCCCAGAACGAGGGCAAACAGGTGAGGGTCGAGATCGCGGGCGCCGATACGCCGATCGATAAGGGGATGATCGGCCTGCTGGCCGATCCGTTGATGCATATGGTCCGCAATGCCGTCGCGCACGGCATCGAACCGTCGGAGGAACGCGGCCGCCTGGGCAAGCCGCCGGAGGGGCTGTTGCGTTTGGCCGGGCGCCGCATGGGCTCGCGGCTGGTGATCGAACTGGGGGATGACGGACGGGGTCTGGATCTCGGCCAAATTCGCGCGCAGGCGATCAACAAGGGCTATGTGTCCGCGGCGGATGCCGCCCGGCTGTCCGATGCGGATGCGGCCCGGTTGATTTTCACGGCCGGTCTATCGACGGCGCCCGAGGTCACCGCGATCGCCGGACGCGGGGTCGGCATGGACGTGGTGGGCACCAACGTTGCCCGGCTGGGCGGCCAGATCGCCATCGACACCACGCGCGGCCGGGGAACGCTGTTCCGCCTGACGTTCGAGACCGAAACCCCCGCCTGCGAGGCCAAGCTCTGATGGTTTGAGGAAGGGGGAAGGATGGCCTGGCGGTCTCCAGGCCATCGGACGGTCTTAGTTGCGGGCGGTCAGAATCAGAACGCTGTCACCCATCAGGGTGCGGGCGTCGTCGGCCAGCTCGAAGCTGACGGCGTAGCGCGGCAGGTTGTTCAGCGAGCGTTCCTCCAAGGGATCGACCCGCCAGCCGGCGAGGCATTGCTCGGCCAAGAGCGCCTTGAGCACGTCGGGCGCTTGCTCGGTCGCGAACACCAGGGAATATTCATAACGATCCATGGCAGAATCCTCCGTCCCATAATGCCCACCCTAACCTTTAGTATCGAAAGTCATATACTAAGGTTTAATGCTTGGGAAGGGTGGAGCATTGAAAAAATTTCGTCATCCTCAACGATCCTTGAGAGGAGCTCTCGCGGCTCGTTGAGGAATTATGACGAATCAATGGTTAACGGGTGGTTTCTAACCGATAGCTAAAGAACGCCTCGTAATCGCATGCAATTCAAAGCGTTTTTTGAATTGCCCGGCAGCTGTGGCGGGCAATCATCGCCTCTTCGTCGGTGGGGATGACGAAGACCGCGACCGGTGAATCGGCCCGGCTGATGCGGGTTTGGTCGGCTTGGTTGGCGCCTTCGTCCAAGGCGATGCCCATCCAGGCCAGGCTGTTGCAAATCCGGCTGCGCAGCGGGGGCGAATGCTCGCCGATTCCGGCGGTGAAGACGAAGGCGTCGAGGCCTTCCATCGCGGCGGCCAGCGATCCGGTTTCGCGCGCGATCCGGTGGATGAACAGATCCACCGCCTCGGCGGCGCGGGGGTCGTCGCTGTCCATCAAGATACGCATGTCGTTGCTGATCCCCGACACCCCCAACAGGCCGGACCGCTTGTACAGCAGGGTCTCGATCTCCTTGGCGCCGTACCCCTTGCTTTGCATCAGATACAGCACGACGCCAGGGTCCAGGGCGCCGGTGCGGGTGCCCATCACCAGCCCGTCAAGGGTGGAAAATCCCATCGTCGAGGTGACCGACGCGCCGTTCTTGATCGCACACATCGAAGCCCCCGATCCCAGATGGGCGACGGCGACCCGCTTTTTGGCAAGCTCGGGGGCGATCTCGGTCAGGCGGTGGGCGATATAGTCATAGGACAGGCCATGAAAGCCGTAGCGGCGTATGCCTTCGTCGGTCAGTTCGCGCGGCAGGCCATAGGTTTGCACCACGGCCGGATTGGTGCGGTGAAAGGCGGTGTCGAAGCAGGCGACCTGCGCCAAGCCCGGATGCAGTTCGGCCAGTGCCCGGATCGGCGCCAGATTGTGCGGCTGGTGCAAGGGGGCCAACGGGATCAAGGTGGTCAGTTCGGCCAGAACCTCGGGCGTGACCACCATCGGCGCGGAATAACGGGTGCCGCCATGCACCACCCGGTGACCGGCCACGGTCAAGGTGGAGCCGTCGAGATGGCTTTCGATCCAATCCAGCAGATGGCGGAACAACTCGCGGTGCGACAGCGCCGGATCGGTCCACCGCCGTTCGGCCAATTGGGTACCGTTGGGGCCGCAGGCTTGGAAATGCGGGGCGACCGCGATCCCCTCGATCTGGCCCTTGCTGGACAGAACGGGGGTGCCCCCGTTCCGGTACAGCGAGAATTTGATCGACGAGGAACCGGCGTTGATGACCAGGATGGCGTCGCTCATCACCGCCTCACTTGCTCAGGGGCTTGGCCTGACGGGCGCGGGCCAGCAGCGCCGCGACGGCGGCCGAGGCCAGGCGTGCCTTGGGCGAATCCGCCCGGCTGGTCAGCACGATCGGCACGCGGGCCCCCAGCACGATGCCGGCGGCGTCGGCATCGCCCAGATAGGCCAGCTGCTTGGCCAGCATGTTTCCGGCTTCCAGATCGGGAACCAGCAAGATGTCGGCTTGGCCCGCGACGGGCGAGTTGATTTTCTTGATCCTGGCCGCCTCGAAGCTGATCGCGTTGTCGAACGCCAAGGGGCCGTCGAGAATGCCCCCGGTGATCTGGCCGCGATCGGCCATCTTGCACAAGGCGGCGGCGTCGATGGTCGAGGCGATCTTCGGGTACACGGTTTCCACCGCCGACAGGATCGCCACCTTCGGCACCGCAATGCCCAGCACGTGCGCCAAATCGATGGCGTTCTGGGTGATATCGACCTTCTCATCCAGGGTCGGATAAATGTTGATCGCGGCATCGGTGATCAACAGGGCGCGGGGATAGGCCGGGGCGTCCATCACGAAGACGTGGCTGATGCGTCGGCTGGTGCGCAGGCCGGTGTCGCGGGCGGCGACCGCGTGCATCAACTCGTCCGTATGCAGCGATCCCTTCATCAGGGCGACCGCCTCGCCGCCGCGGCACAAGGCCACGGCGCGTTCGGCCGATTCATGCGAATGCGCGACGTCGAGGATGCGCAGGCCCGCGATGTCGATGCCGTTCTCGGCGGCGATCGCCTCGATCTTGCCCTTGGGGCCGATCAGGATCGGGTCGATCAAGCCGGCCTTGGCGGCATCGGCCGCCCCTTCCAGCGAGACTTGGTCGCACGGATGGCACACCGCCATGACGATCGGCTGCTGCCCTTCGCAGCGTTTGATCAAATCCTCGAACACATGGTGGTGGCGATGCAGGGTGATCTCGTCCAAATCGACGCGCGGCAGCGAGACCTTGATCAGCGGGGCGGAAACCCGCGCTTCGCCCTGGAACACCGTGTCGCCGTTCTGGTTGATCGCCAAGCAGTCGAAGGTCACCTCGTCCGGAGGGGCCTTGCCGGTGACGGTGACGGTCAGGGTCAGGGTGTCGCCCAACTCGACCGGGCGGATGAACGCGAAGTTCTGGCTTTTGTAAACCGTGCCCGGACCGGGCAGTTCGTTGCCCAACAGCGCCGACAAAAGCGAGCCGCCCCACAGCGAATGCGCCAGAATCTTGCGGTGATTGGCCAGACGATCGGCTTCGTATTCGCTGTAATGGGTGGGGTTGTAATCGCCCAAGATGGCGCCGAAGGCTTCCAGATCCTCGATACGGCACAGCCGCGACATGCTCGCGCGATCACCGACCTTGATTTCATCCCAGGTCCGGTTGGTCAACATCTCGGTCATCTTTTCGGATCTCCGTAGCCAGAAACGTGAGGGTAGCAATACCCGATCGGGCGGGGGGGCACAATGCCGGGGGACGCCTGTCATCGACACATCATTGCCGAGGGATGGGGCAAGGGGCTAACCTATCGGGTAGTGATCGAGTACACCCCGAAGGATTGTCCATGAGCGTGCGGAATCTGAAGTCGTTGCTGCGGCCCCGGTCGGTGGCGGTGATCGGCGCCACGGTGACCGAACGGACCACCGGTTGGGTGGCGATGCGCAATCTGCTGGATGGCGGATTCAGCGGCCCGGTGATGCCGGTCTGCGCCGGTCATCAATCGGTGGCGGGGGTGCTGGCCTATCCCGATGTCGCATCCTTGCCGGTGGCGCCGGATCTGGCCTTGATCTGTTCCGATCTGGGCGATCTGCCGGGCCTGTTGCGGGGATTGGGGGAGCGCGGCACGCGTTCGGCCTGCGTGATGACCGATCAAGATCACCTATCGACCGAGGCCTGGGCCGAGGCCAAGACCTTTGGGATCCGGTTGTTGGGGCCGGGCAGCACCGGTTTGCTGGTGCCGGGAATCGGCCTGAACGCCAGCTTCGCGCCGCATGGGGCCAAGGCCGGGCGGGTTGCCTTCGTCTCGCAATCGGGGGCGGTGTGTTCGGCGGTGCTGGATTGGGCGGGGGCCAAGGGAATCGGCTTTTCGCACGTGGTCGATATCGGTGACGGCCGCGATGTCGGGTTCGGCGACATGCTGGATTATCTGGGCAGCGACCCCACGGCGCGGGCGATCTTGCTGCATATCGAAACCATCGGCGCCAAGCGCGATTTCATGTCGGCGGCGCGCGCCGCCGCGCGCAACAAGCCCGTGCTGGCGATCAAGACCGGGCGGGATTCGGTGTTGTGCGACCGGGTGTTCGACGCGGCGATCCGCCGCGCCGGGATGCTGCGGGTCCGCGATATCGAGGAGATTTTCGGGGCGGTCGAAACCCTGTCGCGGGCGCGCCCGATGAAGGGGCGGCGCTTGGCGATCGTCACCAACGGCGACGGCATCGGGCGGATCGCCGCCGACGATTTGGCCGAAGGCGGCGGCCGTTTGGCGGCCTTGACCGCCAATCCGGTCGATCTCGGCCCCGACGCCGACGGGGCCGCCTACGCCAAGGCGCTGGAATCCTTGTTCGACGACAAGCATCAGGTCGATGCCGTGCTGGCGATGTACGCGCCGACCGGTTTGTCCGATCCGATGGATGTCGCCCAAGCGGTGATCACGGTGTTCAAGGAACGCAGCCGCGCCAATTTGATGAGCTGCTGGGTCGGTAACGTCACGGTCGGTCCGGCGCGCGCCGCCTTGGCCGAGGCGGGGGTGCCGGTGTTCGAGACCCCGCGCGCCGCGATCGAAGGCTTCCTGCACGTGCTGGAATACCGGCGCAATCAGGACATGC
The DNA here is from genome assembly GCA_903899885.1 of uncultured Rhodospirillaceae bacterium. Classification (GTDB taxonomy): domain Bacteria; phylum Pseudomonadota; class Alphaproteobacteria; order Rhodospirillales; family Magnetospirillaceae; genus CAIULK01. Next base: position 10,245 of record CAIULK010000248.1, read on the forward strand.
TGATGGAAACCCCGCCCGCCGCCCCCAGCGATTTCGTGCCCGACACCCGGGCCGCCCACCGGATCGTGCAAAACGCGATGGCTGCCGGCCGTTTGACCCTGACCGAGCCCGAGGCGCGCGCCATCTTGGAGGATTACGGCATTCCGGTGATCGAAACCCGCATCGCCAAAACTCCGGCCGAGGCGGGCGAGATCGCCGCCCAAATGGGCGGTTCGGTCGCCTTGAAGATTCTGTCGCCCGATATCGTGGTGAAATCCGATGTCGGCGGCGTGGCCCTGAATCTGTCGGGGGCGCCCGATGTCGAAGGTGTCGCGACCCGCATGTTGGGCCGGGTGACGGCGGGCGCGCCCTCGGCCCGGCTGGACGGCTTCATCGTGCAGCGGATGGCGGTGCGCAGTCCCGGCACCCAGGAACTGACGGTCGGCGTGGTCACCGATCCGGTGTTCGGCCCGGTCGTGTTGTTCGGCCAAGGCGGGGTGGGCGCCGAGTTGATCGATGATCAGGCGGTGGCGCTGCCGCCGCTCAACATGCGTTTGGCCGCCGATCTGGTGGAACGCACCCGCATCGCGAAACTGCTGGCCGGCTACGGCGACCGCCCGCCCGCCGACACCGAGGCCCTGACCCTGGCCTTGATCCAAGTGTCGCAGATGGTGGTGGATCTGCCCGAATTGCACACGATGGAGATCAACCCGTTGCGCTGCAACGCCTCCGGCATCTTGGCGCTGGATGTCAAGATCACCCTGGCCCCGCCGCCGCCGGTCGGCCAGCGGATGGCGATCCGCCCCTATCCCAGCCGGTTGGAGGAATGGTTCACCACCAAGGACGGCCGCTCGGTGCTGCTGCGTCCGATTAGGCCCGAGGACGAACCCAACCACCATGTCTTCATTTCCCGCCTGACCTCGGAGGATATCCGCTTCCGCTTCTTCGGGCTGGTGCATGAACTGCCGCATTCGGAAATGGCCCGCCTGACCCAGATCGACTACGACCGCGAAATGGCCTTCGTCGCCGAACACATGGATCCGGCGGGGGGCAGCGAGACCTATGGCGTGGTGCGCACGGTGACCGACCCGGACAACGAGAAGGCGGAATTCGCCATCGTCGTGCGATCCGATCTGAAGGGAACCGGACTGGGCCGCCGCCTGCTGACCAAGATGATCGACTACTGCCGCTCGCGCGGGACCAAGGCGATCGTCGGGCAGATCTTGAAGGACAATGTGCGGATGATCCAGTTCGTGGAAGGACTGGGGTTCAAGCCGGTGCGCTCGCTGGAGGATGATATCGTCGAGGTGGAGTTGGAACTGGGGTGAGGGGGCTGTGGAACGTCTTTAAGGTATGCGGTCGGGCGGGCTGGGGACTTTGTGTGGTGGATATTTGATGTTAAATGAGCGCTCCGCGGTCCCAGGAATTGAATTTGTGGTAGTATCAGACAGTATGCAGTATAGAACGTTTGAATGCTCGTAGATGTCATTTATGCAATTTGCAATCGCAATCCATGATACATCGGCGGCATTAACTATTTTTAGTCCCTCCAATAGATTGGATAGGGAGTATGACATTCTGTTTATTTTTCGGAATGGCGGTATGGCCTCCACTGGAAAGCATGATAAGTGTTCCCAGCAGTCCATCAATTGCCCAGGAAGTGGGTATGTTACAAAATGATAGTCGATTTTGTTAAGGGTTGTTCTTGTGTATTGTTCGGTGAAGTGCGACAAATCATCAAGGCATCCGTATGTATGTTCCACCATGATCATGGCTGCGTGCTCCGCTTTAAGGAGGAGATTTCTGCGCGCGGCATCTTTGTCATCCTGATCCTTGCGGCGAGCTTCGCGTGCGGCTGCGGAATGGCCGTCATGAGCAAACATGGCTCCGGCCAGCACGGCAAGGCCGCCAGCGAGCGTCTGTAACTTCTCCAGCCGTTCGCGCCAAATGTGGTTGGTCATGGACATGATAACTGTAACTGCCACAAGTAGCGCAAGTAGGCTGCCGAACAGCAGGCTTTTGCGTTCCCGCCAGAATTCCCGCCACGCCATATCCTTATCCTTTTGCAATCGGATGTCGTTGCGTATTTATACGTTAACCTTGTGTGGTTGTGGAGGGGGGCGCGTAGTGATGTGTATACGCTTGCCGTACCGCGTACATCCGGTCTAGACTGCCGCATGATCAAGTCGTTTGCCGATAAGCGCACCAAGCGGTTTTTCGAGGGTGAGCTTATTCCGGCCTTCTCGGGCATCGCCAGTCAAGCGGCCCGGCGGTTGAGGGTGGTTGATGGCGCCGGAACGCTGCGCACCTTGCAGGCGTTGCCGTCGAACCGGTTCCAGGCGTTGGTGGGGGATCGTACCGGTCAATACAGCGTCCGCATCAACGACCAGTGGCGGATTTGCTTTTGTTGGCGGGCGAAAGAGGGTGCGGCGGGAATTCTTGATCCGTTGGATCATCCAGGCGACGCCGTTGCCGTCGAGATCGTTGGCTATCACTAGGAGGAAATCCATGCACCCGCGCACGAAAGACGGTCTTCCCTCGGTTCACCCCGGCGAAATCCTGGGTGATGAACTGGCCGAACTTGGCCTATCGGCGTCTCGCTTCGCGCAATGCCTGGGCGTGGCGCACAACCGGATCAGCGCGATCGTCAAGGGGCAGCGGGCGATCACGGCGGATACCGCCTTGCGGCTGGCCCGCTATTTCGGAACTCCGGCGACGTTTTGGATGGACCTTCAAACCGCGTATGATTTGAAGCGGGCCGAAGGGCTGCACGGCGACGATATCGCGCGGGCCGTGCAACCGCGCGCGGCGTAAGCTTGCGGCATGGAGATTTACAGGTTCCGGGTAATCGTTTTTGTCTTTGAATGAGGTGCTAAGATGCCGGAATTCACAATTCTTTCTAATGATGAAATTGGCTCGGAGCTTCGGGGTCTGCCTGGGTGGAAAGTCAGTGACGGAAAGCTATGTTGTGATTTTGTATTTAAGGATTTTCTGACCGCCTTGGCGTTTATCAACCTTGTCGGTGCCGAGGCGGAAGCCATGCAGCACCACCCTGAAATATTCAATGTCTATAACCGAGTGCGGATTTCGTTTGTCACTCATGACGCCGGGAATCAAATCACGGATTTGGATGTGAAGATGGCAAGGCTGGCGGCCCTGAGCGCGGGGAAATTGACGTCCCCCGCGAAATAAGCGGCGGGCGGCCCTTACCCCGCCGCCCCGTCCGCGCGCCGTCCGATCAGCATCGGGCCGTACAGAACCACGAACAAAACCCAGCCCGCCGCCCACAGCGTGCCGCCGCTGTACAAGAACCCGTCGCCCAGCGGGGCCATCACCCGCAGCAGGGTGCCGGCGGTCAGCAACGCGTACAAAACCACCGTCGCCGGGCCGACCTTCAAGGCGCGGCCGGTGTGGCCCAACGTCGCCCGGGTCATCACGCCCGCGATCATCGTGCCGATCGCCCCGGCGGTGATCGCGTGCAGGGCCGCCGAGGCGGGTAGGGCGGGCCAGAAGCACGCCACCGCCGACAGCCCCAGCCCGATCACCAGCCACCCATAGCCGACATGCAGCACCCACATCAGCGGATCGAAGGCCACCGTCCAGCCGCGCCAGCCGGTCAGGCGCACCGCATGAATGACGAAGGTGGCAAGGCACACCGCACCCGTGACCGGGGACCCCGGCAACAAGGCCAATAATCCGCCAGCCACGGCGATGCCGCCGCAGGCGCCGCCCCGTTCGAACCAGCCGACCCGCGACAGGCGGGGGGTGCGCCCGGCGCCGCGCAAGGTGTATTCGGTGAAGTTCGGAATGATCCGCCCGCCAACCGCCGAGATCATCAGCATCAGCACCGCGACGCCGCCGTGCAGCGCTTGAAAGGCCGCGCCGAGGTGAAAGGCGATGTCGCTCGCCCAATATACCCCCAACAGGGGCAGGAACATCACATTGCCCTTCGAGCGCAGCAACGGGATCGCCAGCAGCGCCGCCAGCGCGGGGAAATAAGCAAGATCAAGCCACGCCCATGGCCCCCCCAGCGCGAAGCCGATCCGCCCCGCCAGCCAAGCCGCGAACACCAAGGCCAAGGGCAGGCCGCTGGGCGGTGTCGTTCCGGTCCAATTGGGAACGGCGGTCAGCAGGAAGCCCCCGGCGGCGGCGGCGGCGAAGCCGTAGATCATCTCGTGCGCGTGCCACGCGGCGGTCAGGCCCAGATTTTCATGCAGGCTGAACAGCCACAGCGGCAGGGCCAGGGCGGCGACGAGGCCCGAGCCCAAAAAGAACGGGCGAAAACCGGCGGCGAAGAACACGGGTGGCATGGATTGGGCCTTTCAGTTTTTCTTCCCTCGCCGGGCGCGCCCGTCCGGGCGCTTGGCCGCAGCCTCAATGGCCGCTGGTATCGGCGAGAAGCGGATCATGCCGATGTTCGTCCTCGAACGCCTTGATGCCGGTCAAGGGTGTTTTGTCGCGTTTGCGACATCCGCGTCCTGTCCGCGACAACGAGATTTCCAGCAAATCCGCCGTTTCCAGCGTGGCACGGGGCTTGCGATAGCAGCTGTGTGCGTTTCAAGGAGGCTAACCCATGAGCCAAGTCATCGCGCTTTCCGCGCTGAAAGCCGGACCGAAACCCGCCTCGGGCTGTAAAAGTGCGTCCTGCGGATCGGCGAAGGGGCCGGGTGACATGCCGCCCGAGGTTTGGGCGCGGGTCAAGGAGCATCCTTGCTACAACGAGGAAGCTCACCACTATTTCGCCCGCATGCATGTGGCGGTCGCTCCGGCCTGCAACATCCAGTGCAACTATTGCAATCGCAAATACGACTGCGCCAATGAAAGCCGCCCCGGCGTCACCTCGGAACGGCTGACCCCGGAACAGGCGGTGCGCAAGGTAACGGCGGTGGCCGCCAAGATGCCGCAATTGTCGGTGTTGGGCGTGGCCGGTCCGGGCGATGCGTTGTTCGACGCCGACAAGACGTTCGAGACCTTCGAGCGCGTCCGCGCCGTGTTGCCCGATCTGCGCTTTTGCCTATCGACCAACGGCTTGGCGCTGCCCGACAATATCGACCGCATCGTCGCCGCCGGAATCGATCACGTCACCATCACCATCAGCGCGGTCGATCCCGAGATCGGCGCCAAGATCTATCCGTGGATTTACTTCCAGGGCAAACGTCACACCGGCGTCGAGGCCGCCCGCATCCTGCTGGCCCGCCAGATTGAAGGGCTTGAGGGGCTGGTCGCCAAGGGCGTGCTGGTCAAGGTCAATACCGTGCTGATCCCCGGCATCAACGACCACCACATCAAGGCGGTCAACGATGAACTGACCAAGCGGGGCGTGTTCCTGCACAATGTTCTGCCGCTGATTTCCGATCCCGCCCACGGCACGGCCTTTGGGTTGTCGGGCCAGCGCGGGCCGACCCCGGCCGAACTGTCGGCGGTTCAAGATCAATTGGGCGGATCGGCGGGCGTCATGCGTCATTGCCGCCAGTGCCGCGCCGACGCGGTCGGTTTGCTGGGCGAGGATCTGTCCCAGGATTTCACGTTGGATAAATTGGGGGACATCGCCGTCCCCGATCCCGAACCACGGCGGCTGTACCGCGAGGTCGTCGAGCGCGAGCGCGCCGACCGGCAAGCGGCCGCCCGGTCCGCCACCGCCGGGCTTTCGGCTTCCTCCTCTTCTCTGGGAGCCCGGCGCGTGGCGGTCTGCACCAAGGGCGGCGGGCGGGTGAATGTTCACTTCGGCCATGCCACCGAGTTTCAGATCTTTGAGATCGACGGCAACGGCGTGCGTTTCACCGGACACCGCAAGGTCGAGAATTACTGCCAGGGCGGTTACGGCGAGGACGAGCGGATGGACGGCATCCTGGCCGCGCTGTCCGGCATCGAAGCCGTCTTCGTCTCGAAAATCGGCCGCTGCCCGAAAGAGGATTTGGCGAAGGCGGGAATTGCCGCCATCGATGCCTATCCCTTCGACTACATCGAAACCGCCATCGCCGCTTGGTACGCCGAGTTGGGCGTCCAGGGTACCCGTTTGACCGCTTGAACCGGAGGATTTGTCATGGCTTTCAAGATCGACCCCGATAACTGCACCGCCTGCGGCGCCTGCGAGCTGGAATGCCCGAACGCCGCGATTTCCGAGAAAGACGGGATGTACCGTATTTCCGCCAAGAAATGCACCGAGTGCGACGGCGACGAGCCGAAATGTCTGGCGGTCTGTCCCGCCGACGACAGCATCGTTCCGGTTTAGTCATGGCGGCGGTCTTCGCCAGCGAACTCGAAGGGCTCCCGGTGTTCGAGCCGGGGGCCAAGGTCCGGGCGCGGCGCGCCGTTCGCAACGACGGCACTTATCCCGGCCGCGAGCGTGGGGACTATCTGCTGGAGGAGGGCGAAATCGGTTACGTCAAGGCGGTGGGCACGTATCTCAACCGTTACTACATTTACTCGATCGATTTCATCGCGTTGGGAATGTTGATCGGGATGCGCGCCAACGAACTGGAAGAATTGGAGCCGCCGCCATGAAGGTTATTTTACGCAAGATCAAGGACGACTACGAAATCTACGTCGCCAAGAAGGATCTGGAAGAAAAGGTGGTCGAGGCGGAATTCCCCACCATCTGGGGCGGCTGGATCAAACTGGCCAACGGCTGGCGCTTTCAAATGCCCGACATGCCTGCCGACACCAAGCTTCCCTTGACCATCGACGCCCGCAAATTGGGCGAGGACGAGGAGTAACGGCGGTGACCAAGCTGGCCGAGGTCGGCCGCGAGATCGCCTCGGGCGCCCTGATCCCGGTTCTTGGGCCGGATCTGTTGGAGGGGACATCGGTTCCGGCGGGGGCGCGGGCCTTGGCGCACATCCTGTCGTCGCGGGTCGCGGTGCCGGGAAGGCTGCGCAATAATTTGTGGCACGCCGCGCAGTATATCGAGACCAGCCGTCACCGGGTGACGCTGGACAAATTGATGATGGATGCCTTTCACGTCATCCCCGAACCGGGTGTGTTGCACCGCTGGCTGGCCGCCCAGCCGGGCGTGCGGCTGATCATCGACACTTGGTACGACGGCACGCTGGCCAAGGCGCTGGAAGGCCGCGCCGATTGGGGCCGCATGCAGGGCGCTTCGAAAGCGCGGCGCCGCGCCGACGCGTTGTGGTACCGCGCCTTCGATCACGCCGGAACCGAATGTCCGGCCCAGGCCGCCCTGGATTGGGCTCTGGTCGTCTACAAACCGCACGGCGGCGCCCAGCCGGCGGGCGACGTGCTGGCCTCGGATTCCGATTATGTCGAGGTGCTGACCGAAATCGACATTCAGTCGCCGATCCCCGACACCGTGAAGGAGCGCCGCAATGGGCGCGGCATGGTCTTTCTGGGCTGCCGTTTCTACGACCAGATCTTGCGCAATTTCGCGCGCACCTTCCTTAAAAACGTCAGCGGCCGGCGCTTCGCGGTGCTGCCGGCGAGTGAGCTGACCCGCAACGAGCTGCGTTTCCTGGCGTCCGAATCCATTACGATTTTGGATGTCCCGCTGTCCGAGGCCGCCCGGATTTTGGCGGCCGACGCCTGAACAACAAAAGGACGAGATCATGGCCAATGTCACCTTCAGCGCCCCGACCCTTGCCAAGGACATCACCGTTTACGCCGTGGCGGGCGACCGGCGCACCCTGTTGGCGGTCGCCAAGGAACACGGCGTTAACATTCCCTGTCAATGCCAAGACGGCGAATGCGGTTCGTGCCTGATCAAGGTGACGTATCTGGGCACCGGCACGCGCAAGGCCTGCGAACTGACGGAGAAGGAAAAGCTGACCCTGTCGGTCAACGGCAAGCTAAGCAAGGACATCCTGGCCAAGGTCGAACTGGAAGATTTGCCGCCGCCCTACCGCTTGGCCTGCCAGTACATCGTGCGCGACGAGGATATCCTGGTCGAGTTCTCGGGCGAACCCGGCGTCGAGATCGACTTGCGCCGTGGCTAGCATCACCTTTTGGGAAAAGCCGGGCTGCATCAACAACACCAAGCAAAAGCGTTTGTTGGTGGAGTCCGGCCATACGGTCGAGGCCCGCGATCTGCTGGCCGAAGCCTGGACGCCGGACCGGCTGCGCCCGTTCTTCGGGGATCGCCCTCTGGCCGAGTGGTTCAACAAGGCCGCCCCCCGCGTCACCTCGGGCGAGGTGGTGCCCGGTCAGTGGGACGAGGCCGAGACCCTGGCGGCAATGGTCGCCGATCCGCTGCTCATCCGCCGCCCGCTGATTCTGGCCGACGGGCGGCCCAGTTGCGGGTTCGACGGTGATCCGGCGTTGGAGGTCTGCCCGCGCACGGATGGCGGCGCGTGCCTGCCGCCGATTGTGACGCTGTAGCGAGTCCCTTATTGCCCCTCGCCGGGCGCAAACCTCAGGTTTGCTTGGCCGCGACCGCAATGGTCGCCGGAGCGAAGTGATTCAACCAGAAACCGCGTCGCTCTAGGTTCTGTTGACAATAATGGTTCCCAAAGTTCCACATTCGTGATTCAAGATTCCGGCTGGGATAGGAGGCCGGCGATGGATGGCACGACGGGAACTTCGGGTTCCAACAGACGATGGAATGCGGTAGGTTTGAAGGGCACGGCAGACCTCGAAATCTTGTTTGGCGACTTCGATTTTGGGCCAAAACCTTGGCTTTGTCTGCCGTGCAGCCTGCCTGCTTGCAAAATCCCGGACAGCAGTGCGCTTTCGCGGGAGTGACGGCTATGAATGCAGACTTTTTCAACAGGCTGTTAGACGCCTTGGGTCGCGGCCACCGGCAGGCAGCGGGTCAGCAGTTGGTCGATGGTCTTGGTGATCCAAGTCCCTCCCGCCCGGTCTAGGCGGACGAACAGCATCGACAGCGGTAGGGTGACCGCCAAGGCGGCGACGAAGGCCACGATTTTGGCGTTCTCCAGGCCGATGACCGGGCTGGCCTCCAGCAAAATCCAGCTCGACACCGATCCGAACACCGGCACATGCAACAAGAAGATCGGCAACGACAATTCGCCCAGCGTGACGGCCCAGCGCCCCGACAACAGCCGCAGCAACGGACCCCAGGTGTATCCGGCGTAAACCAGAACGACCGCGCCCACACTGTGCAGCGCGATCGATTCCATGTCGCGCCAGAAGGAATCGAACTGGTCGTAAATCCAGGCATGCATGCCGGTGGGATAGGCGTAACTGAGCAGATAGACCGCCAGCGCCATCGCGCCCGCCATCATCCGGTTATCCGGGGCGGGGCGGTCGCCCCGGCGCAGCAGCACGAACGACACCGTCATGCCGGCGATGAAGGTGGCGGTGAAATAGGGGGCGATCTGGAAAATCAGAACGGCGCCCAGCAGCGTGGCGATCAGGCCGTTGCGCAAGCTCATCCGCCCGGTGACCCATGCCAGGATCATCACCGCGACACTGCCGACCAGTTCGAAATGCATCGTCCACAAGGGCGGATCATAGTGCGACCCCTGCGAGACGAAGGCGCCGATCGTGCCGGAATACAGGGCATCGGCGAAGGACGGCACGAAGCCGGGGGTGGCGCCGTTGGCCAGCGTGGCCAGCCAGTGCGATCCGGTCAAGGCGCCCGCCTCCTCGAAACGGTACAGCCCGGCCGCGTACAAGGACCAGGAAAACAGCGTCGCCAACAGGGTCGGCACCAGCAGGCGGGGCCAGCGTTTCAAAAGCCCGCGCGCCAAATTGCGCGCCGTGGGGGTGCGGTGCAGCGAGCGGCAGTTGACCGATCCCGACAGCACGAAGAAAAAGGCGACGGCGGCATCGCCGCTGAAAAACAGGAAGAAGGGCGTGCCCAGCACCAGCTTGAACACCGGGTCCCAGAACGCCATCAGCGCGTGATAGAGCACGACGATCAACGCCGCCAGTCCGCGCATCGCCTCGAGGGCTTCCAGCCGGTTCGACTTCATCCGTCACCTTCACCGAATAAGACAGGCCGGGGCCACCCTAACGGGTGGCGGCGGATTTGACAACCATTGATGTTCACCCGGCCGAGGCCGACGCGCGGATCGCTTCCATCCGGTCGCGCAGCGAGTTGGCTTCGTTCTCCAATTCCTCGGCGCCGCCATACATTTCGACGGTCAGATTGGTGGTCACCAGCGCCGCCGCCGAGACCTGATAGATGTTCTGGGTGACCACTTGGTTTTCATCGGTGGCGTGCTGCACGGTGCGCGAGATTTCGGCGGTGGCGGCGGTCTGTTCCTCGACCGCCGCCGAAATGGCGGTCACCACGTCGCTGACCCGGGTAATGGTGTTGCTGACTTGATGGATAGCCTCGCGGGCGTGGGTGGTCGAGCCCTGCATTTCGGCGATCTGGGCGCGGATGTCCTCGGTCGCCTTGGCGGTCTGTTGTGCCAGATGTTTGACCTCGCCCGCCACGACGGCGAATCCCTTGCCCGCCTCGCCGGCGCGCGCCGCCTCGATGGTCGCGTTGAGCGCCAAAAGATTGGTTTGGGCGGCGATGTCGTTGATCAGCAGAACGATTTCGCCGATCTTCTGGGCCTGTCCGGCCAGCCCGTCCATGGTTTGGTTGGCCTCGTGAATGCCCGCCACCGCTTGGCGGGCAATGTCCAGGGTGGATTGGACCTGACGGCTGATTTCGTGGGCCGACGCGCCCAATTCCTCGGCCGCCGTGGCCACGGTCTGCATGCTGCCGACCGTGTCGTCCGCCGCCGCCGAAACCATGGCGCATTGGGTGCCGGTTTGTTCGGCCGCCGCGTGCACCTCGGTGGTGGCGGTCAGCACGTGGCGGGTTTTTTCCGACACCGTGCTCAGCATCCCCGACATCAGTTCATCCAACTGGCGGGCGATGTCGCGGTCGTGGGCTAGGCGTGCCGCCGTTTCTTGATGATTGGCCTCGGCTTCGGCCCGCAACGCCTTGGATTCCTCAAGTTGATCGCCGATCGAGCGCAGCGACCGGCCGAGGCGGCCGATTTCGCCGCCCCGGGCCGCGAACGCCTCGACCGCGCAAAGGCGCTGATCCTCGATCGCCACGGTCATCGCCGCCAGGGGGCGGGTAATCGCCCCGGCCATCGTCCAGGCCAGCCCGCAGCCGATGGCGTACAGCGCCAGGGTTACCCCCAGCCCCATCGCCCCGGACCCGCCGAACGTGGCCGCGATCACCGGCAGGGCGAAAACCACGCACAGAACGCCAAATGTGCGTCCGATCGTCCCATATATCGACATCCCCGCCCTCCGATCACCCCCCAAAGGTCTGGATTTAGAACGCGCCCGCCTGCCATTTGGTCATTGCCGAGCTAAGTTCCGCCGACGCCTTGCTGTATTTGCCGGCGATTCCCATCAGCGACTTGGCTTCCGCCGCTTTTCCGGCGGCCACCAAGCTCAGCACCTCGGCGGCGGTTTCGTGGAAATTGGCGTGCAGTTTGCGGACGGTTTCGTAATGCGGGCTGCCTTTGTCGGCGGCGGTGATCGTCGTTCCGTACAGCCATTGCCCGAAGGGGCACAGATTGTCCTTGCGGACATCCTCGACCTTGGCTTCGACCTTGCCGCTGTCGATGGCGGTGGACAAGCGGGCCTTCCATTGACCATGCGCGCCCAAAGCCTTGGCGATTTCATCCTTGAGTGACATCATATCCGCCTTTCGTAGGGGGGTTGAACCCGAATTACATCCAGAATTCTTGTGCTTATACCAAAGAATTAACTCCTTCGGCTCACCATCCATCAGTTTGATGAATGGGGTATTGACGGCCTGAATCTGCGTGTGATTCAAGGAGTCCGCGTTTCCGCAAGCGTGGAGTCCGGCTGTGGTGTCGTCGAATGGTGTTGCCGTTTGGGCTGACGGTATCAGG
>CAIULK010000249.1 GCA_903899885.1 uncultured Rhodospirillaceae bacterium
CCGAAGATCAGCCGATTCCGATTCACCCGCTGCCATGTCCATTTTGACCCGCTCCAGCAACCGTCATCACATTGATTTATATAGCATAATAAGCGATGGACGTCACGAAATGGCTCGGTCATCTGGGAAATCCGGGTTAAGACCTAATTCGTCGCCTTGTTGGCGGCGGGCTGCTGCATCTGCGCGATCTTTTGGCGCAGCGCATCCAACAGACCCGAGACCTTGCCGCCCCGCTGGCTGATCACCGAGGAATATTCCTGGCGGTAGGTCAGCGACATCGAGGTTCCTTCGATCACCAGATCCAGAATCTTCAGCTTGCCGTCCACCGGGTGCAGACGCCAGATCACCGGCGAGGGGTCGTGGGCCTCACGCAGGATGCGGCTTTCGACCTGCACGGTGTCCTCGACATCGGGCTTCACGTCGTCGATAGCCACCGAGATATTGCCGGTGGCTTCCTTGAAGCGGCCCGACCAGGTCAGCACCAGCATGTCCTCGAACAATTTGAGGAATTCCTGCTGCTCCTCCGGGGTGGCGACCTTCCAATAGCGGGCCAGCACATACTTGCCGATCACCGGCATGTCGGCCGAGCCGATGAACAGATCGCGGAAGCGGCCGTTACGGTCCGCGTCGGGAACGCTTTTCCCGGTCATCGTTTCGATGGCCTGGCTGGTGAGGGAGTTGACGAATTCCCGGGCGGCGGCATCGTCGGCATGCGCCACGGCGGGAACGCCGGTGAAAAGCATCGCCACGAGAAGGGCGAAAATCGGAAGGCGGCGGGACAGCATGGATCGCGTATCTCTTCGGGTGGTTTGGGACCTGGGAAACCTTGGTGAAAGCGGAACGCGGCGGAACCGCCCCATGCTTTGGGAACTACCACAATCCGCGCCGTCCCACCATAGGGCAAAGGCCCGGGCGCCCCGTCACCTTGAACTTTGTTGTATATTTGCATCATGTTCTTTCATAAAGATATGTTTATATCTTGTTGCCTGTTCAAGGATTGGGAGGATCTGGGGTGGAGGAGGTTTTGGCCGGGTTGCGGGCGGCGGCGGAATCGACGCGGTTGCGCCTTTTGGCGCTGCTGGCGACCGGCGAGCTGTCGGTGCGCGAGCTGACCCGGATTCTGGGCCAAAGCCAGCCGCGTGTATCGCGCCATCTCAAGCTGATGTGCGAGGCCGGGCTGATCGACCGCTTCCCCGAGGGGGCCTGGGTGTTTCACCGCATCGCCTCGAAGGGGGCCGGCGGCGCCCTGGCCACCGCCTTGATGGCGCTGCTGCCCGAGAACGACCCCACGCTGGCCCGCGACCGCGAGCGCCTGGGCGCCGTGCGCGACGAGCGCGCGGCGCGCGCCGAGGCCTATTTCCGCGACAACGCGGCCCGCTGGGATGAAATCCGTTCGCTCGATATCGATGTTGGCGCGGTCGAGGCGGCGCTGTCGGTCCTGTTGGCGGAACGCCCGATCGGCGATCTGGTCGATTTGGGCACCGGCACCGGCCGGGTTCTCGATCTCGCCGCCCCCTTGATTCAACGTGGGATCGGCATCGACCTGTCGCATGAAATGCTGGCCCTGGCGCGTGCCAATCTGGAACAATCGGGTCATGGCCACTGCATGGTGCGGCGCGGTGACATCACCCAGGTGCCGCTGCCCGCCGCCTCGGCCGACGCGGTCACCGTCCATCAGGTGCTGCACTATGCCAGCGCCCCCGAACGGGTGGTGGCCGAGGCGGCACGGCTGTTGAAACCGGGCGGACGATTGATCATCGTCGATCTGGCGCCGCACGAGATCGAAGTCTTGCGCGAACGCCACGCGCATCGCCGTCTTGGTTTTTCCGACGCCGAGGTCGGCGGCTGGCTGGCCCAGGCCGGATTGACCCTCGACCCGCCGGTCAAAATACCGGGGGGCACATTGACCGTCGTGCTTTGGCTCGCCCATAAGAAGGAGACCCGCTCGTGACCGATCTGCCCATTCTTGCGGCGTTGACGCGGCCGGTCCGTGTCTCGTTCGAGTTTTTTCCGCCGAAGACCGACAAAATGGCCGAGCAACTGTGGGACTGCGTGCGCCGATTGGAACCCTTGGCGCCGCCCTTCGTGTCGGTGACCTATGGCGCCGGCGGCTCGACGCGGGAACGCACCCACGACACCGTGATGCGCATCGCGCGCGAGACCGATTTGAAACCGGCCGCCCATCTGACCTGCATCGGGGCGACCAAGGAGGAAACCGCCGACATCGCGCGGCGCTATTGGGACGAAGGCATCCGCCACATCGTCGCCTTGCGCGGCGATCCGCCGGACGGGGGGAAATACCAACCGACGCCGGGCGGCTTCGCCTATGCCAGCGATCTGGTGACGGGCCTGAAAAAGGTCGCCGATTTCGAAATCTCGGTCGCCGCCTATCCCGAGGGCCACCCCGAGGCGCTTAGCCTGGAAGCCGATCTGGATAACCTGAAACGCAAGATCGACAATGGCGCGACCCGCGCGATCAGCCAGTATTTCTTCGATCCCGACACCTTCCGCCGTTTTCTCGACCGTTGCGGCAAGGCGGGGATCACCGTGCCGGTGGTGCCAGGCATTCTGCCGGTGACCAACTTCGCCCAGGTCAAGAAATTCTCGGCCGCTTGCGGCGCCTCGGTGCCCGCTTGGATGGCCGACCTGTTCGAGGGGCTCGACGACGACCCCGAAACCCGCAAACTGGTCGCCGCCACCGTGGCGGCCGAGCAATGCCGGGCGCTGGCCGCCGACGGCATCGACGAATTCCATATCTACACCTTGAACCGCGCCGATTTGGCCTATGCCATCAGCCACGTGCTGGGCGTGCGCCCCAAAGCGAAGAAGGACGCCTGATCCATGAGCGATATTCTCGACCATTTGTCCAACCGCGTGCTGCTGTGCGACGGCGGTACCGGCGCCTTGGTCCAGGCGATGAACCTGTCGGTGGACAAGGATTTCCGGGGGCACGAGAACTGCACCGATATCATGCCCCATTCGCGCCCCGACGTGGTGCGCGGCATCCACCAGCGTTATTTCGCGGCGGGCGCCGACATGGTGGAAACCAACACCTTCGGTTCCAACCCGGTCACCCTATCCGAATTCGGGCTGGAGGCGATGGCCGCCGAGCTGAATCAAAAGGCCGCCATCCTGGCGCGCGAGGCCGCCGAAAGCTTCGCCGATGGGCGCACACGCTTCGTGCTGGGCTCGATCGGGCCGGGGACACGTTTGCCCAGCCTGGGCCATATCGACTATGCCACCCTGGAAGCAGCCTACGCCGTGCAGGCCCACGGGCTGGTGGCGGGCGGCGTCGATGCCTTCCTAATCGAAACCTGCCAGGACCCGCTGCAAATCAAGGCCGCCGTCAACGGCTGCAAGATCGGGCGCGGGATCAAGGACATCCCGGTTTTTGTTCAAGTAACGGTCGAAACAACCGGCAGCTTGCTGGTCGGCGCCGATCTGGCCGCCGCCGCCACCGTCGTGCAATCGCTGGGCGTGCCGTCGATGGGCATCAACTGCGCCACCGGCCCGCGCGAAATGGGCGAGCATCTGCGCTGGCTGGTCGAAAATTGGCCGGGCCTGATTTCGGTGCAGCCCAATGCCGGGCTGCCGGAATTGGTCGAGGGCAAAACCCGTTATCCCTTGCCGCCCGAGGAACTGGCGGTATGGCATGAACGCTTCGTGGCCTTGGGCGCCAACATTTTGGGCGGTTGCTGCGGCACCACCCCCGATCACATCGGCGCCACCGACGCCATGCTGCGCCGCATCGGCAACGGCACCCGCCCGGCCCCGGTCAAACGCAGCGTGCATTGGGTGCCCGCCTTGGCGTCCTTGTATCAGCAGGTCTCGTTGCGCCAGGAAAACGCCTTCTTGGCGATCGGCGAGCGTTGCAACGCCAACGGCTCGAAGGCCTTCCGCGACCGGTTGGAAGCGGGCGACTGGGACGGCATCGTCGCCTCGGCCCGCGAGCAGATCCAAGAAGGCAGCCACACCCTGGATCTGTGCACAGCCCTGGTCGGGCGCGACGAATCGGCCGACATGGCCGAGGCGGTGCGGCGCCTGCGCGGCGCGGCGCACGTCCCGCTGGTCATCGATTCGACCGAACTGCCGGTGCTGAAGGCCGCCCTGGAATTGTATGGCGGCAAGCCGGTGCTCAACTCGATCAATTTCGAGAACGGCGAGGACGCGGCGCGCGACCGCCTGGACTTGGCCCGCAAACATGGCGCCGCCGTCATCGCGCTGACCATCGATGAAGAGGGGATGGCAAAAACCGCTGATCAAAAGATGGTGATCGCCCGGCGTTTGTACGACTTCGCGGTCACCAAACACGGCTTGCCCGCCTCGGACCTGTTGTTCGACCCGCTGACCTTCACCATCTGCACCGGCAACGAGGATGACCGCGAACAGGCGGTCGAAACGCTGGAGGCGATGCGCCGCATCCGCGCCGAAATGCCCGAATGTGGCATCGTGCTGGGCCTGTCGAACGTCTCGTTCGGCTTGAAACCGGCGGCGCGCCAAGTGCTGAACTCGGTGTTCGTCGATCATGCGGTGAAGGCGGGAATGACCGCGGCCATCGTGCATGTTTCGAAGATCGTCCCCTTGCACGCCATTCCGCCCGAAGAGGTCGAGGCCGCCGAGGATCTGATCTTGAACCGCCGCCCCGATGCGCTGGCCCGCTACATCGCCCTGTTTGGCGACCGCAAGCTGGCCGACGTTAAAAAGGAACGCCCGGCCGACCCCCGCGAACGCTTGAAACAGCGGATCATCGACGGCGACCGCGCCGGTTTGGCCGAGGATCTGACCGAGGCGTTGAAGGACACCGCCCCCTTGGCCTTGATCAACGACGTGCTGCTTGATGGCATGAAGACCGTGGGCGAGCTGTTCGGATCGGGCAAGATGCAGCTGCCCTTCGTGCTGCAATCGGCCGAAACCATGAAGGCGGCGGTCGCCTTCCTGGAGCCCCTGATGGAAAAGGCCGACGGCCAGGCCAAGGCGACCATCGTGCTGGCCACCGTCAAGGGTGATGTTCACGACATCGGCAAGAACCTGGTCGATATCATCCTGACCAACAACGGCTACCGCGTGATCAATCTGGGCATCAAGCAGCCCGCCGCCGAGATCATCAAGGCCGCGCGCGAGCACAAGGCCGACGCGGTGGGCATGTCGGGCCTGCTGGTCAAATCCACCGTGATCATGCGCGAAAACCTGGAAGAAATGGCCGCCGCCGGTTTGGACGTGCCGGTGCTGCTGGGCGGCGCCGCGCTGACCCGGCGCTATGTCGAAAGCGATTGCCGGGCAATCTACCCGGAAGGCCGGGTCGGTTACGCGCGCGACGCCTTCGACGGCTTGGATCTGATGGCCAAGGTGGCCGACGGCAGCTTCGACGAATGCCTGAAGGCCCGTTCGCTGGCCGAACCGGCGCCCGCCAAACAGCGGGTTGAACCTTTGCGCCGGCCGGTCGATTGGGACGCGGTCGCCGTGCGCCGGGCCGAGTTGCACCGCGATCTGCCGATCCCCACCCCGCCCTTCTGGGGTCCACGGATGATCGAGCGGGTGCCGCTGCAAAATCTGGTCGGGCTGCTCAATGAACGGATGCTGTTCCAATTCCATTGGGGCTGGCGCAAGCAAGGCCGCTCGCTGGCCGAGTTCCAGGGCTGGGCGGCCCGCGAACTGCGCCCGGTCGCCCACGATCTGCTGAAACGGTGCGAGAGTGAAGGCATCCTGCACGCCAAGGCGGTCTATGGCTATTGGAAGGCGGCCTCGGACGGCGATTCCCTGGTGCTGTTCGAAGAAGACGGCACCACCGAGGCCGGGCGTTTCGCTTTCCCGCGTCAAAACAGCGAAGGCGGGCTGTCGATCGCCGATTTCTTCCGCCCGGTCACCGACGGCGCGCGCGACGTGGTCGCGCTGCAAGCGGTGACCATGGGGGCCGATGCCAGCCGGGTGGCGCGCGAATGGTTCGCCGCCGACCATTACCGCGATTACCTGTACCTGCACGGCCTGTCGGTGGAAATGACCGAGGCCCTGGCCGAATATGTCCATGCCCGCATCCGGGCGGAACTGGGCTTCGCCGCCGAGGATGCCGCCGCCACCGAGGATCTGCTGCACCAAAAATACCGGGGTGCCCGCTACAGCTTCGGCTATCCCGCCTGCCCGAACCTCGAGGATCAAACCACCCTGCTGGGCTTGCTGGGCGCCGAGCGCATCGGCCTGTCGCTGTCGGAAAGCTTCGAGCTCGACCCCGAACAATCGACCTCGGCAATCGTCACGCTGCATCCGCAAGCGGGGTATTTCGTGGTGTAATGCCGACCCTGACCCAACCGGTGTATTTTGCCCTGCTCGATCACGCGCGGCGTGCCGCACCGGTCGAGGCCTGCGGCTATCTGGCCGAACAGGGCGGCGTGGTCGCGAAGCTGGTGCGGCTGACCAACGCCGCCGCCGCCCCCGATCGCTTCGCCCTGATCCCGGCGGAACAGTTCGCGGCGATCCGCGCGCTGCGGGCGGCGGGTTACCGGGTGTGCGGGGTGTATCACAGCCATCCCCTGGGTCCGCCCGAGCTGTCGGACGCGGATCGGCTGGGCGCCACCGACCCGGCCTTGTTCACCCTTGTGGTGTCCCTGGCGGGGCCCGTGCCCCGGATGACAGCCTTCACCAACGCCGACGGCTTGCGGGAGGAGGCGATTCGCTGTATTCCTTCCGATATAGAGCCTGACTTGGCGGAGGGTCCCCCGTGAAGATCGCCATCGCGACCCAGGATTTGACGCGGATCGACGCGCATTTGGGATGGGCACGGCATTTGATGTTTTTCGAGGTATCGGCCGAGGGCTACCGCCACCTCGACACTGCTTCGTTCACCACGACGAGCCCGCCCGGCGATCACGCCAAACTGGAACCCCGGCTGGCCGCGCTGGACGGCTGCGCGCTGGTGTTCGTCGCCGAAGCCGGACCCGAGGGCGAGCTTGGCCTTGGCCGGCGCAAGGTGACCGTCCTGCGAAAATTCGCGGGCCACCCGGTGGCCGACGCATTGGATGCCTTGCGCGACGGCCTGCGTGACAACCCGCCGGCTTGGCTGCGCCGCTGCGAGCAAAACCACCGCCGCCGCTGTGTCCAAAACGGGGATTAGCAACCAGGGCGGGGAGATCATCCCCCCTGGTTTTCCGGTGGGGTGAACATCTTAGGCGGTTGCATTCAAATCCCCCTTATTCTTTTTGCTAGCTTGCCAAAGATCAAGCCGGGGTGTTACATGGCGTTACCCTTGCGACGCGGGTATCTATCGACGCCATTTCAGCGACAAGATGAGTGGCCGATAAAATTCGACATACGGCTTTTGTTATGCACACGAATCTAGTGTCTTCACCGGATAAGTTTCGCCCCACCATCTTAATTGTCGAAGATGACAGCATCATTGTCAGCTATCTTCAGGTGTTGCTGCATGATCAAGCAAACACTCTTGTCGCGAGCAGCCTATCCGAAGCACTTCTAATATTGGCAGACGGTCCCGTTGATATCGTCCTTTTAGACGTATGCCTTCCGGACTCGACCGGGGCCGCGACCATCGAAGCGGTGTTGCGCGCCAGCTCCACCATTCCCGTGGTGGTGATGACCTCTTCCGACGATGAGGACATGGCGGTCCACGCCATCCGTTTGGGGGCGCAAGACTATTTGACCCGGATTTCCCAGATGACCGAGCCATTTCGTGACGTCCATCGCTTATTATGCTATATAAATCAATGTGATGACGGTTGCTGGAGCGGGTCAAAATGGACATGGCAGCGGGTGAATCGGAATCGGCTGATCTTCGGGTC
>CAIULK010000250.1 GCA_903899885.1 uncultured Rhodospirillaceae bacterium
AATCGCCCTTGGCCGCTACATCGACGGCTTCTACAATCCCGTCCGGCGGCATTCCGCCCTCGGGTATAAAAGCCCATGCCGCTTCGAGGCCGAAGCCGCATAACGCGAGAAACGCTCTCCACTCTTTCCGGGCAAGTCCAGTCACGAGGAGAAATTGCGCGAGGCTTCCGAAGGGATATCCGGTTTCCTCCATGATCGGCCAAAGCCTCCGGATTTCGTCGTCTGCAAGCACGCGATCCCGGCTCGTCTCGCTCCCGCCAGGATCGCGGATGCCGACACAGGGATTGACGGTCAAGCGATCTTCCGAGACGCACCAATTAAAGAACGCCTTTAGGTTCGCAAGGGCGCGATTTGCGGCGACGGGATTGCCCTCCTCGACGATCCCCGCGAGCACTTCGCGTAAATCCGCCTTCGAAACGTCCAAAAGAGCCCGCTCCGGCCAACGGGCGAGAAGGATTTTTTCGAGCGGGCGGCGGGCCTCAAGCTGCGAGCGAGGCTTGAGGCGGGAGATATGCGCTTTCTCGTATCCGGCAACGGCCTTGCGGACAGTGTAGACCTCAACCGGGGCAGGGGCGGCGGATGCCTTCTTTTCCTCTTCCGCCGCCTTCTCCTCCGAACGCGGGTCTTCCCCCGCCCGGATGCGCGACAGGAGGAGCCCGGCTTGGATGCGCCCCTCCTTCAAGCTCATATGCGGGTAGTTGCCGAGCGTCTTCAGCCAAACCTCTCCCTTCACTCTCGTCATGATGACGAAGGCTTTCACGCCCTTATCCGTAAGCCGGAGACCGAGCCCGTCCACCCTGCTGTCCCAAAGGTATTTCCGCTTGCCACGGTCGGCGGGCGCTTCATTCTTGAGCCCGATATCCGTAAACTCTTTGCGTTCGGCCTTCCTCGCCATGGCTGACCTTCCTTCCGGGATTACATGGGGATTACAAAACGGGGTGGCGTGGGGGTGTTGCCACTTGTTCAGCCATGTTAATGTCCTCCGGATGAACATCAAGGAAAATAAGGCGTTGCGAGGATTCGTGGTTCTGGAGTGTTCAGTTATGGGCAGGTCGAAATGCGCCGTTTTCAAGTCTGGGGGACTGGGGGTCGCAGGTTCGAATCCTGTCGCTCCGACCAAATTTTCCCAAAAAATCAATCTCCCGAGAGCTTGCTCAGCGTGTCCCATGGTTTAACCGGGACATCACTTGACGGAATCCTCCGCCGGGCCGCATCCTCGTGGCACGTCCATCGGGGATGGGAACACCTTGGCTAGGTCAGGCTAAAATCATGCTTGAACGTGCGCCAATCGACAGCAAGCTCAACTTTTGTAAGCTGACCATGCTGATTGTTGATCCGAACAAGTTTTCGGGTCAGCTCACCCGCGATATTTGTCTCGGTTTCGGATTCGGGACCGTTCTTGTCGTTGAAAACTCGCTCGAGGCGATCGGGATTCTTGGAAGCGACGAGATCGATGTCGTGATCTGCGACTGGTCGCTTCACCCCCACGGCGGCGCCGAGTTCATTCACCATGTCCGCGCCAGCCCCGGCATACGGAACAACTGCATCCCGATCGTCGTGCTGACCGCGATCTGCGATCGTGAAACCATCACGGCGGCCCGTGATGCCGGTGTTCACGATTTTCTGACCAGACCGCTGGTGATGGGGCGGTTGGTGACCTGCCTCGGCCGGATTCTCGGCATGCCCCAGGGTTTCATCCGCTCAAAGAACTATGTCGGACCAGACCGGCGGCGCAAGCAACTTCCGCTTGCCGGTCCCGATCGCCGGGGCGCAGGTGTCCATGCCAATTCGTTTCACCCGGAACAGAGTGCCGTTGTCATCGGTCAGGTCAAGCAGCCCGGCGGTCTGACCGTTGTTGAAATGGTGACGGCGGGGGAAACCGTCATCGCATCGAAGGAAGAGCATTATCGCGGGGTCCGCGGCCAGGATTTGGAGCACCTGTTCAACTTGACGCGGGAGTTGAAGGAAACTTCACGGCCGGATGACGGAATCATTACCCGGTTATATCTCAAGTCCAACGACATCAAGGGGATGGGGCAAACCTTCGGCTATCCTCTTTTGACCGAATCCGGCGGGTTGCTGTGTAAAATGCTGTGGCGATTGCCCCCGGAACTGACCAAAACCCTTCTGACCATCCAGGGGATCGAAACCCACGTGATCGTCATGAAGATGATCGTCGAGTCCGATATTCGCGACGACGGCGGGGAATTGGGGGCCGAATTGGTGGCGGGCTTACACCAAATCGCCGACAAGGTCTGCGCCGCGAAGATCGCGTGACCGGAACGAAAAATCGCTGGGGCCGCCATGCCTTTTTGGGGGCATGGAAAATACCGGTCCGACTCACCGCTCCCCCCTATTTCGTGCATGACGGTGCGGCCAACATCGTCTCGGTCGAGCAGGCGGCGCGCGAAACCGGGGCGGCGGCCGATCAAATCAAGGTCTCGGCCACCGATTTGTCCAAGCAGGCCGAATATCCGCGCCACGAAGTCGGCCAATTCCTGACCCAGGTGCGGGCCGAGAAGAAGGATATGAAACTGTTGCACTGGTCGAACGATCTGGCCTTCGGCATCGCCTCGATCGACAGTCACCACCAGTTGATGTTCGATCACGTCAACGAATTCCATCGTCAGATGATGACCGGCGAGGGGGGGGAAGGCGGCCATCGCCCTGTCCTCGGATCTCGGCCCGATCATGCGGGAACATTTCAACGAGGAAGAGGCGTTGATGTCCAAGCACGGCTATCCGGCCGCCGCCGCGGGTGGCGGCCTGATATCTTGTCCGGGCA
>CAIULK010000251.1 GCA_903899885.1 uncultured Rhodospirillaceae bacterium
ACCTCGACGGCGATCTTGGCCAGATGCTCGTGGCTGCGGTGCATCGGGTTGCGGGTCTGGAAGGCGGCGACCTTCGACCAGCCCTTTTCCGCGAACACGGCGCGCGATTCGGCCGGACGCAGATACAGACCCTTGTACTTGGCGGGGTATTCACCCTCGGACAGGCAGCGGACCCGGCCGGCCAGATTGACGGCGGCCTGCTCGTTGACCTTCTGCACGCCCGGATGCGCCGGATCGGTGGTACGGTAAACGTGCTGGTTCTCGAAATCCTTGTCGATCGAGTATTTCTCGGCGACTTCCATCACCGCCATGATCTCGCCGGTTTCGCCGTCGACCAGCGCCACCTCTTCCTCGACATTGATGGTGTCGGCCAATTCCTGGCTCGCCGACAAGGTGATCGGGATCGGCCAGAACAGGCCCGAGGTCATGCGCATGTCGGCGCAGACGCCCTTCCAATCGGCATGGCCCATGAAGCCGTCGAGCGGCGTGTAGGCGCCCATCGCCAGCATGATGACGTCCGAGGTTTCCCGGCTGGTCATCGGCACCTTCTTCAAGGTGGCGGCGCGCTTGGCTTCTTCCTTGCGCTCGACTTCGGGGAGCAGCAAGGGCTTAAGGGATCCGCCGCCGTGGGGCTGGACCAGCTTGGACATATTCCGTCTCCATCCGTAAACGTGAGCTGGGGGTTGGCCCCCCTTCATCGCGTATCATAGATCGCTAATTTGCGAACGCATTTCCAGAAGAATCTGAAACAATCGTGCGTATCATTCGAACTCATTGTATTTCAACGCATTGCCCTTGGCCTTTTCCACGGGATAGCGGCTTTCGTTCAGCGCCATCTTGGTCAGCCCCGCCGCCACCGGGTCGATGCCGGTGCGTTCGCACAGCAACAACAGATACAAAAACACGTCGGCGCACTCGTGCTCGAACTTGGTCCGGAAGGCGTCATCCTTCAGGGCGGCGTCCATTTCGGCGTCGGTTTTCCACTGCCCCAGCTCCATTAGTTCGGCCGCCTCGATCGCCAGCGAGGCCATCAAATTTTTCACCGAATGAAATTTTTTCCAGTCGCGGGCATCGCGAAACGCCGTCAAACGGTGGATAAGAGAACTCAAATCCATTTGATTTTGCATGATAAAACCCCTCAAGCCGGTCTTAACGAAATTGTCGTGCGTTCAGGTAACGACTCGCATTGCAAATATGTCAAACACGTAATATGAATGTGCCTCAGATGTGGCTGGACCGATGGGGTCGAGCGGCGTGTGCCGCTCGTTTGTTCTATACGCGGTCACACACACGGGGATTTCCGAGGAAACCCGCCGAAAGGCAACACGGGAGGATATTGATGCCCACGTTTGTGCATACCGAGAAGTGCGACGGCTGCAAGGGCGGCCAAGTTACCGCCTGCATGTACATCTGCCCCAACAACCTGATGAAGCTCGACACCGCTCGGATGAAGGCCTTCAATCAGGAACCGGACCAGTGCTGGGAATGCCAGTGCTGCGTGAAGGCCTGCCCGCAGCAGGCCATCGAGGTCCGTGCCTATCAGGACTTCGTGCCCATGGGTGGCGCCGTCATCCCGATGCGCACCGATTCCGCCATTATGTGGACCATTAAGTTCCGCGACGGCGAAGTGAAGCGCTTCAAGTTCCCGGTTCGCTCGACTCCGGTCGGTTCGATCGACTGCTACGGCGGCAAGCCGGAAGCTGGCAATCTCGACGACGGCCTGCTGTTCACCGAGACCGGCAAGACCCTGCCGACCCTCTAAGCACGGCGAACCTACGTAATTCTGGAAGGAAGACGAGATATGACCGAATACACTTTCGGTAATCCCGAAATCATCGAAATCGACACCGACATTCTGCTGATCGGTGGCGGCATGGCGTCGTGCGGCGCGGCTTACGAAGCCAAGCGTTGGGGCGGCGACATGAAGATCACCCTGGTCGACAAGGCCGCCCTGGACCGTTCGGGCGCCGTCGCGATGGGCCTGTCGGCGATCAATACCTATCTGGGCCCGGACCGGGACCCGAAGGATTATTGCCGCATGGTCTCCGCCGATCTCATGGGCATCACCCGTGACGATCTGGTGTTCGACGTGGGCCGTCACGTTGACGACTCCGTGCACCTGTTCGAGGAATGGGGCCTGCCCGTTTGGAAGGACAAGGGCTCGGAAGGCGTTGCTCTGAAGGACGGCGGCAAGCCGGTCCGTTCGGGCAAGTGGCAGATCATGATCAACGGCGAATC
>CAIULK010000252.1 GCA_903899885.1 uncultured Rhodospirillaceae bacterium
GACAATCTGCTGGCGGTGATCCCCGGCGGCTGTTCGGTTCCGGTGATGCCGAAATCGGTGTGCGACACCGTGCTGATGGATTTCGACGCGCTGCGCGAGGCCGGGTCGGGCCTGGGCACGGCGGGGGTGATCGTGATGGACAAATCCACCGACATCGTGCGCGCCATCGCGCGGCTGTCGCGTTTTTACATGCATGAATCCTGCGGCCAGTGCACGCCGTGCCGCGAAGGCACCGGCTGGATGGCGCGGATCATGGATCGTCTGGTGACCGGCGAGGCCGGGATCGACGAGATCGACCTGCTCGAAGACGTCAGCCGCCGGATCGAAGGCAACACCATCTGCGCGCTGGGCGATGCCGCCGCGTGGCCGGTGCAAGGGCTGATCCGTCATTTCCGGCCCGAGATCGAGCGTCGCATCCGCGAACGCCGCGCCAACCGTACTTGTGCCGCCTAAAGGAGAGCGACGACACCATGCCCAAGCTTTCCATCGACGGACGGGATATCGAGGTCGAGGCCGGGACCACCATCCTGCAAGCGGCCGAGCGTCTGGGGATCGAAATCCCGCGCTTTTGCTATCACGAGCGTCTGGCCATTTCCGGCAATTGCCGGATGTGTCTGGTCGAGGTCGAAAAAATGCCCAAGCCGGTGGCGTCCTGCGCCCAGCCGGTGGGCGACGGCATGGTGGTGCGCACCAACACGCCCGCCATCCGCAAGGCCCGCCAGGGCGTGATGGAATTCCTGCTGGTCAACCATCCCCTCGATTGCCCGGTTTGCGATCAGGGCGGCGAGTGCGATCTTCAGGACCAAGCCGTCGCTTACGGCGCCGATCGCGGCCGCTGCCGCGAGCCGCGCCGCCAAGTGCACGACCACGATTACGGCCCGTTGATCGCCACCACGATGACGCGCTGCATCCATTGCACCCGTTGTGTCCGCTTCTTGAACGAAATCGCGGGCGTGCCGGAATTGGGCGCGGTCGGGCGCGGCGAGCATATGGAAGTCGGCACCTATCTGGGCCGGGCGATCGGTTCGGAACTGTCGGGCAATTTGATCGATCTGTGCCCGGTGGGCGCGCTCACCAACAAGCCCGCCGCCTTTACCTATCGCTCGTGGGAACTGAAGAAGACCGAATCGGCCGATGTGATGGACGCGCTGGGCTCGCGCATCCGCATCGACACGCGCGGCAATCAGGTGGTGCGCATTCTGCCGGTCGCCGACGACGCGGTGAACGAGGAATGGCTGTCCGACCGCTCGCGCTTCGCCTGCGACGGGTTGACGCGCCAACGCCTGGACCGCTGCTATGTCCGGCGCGACGGGAAATTGACGCCGGCCTCGTGGCACGAGGCGGTGATGGCGGTGGCCAACGCGCTGCGCGGCGCTCCGGGCGGCCGGGTGGCGGCGATCGCGGGCGATCAGGCCGACGCCGAATCGATGGTCGCCTTGAAGGATCTGATGGCCGGGCTGAACAGCCCGAACATGGATTGCCGTGGCGACGGGGCCAAGCTGGAAGCCGGGGTTCGCGCCTCGTATCTGTTCAATTCGACGATCGCCGGGATCAATCAGGCCGACGCGGTGCTGATTGTCGGCTCGAACCCGCGCAAGGAAGCGCCGGTGCTGAACGCGCGCCTGCGGGCGCGCTGGCTGACCGGCCAGATGAAGGCCGCCGTGATCGGGCCGAAAACCGATCTGACCTTCGGCCATGATTGGCTGGGCGATACCGCCGAGATTTTGTCGTCGGTGGCCGAGGGCAAGCATCCGTTCCTCGAGGTGCTGAAAGCCGCCAAACGGCCGATGCTGATTTTGGGCCAAGGGGCCTTGGCGCGTGACGACGGCGCGGCGGTCCTGTCGCTGGCCCGCAAGCTGGCGGACGCCGCCGGGTTGATCAAGCCCGACTGGAACGGCTTCAACGTGCTGCACACGGCGGCCGGCCGGGTCGGCGGCCTGGATCTGGGCTTCGTGCCGGGCAAGGGCGGGCGCGACGTTGCCGGAATCGTTGACGGGGCGGCTAGGAACGAGATCGACGTGCTGTTCCTGCTGGGCGCGGACGAGATCGACATGGCCGGTCTGGGCCATGCCTTCGTGGTCTATTTGGGCTCGCACGGCGATGCCGGGGCGCACCGCGCCGATGTCGTGTTGCCGGCCCCGGCCTATACCGAAAAATCGGGAACGTGGGTCAGCACCGAGGGGCGCGTGCGCCGCTCGCGCCTTGCCGCCTTCCCGCCGGGCGAGGCCAAGCCGGAATGGATGGCGATCAAGGCGTTGTCCGACGCGATGAACCGCGCGCTTCCTTATGCCACCTTGGCCGAGGTCCGCCAGCGGATGGTCGCGGTCAATCCGATTTTCGCCGCCGTCGATGAAATCCGACCGGCTGCCTGGGGCGCCTTCGGGATGCTGGGGGCGGTGTCGGATAAACCGTTCGAATCGACGATCGCCGATTTCCACCGCGTCGATCCGATCAGCCGCGCCTCGGAAACCATGGCGGCTTGTTCCAAGGCGTTCGGGCCGAAATGCGGCTGCCACTCCAAGAAGACGGTGACCCATGATTGACATGCTTGCCGGGATGTTCCCACCGTTGGTCTGGCGGCTCATCGTCATCGTCGCCGCGATCGTCGCCATCGTGATTCCCTTGCTGGTCGCCGTGGCCTATCTGACCTATGTCGAGCGCAAGGTGATCGGCGCCATGCAGCTGCGCAAGGGACCCAATACGGTTGGTCCCTTCGGCCTGCTGCAACCCTTCGCCGACGGCGTCAAGCTGTTCATGAAGGAAACCGTGCTGCCGACCGGGTCCAACCGGGCGGTGTTCGTCATCGCGCCGATGCTGACCTTCGCGTTGTCGCTGGTCGCCTGGGCGGTGATCCCGTTCGACAAGGGCTTGGTGCTGGCCGACATCAATGTCGGGATCTTGTACCTGTTCGCGATTTCATCGCTGGGGGTTTACGGCATCATCATGTCGGGCTGGGCGTCGAATTCGCGCTATGCCTTTCTGGGCGGTTTGCGCTCGGCGGCGCAGATGGTGTCGTATGAGGTGTCGATCGGCTTCGTGCTGATTTCGGTGCTGCTGACCGTGGGCTCGCTGAATCTGACCAAAGTGGTCGAGGCGCAGTCCCATCTGTGGTTCGTGGTGCCGCATCTGCCGATGTTCGTGGTGTTCGTGATCTCGGGGCTGGCCGAAACCAACCGCGCCCCCTTCGATCTGCCGGAAGCCGAGGCGGAACTGGTGTCTGGCTACAACGTCGAATATTCGGCGATGGCCTTCGCGCTGTTCTTCCTGGGCGAATACGC
>CAIULK010000253.1 GCA_903899885.1 uncultured Rhodospirillaceae bacterium
GCATCTCGTTCGGCAAGGACGACATGGTGGTGCCGTTGGCCAAGGAAAAGCTGGTCGGCGATACCGAAACCCGGGTCGGCGAATACGAGCAGCAGTACCAAGACGGTCTGATCACCCAGGGCGAAAAGTACAACAAGGTGGTCGATGCCTGGTCGAAATGCACCGACGACGTCGCCGACGCGATGATGAAGGAAATCTCGCGGCTCGAGCCCGGCCGGATGGTCAACTCGATCTACATGATGGCGCATTCGGGCGCGCGCGGTTCGGCGGCTCAGATGAAGCAGCTGGCCGGGATGCGCGGCCTGATGGCCAAGCCCTCGGGCGAAATCATCGAGACGCCGATCATCTCGAACTTCAAGGAAGGCTTGACCGTTCTTGAATACTTCAACTCGACCCACGGTGCCCGTAAGGGTCTGGCCGACACGGCGCTGAAGACCGCGAACTCGGGGTATCTCACCCGCCGTCTGGTCGATGTGGCGCAAGACGCGATCATCTGCGAAAACGACTGCGGCACCAACCGGGGCCTGACGGTTTCGGCGGTGATCGAGGGCGGCGACGTCATCGCCCCCTTGGCCGAACGTATCCTCGGCCGCTCGGCGATCCGCGACATCGTTCATCCGCTGACCGGCAAGGTCATCGTCAAGGCGGCCCAGATCATCGGCGAATCGGAAGTCGAGGAAATCGACGACGCCGGGATCGAGACCGTCGGCATCCGCTCGGTCCTGACCTGCGAGGCCAAGGACGGCGTGTGCGGTGCCTGCTACGGCCGCGATCTGGCGCGGGGCACCACGGTCAATGTCGGCGAGGCGGTCGGCGTCATCGCCGCCCAGTCGATCGGTGAACCCGGCACCCAGCTGACGATGCGTACCTTCCACATCGGTGGCGCGGCCCAGCGCGGCGCCGAGCAGTCGTCGGTCGAAGCGGTCAGTGAAACCACCGTGCAGATCGTCAACCGCAACGTGGTCATCAACTCGTCGGGTCAGACGATCATCATGTCGCGCAACTGCGAAATCGTGCTGACCGATGCGGGCGGCCGCGAACGGGCGCGTCACCGTATCCCCTATGGCGCGCGTCTGCTGGTCGAGGAAGGCTCGAAGACCCAGAAGGGCACCAAGCTGGCCGAGTGGGATCCCTACACCCTGCCGATCATCACGGAAGCCAACGGTGTCGCCCACTTCATCGATCTGGTCGAAGGCCTGTCGATGCGCGAAGTGGTGGACGAGGCGACCGGTATCGCCAGCAAGGTGGTGGTCGATTGGAAGCAGCAACCGCGCGGCGCCGATCTGCGCCCGCGGGTCGAGTTGCGCGATGCGGCGGGCACCCCGGTGCCGCTGCCCAGCGGCGTCGATGCCCGCTATCACCTGTCGCTCGACGCCATTCTGTCGGTGGAAAACGGTCAGACCGTTCATGCCGGCGACGTTCTGGCGCGTATTCCCCGCGAAGGTTCGAAAACGCGCGACATCACCGGCGGTCTGCCGCGTGTGGCCGAGCTGTTCGAAGCCCGCAAGCCCAAGGATCACGCGATCATCGCCGAAATCGAGGGCCGGGTTGAATTCGGCAAGGATTACAAGTCGAAGCGCCGCATTCTGGTGGTCCCCGAAAATGGCGATCCGATCGAATATCTGATCCCCAAGGGCAAGCATATTTCGGTGCAGGAAGGCGATTACGTCCGCAAGGGCGACTCGCTGATGGACGGCAACCCCGTGCCGCACGACATCTTGAAGGTGTTGGGCGTCGAGGCGCTGGCCCAGTACCTGATCAACGAAATCCAAGAGGTCTATCGTCTGCAAGGCGTGAAGATCAACGACAAGCATATCGAGGTGATCGTTCGCCAGATGCTGCAAAAGGTCGAGATCACCGATACCGGCGACACCACCTTCCTGGTGGGCGAGCAGGTCGATCGGGTCGAGTTCGAGGCCGAGAACAGCAAGGCGATCCGCGAGCAGGGCCGCCCGGCTTCGGGCAGCCCGGTCTTGCAGGGCATCACCAAGGCCAGCTTGCAGACGCATTCCTTCATCTCGGCGGCGTCGTTCCAGGAAACCACCCGCGTGTTGACCGAAGCCTCGGTATCGGGCAAGGAAGATTCGCTGATGGGCTTGAAGGAAAACGTCATCGTCGGCCGTCTGATCCCGGCGGGCACGGGCGCGGTGATGAACCGCCTGAAGGAAATCGCCGCCAAGCGCGACCGCGAGATGGAGGTCGATGCCGGTGGAACCGGCGTGTTGCCGGCCCCCGAAGCACCGCCCCCGGCGGCGGCCGAGTAGGCCGAAACAAACAAGAAAGGGCGAAGGGGAAACTCTTCGCCCTTTTTTATTGAAATACGCCAAGGTAGCCCATTGAGATACCAGTCCAGGTGCTTGCCGTGTCTTGCGGAGAGGCTAGACGCTGTATCGTGATGGGGTACACTCGCCCCATGAAATACCCCAATCGCCTCCGTCTGCTTCGCGAAGCCCGTGGGATGTCCCAGGCGCAACTGGCTGCCGCCATCGGCGTGCAGAAGGCCGCGATTTCGAAGTATGACAATGGCTCGGTCGAGCTGCTGGCCAGCCGCCTGCGGGCGGTTGCCGATGTGCTGATGGTCCAGCCGGAGGAATTATTCTCCGAGCAGCCACCCCGCGTTGTCAACCGGGTGGCCGAGGTGCGGGCGGCGGCGGGTTTGACGCAAGCCGATTTGGCGAATCGCTTGGACTGGCCGTTGTGGAAGGTCGCCGCTCTGGAAATGGCCACCCGCCATCCGCCGGGGGATGCCGTGCTGGAGGTGGCCGAGGCCCTGGATTGCGGCCTGCGGCACCTGTTCTTCGATCTCACCGCCGCCTCGCCGGAAACCCAGCGGATCGCCGATATGTATGACGGGTTGCGCGAACCGGACCGCCAATCGGTGTTCCGGGTGTTGGATGCCCTGTCGAAATCGAAGGTCTAACTCAAAAGGTATCGCGTGACGATCCATGGTGCTTGACCATTTGGTCTCGCGCTGCGATACCTATCTCCACCGCAGCCGGTGATGGAGATGTCCGATGCCCCCCCGCTCGCAAGGCGCCGCGCCCGTTCGAAATTATCGTGCCCGGACGATCGACGGCGCGCCGAACCCGATCGACATTCATGTTGGCGCCCGCATGCGCCTGCGCCGGTCATTGCTGGGGCTGACGCAAGAGGAACTGGGGGCGGCGCTGGGCCTGTCCTTCCAACAGATGCAGAAGTACGAGCGGGGTGGCAACCGCATCGCCGCGTCGCGGCTGTACGAGCTGTCGCGGCTGCTTGACGTGCCCGTGTCGTTCTTCTTCGACGGTCTCGACGACGCGGTCAAGGAGAGCCTGCCCGCCGCCCTGTCGGCGGCCGAGCCGAAGGACGCGATGAGCAAACGCGAAACCTTCGAGCTGGTGCGCGCCTACTACGCCATCGACGACGCCGAGGTGCGCAAAAGCGTTTACGATCTCGCCAAGTCGCTGGCCGCC
>CAIULK010000254.1 GCA_903899885.1 uncultured Rhodospirillaceae bacterium
AGGTGGCGATCATGCTGCGATGGACGCTGCCATCGCGCAATTCGGCCTTCTGGTTGGACCGGAATTTGGCTATTCTGGCGTCAGTCAGGGGCGGATGGGCCGCCCATCTGGGAAATGTCGGTTGAATTGAACACCTCGACCGCGACTTGGCTTTCCATGTCGGCAAATCGGATGTCGACCGCCGTCGCCTGACCGGTGATGGTGAAATTCCAGCTTTGCGTGCCACCGCTCGTGACGGATCCCGATGCTGTCGTCAAAACTTGAACGCCGGTTGCGATGGTTCCCAGATTGAACGCCTTGGGGGCGGCGGCGGTGCCCGTGGTCAGAACCCGGCCGGTGTCGGTGGCGCCCCAAACCTTGCCGTCATAGGCCTGAACCTCGATGACGTCCGACAGCAAGCCGGTTGCGGCGGCGGTATAGGTCAATTGCGACAATTGCGAGGCGTTCACGGTCAGCCATTGGCCATCGGCGGCCGCCTTGCCCGCCAGTGAAAAATAGCCCGAGCTGTCGTCGTCGCGGATCTTGTACTGGGTAATGGTGTTGTTGTCGGGATCGGTCGAGCGGAACAGGCTGGAGGCGGCGACCGTGGTTCCCGCCGCCAAGGTGGTGGCCGGCGTGACCAGCGTGTTGGGAGCCAAATTGCCGGTTCCCGACGACGGCGTGCCGCCGTTGTCGCGAAAGACGACGACGGTGCCTTGGTCGATATAGGGGGCATAGTCGGTGATTTTGCGCTCGGTGATCGTCACGTCGGTGGGGGCGCCCCCAGGGACGGCTGCCCCCGAATTATCGACCAGATAGGCGGTGCCGTTGGCCACCCGGTCGATGGTGAAGATGTGGCCGAAGGTAAGGCCGGCCCAGCCCAACTCGACGATGTCGCCGGTTTGCAGCGCGCTCATCCAGTTCGACTTGACGCCGTTATAGGCGCTGTAGCTCACGGTCCATTGGCCGTTGCCGCCGATATCGGAGGTGATCCATTGCGAATTATATGGCAGCGAGGCGCCTGCGGTGGCCGAGATGTCGCAGGCCAGATTCCAGCATCCGGTGTCATTCCAGGTCTTGCCGATAAAGCTTTGCGCCACCTTGCCGATTTCGGCCGCCGTGGCAACTCCTGGGGTGGCATCAACCGTGGTGGCGTGCGTCACGATGGTGACCTCGCGGCTGGCCATCAACGCGCCCGTGGCGGCATAGGCCGCCACTTCGACATTGGCAACCCGATTTTCCTGGGATGAAGCCGTAAATGTGAAATCCGACAGGGACATGCCGTCCCCCGTTTGGTATTTCCCGTTTTTCAGGGTGAATAGAATCGGTGACCACGACATCCAGCTATAGGCGTTATTGACGTTATATCCATCCGAAGAGGTGATGGTTCCGTAATTATAGGTTTCTTTTCCAGAATAACTAAATTTGTCCTGGACGATCACTTCGATCGTTGCCGGTGCGTTGGTTTGTGTCGGGGTGACTGTGAACATTGCCCCCAAATTGTAGAGTGCGTCCGGTTTCGCGATATACGCTTCGCGGGTGACCCCGATCGTGAAAGCCGGGGATGCCGCTTGGACCTTCAGGGCCACGGTGGTAGTGGCGGTGGACGCGGCGGTGCCGAATGCCTCGCCATGGCCGCTGGTCGTGGCGACCGCCGCCGATGCCGTCGGCTGGGCGGAGATGATAACCCCCGGCGTGTACGGAAATCCGCCTGCGGGCGTGAAATCCGTCCAATCGTCTTGCCCCCAATGTCCTAGCGAGTTGGGATGAGAAATGGTGTTCATGGCAACCCCCTCGTGAATGTGTCCCTTGGTGGAGCGGCTTGTGCTGAGCCACCATAAGCGGGGGAGTTGTTGTCGTCTGTGAACGCATCCACTTGCGTGTGTTCCTGTAAAAATTATGGGGATATCGTTGGTTTTTCAATGAATCGGTTGTTTCGCGCCTCTCCCCTTGTGTCCTTCGCCGCCCGGAACCGACGATATCTAGTGGGTCGGACCATCGCATTTCTTGACCTTTCCCCCCGCTTCCGGCATAGGAGGGGAGATTTTTCCGGTTGGGAAGGAATGGGGCGTGGACATTGCCGTCCTGGTTCCGTGCTATAACGAAGGACTGGCGATCGCCCAGGTGGTGCGTGATTTTCACGCGGCGCTGCCCGAGGCGGCTGTTTACGTCTACGACAACAATTCAACCGACGATACCGTCGCGGTGGCCAAGGCGGCCGGGGCGGCGGTGTATTCCGAACCGCTTCAGGGCAAGGGCAATGTCGTGCGCCGGATGTTCGCCGATATCGAGGCCGACATTTACGTGATGGTCGATGGCGACGCCACCTATCACGCCCCCAGCGCCCGGATGATGATCGACCGTCTGGTCGCCGAGAATCTCGACATGGTGGTCGGCACCCGCCTGCACACCGATCAGGAAGGGGCGTTCCGCCACGGCCATCAGTTCGGCAACAAGATCCTGACCGGCTTCGTGGCGTGGCTGTTCGGCGACCGGTTCCGCGACATGCTGTCGGGCTATCGGGTGTTTTCGCGCCGCTTCGTCAAATCCTTTCCGGCGCTGGCCCAGGGGTTTGAAACCGAAACCGAATTGGCGGTGCACGCCTTGGCGCTGCGCATGCCGGTCGCCGAGGTGGAAACCCCCTATTTCGCGCGGCCGCCGGGCTCGGTCTCGAAACTGCGGACCTATCGCGACGGCTGGCGGATTTTGATCACCGCCCTGAAATTGCTGAAGGAAGAGCGGCCGCTGTTCTTCTTTTCGGTGCTGTTCGGTTTTCTCGGAATGTTGTCGGTGATTTTGGCGGTGCCGGTGGTGGTGACGTACGGCGAAACCGGGCTGGTCCCGCGTTTTCCCACCGCGATCCTGGCCACCGGGATCATGATCCTGGCCTTTCTGTGTCTGGCCTCGGGCTTTATCCTCGATAACGTCAAGCACGGCCGGCGCGAAATGAAACGCCTGCATTATCTTCAGTTCAAGGCGCCGGGGGCTCGGTGAATCTTCCGTTTTCCTCCACGCAGGGTTGGATTCCGCTGGCGGCCCCCTTGTCGCGGACCCTGCCTGGGTTGCGCCGCGCCTCGTGGGACGGGGCGGCGTGGCTGATCGCGCTGGCGGCCTTGGTCGTCGTGCTGGCCAGCTTCGGCGATTTCGGATTGACCCACGATGAAGAGGTTCAGGCGATCTACGGCGAAAAACTACTGTCGTGGTATCGCTCGGGCTTTACCGATCATTCGGCCTTCGAATACCTGGATCTGTATTGGTACGGCGGCCTGTTCGATTTGGTCGCGGCTCTGCTCAACAAGATTTCTCCGTTCGGCTATTACCAAACCCGGCATTTGCTGGGCGGTTTGGTCGGCGTGGCGGGGATTTTGGGCGCGTGGCGCCTGGGGCGGATGGCGGGGGGGCCGCGCGCCGGGTTGATCGCCTTGGTGTTGCTGACCCTGACCCCGTCCTTCATCGGCCACAGCTTCAACAATCCCAAGGATGCGCCCTTCGCGGTGGCGATGGTGTGGGGGCTGGTCGCCTTGGCCGATCTGGTCGCCGGATTGCCGCGTCCGGGCTGGCGGCCGGTGTTGTGGTTCGCGGCCGCCTTCGGGGTGGCGCTGGGGGCGCGGGTTGGGGCCTATCTGCTGGTCGGCTATTTCGGTCTGGCGGCGATCGGGGTGTATGGGCGGCGTTTGCATGTGGCGGGAACCGGGCGCGATTTCGCGATTTTGATCGGGCGTTGTCTTGCCGGGCTGGTGTTGTCGTGGATTCTGGTGGCGCTGTTCTGGCCGTGGGCGGCGCAAAGCCCGCTTAACCCGTTCTTGGCGATGTCGCATTTTTCGCGCTACGACATCGATATTGACAGCCTGTTCAACGGCCGTCTGGTTCCGGCGACCGATCTGCCGGCGATGTATTTGCCCGGCTATCTGACGGTGACCCTGCCCGAGGCGACGCTGATCGGCCTGCTGGCCGCCGTTCCCGGCTTGTTGTCGCGCCGTTTTTCCGGCGACCGCCGGGTGGTCGCCCTGACCGGCTTGGCGGCGTTCTTCCCGATCGCCTTTTTCATCCTGTTCCGTCCCACCGCCTATGACGGCATGCGGCATTTCTTGTTCGTGGTGCCGCCCTTGTCGGTGCTGGCGGCGGTCGGTCTCGACCGGATCTGGGGCTGGGCCGAGGCGCGTTCGGCGCGGCTGGGGCGCGGCGTGGCCTGCGCGCTGCTGGTCGCCGCCGTGATCCAGACCGTGATCATCGCGCGGCTGCATCCCGATGAATACATCTACTACAACGCCCTGGTCGGCGGCGTGCGCGGCGCCGACGGCAAGTGGGAAATGGATTATTGGAGCAACTCGATGCACGAGGCGGTCGATCGGCTGTCCGACGCCGTGTTGCTGGAAAACGGCGGCCAAGCGCCGAGCACGCCGGTCAAGGTGCGGATTTGCGGCAACGGCCTGTCGGCGACCGCCTTCTTCCCGCCCTATCTGAAAGAGGCGGAAAGCCTGGAGGAGGCCGACTATATGCTGGCCTTCACCCAAGTCGATTGCTGGAAAACCTGGCGCGGCCGCCCGGTCGCCGAGATCGAGCGTTTCGGCGCGGTGCTGAGCGTGGTAAAGGACCGGCGCGGCCTGTCCGATCCGGGGGAGGAGTAGGGGATGAACCGCCTGGGCTTGGTGTTGATCCTGATTCTGGGCGCGGCGTTGGATTTCGCCGCCTGGGGCTGGCTCAACCGGCCGGTTCCGGTTCCGCTGTCGTTCGACGAACCTTTCGCCAGCGTCTCGTTCGCGCCGTTCCGCCGGGGCGAAAGCCCGCTGACCCACGATTATCCCACCCCGGCCGAGATCGAATCGGATTTGGCCAGCTTGCAGGGCGTGGCGCGCGGGGTGCGCACCTATACCTCGCGCGAGGGGCTGCAAATCGTTCCCGAACTGGCCGGGCGCTATGGGCTGGAGGTCACCCAATCGGCGTGGCTGGGCCGCAAGCTGGATGCCAACGCCGCCGAGGCCGATGCGCTGATTGCCCAGGCCAACCGTTACCCCGACACCATCAAACGGGTGATCGTCGGCAACGAGGTGTTGCTGCGCGAGGATCTGACCGTGCCGCAATTGATCGGCTATCTGCGCAAGGTGCGGGGATCGATCAAACAGCCGGTGTCTTACGCCGATGTTTGGGCGTTCTGGCTGAAGCACCCGGAACTGGCCGACGAGGTCGATTATATCACCGTTCACATCCTGCCCTATTGGGAGGACGAACCGATCGGCGTCGAGGATGCCGCCAAGCATCTGGTGATGGTCTATAAAATGGTGCAGGCGGCCTTTCCCGGCAAACCGATCCTGATCGGCGAGTCGGGCTGGCCGACCCGCGGGCGGTCACGCGGCCCGGCTTCGGCCACCCGGGTCAACGGCGCGCGTTTCGTGCGCATGCTGGCGCAAGTCGCCAAGGAAAACGGCTTCGATTACAACGTCGTCGAGGCGTTCGATCAGCCGTGGAAGGCCGAGATGGAAGGAACCGTCGGCGCCAACTGGGGCGTGGTTGACGGCCGCCGCGCGGTGAAATTCCGCATGTCGGGTCCGGTTCAGGAAAATCCCGGCTGGCCGTGGCAGGCCGGGGCCGCCGCCCTGTTGGGCGCGATCGGCTCCGGATGCGTGGCTTGGCGCCGCCGTTTGCCGCTGTCACGCGTCGTGGTCTTAAGCGGATTGGCGCAACTGTTGGCGGCCTTGTCGATGGGCCAGGCGGTCAACGCGTGGTGGCTGGGCTACGATATTCTGGGCGATGTCTGGGGGTTGTTCCGCATCATTCTGCACGCCAAATTGGCGTTTTGGATTTTGCGGACGGCCGGATCGGTGTTGGAGGGCAAACCCATCCCGGCGCGCTGGGCGGAACGGCTGGTGCCGCTGTACGGCATGGCGGCGGTCGCCGACACGGTGTTGCTGCTGGTGCACGGGCGTTACCGCGACATTCCCAATCTGGAATTCCTGGTGCCCTGCCTTGGGGTTTTGGCTTTCGCGCTGCTGCGCCGTTTTGCGCTGAAAATCCGGTGGGACGAGGCCTTCGCGGTCGGCCGCCTGTTCGCCGCCGATGGCGAGGGGGGATTCGGCCCTGCCAAATATGTGGCGATCGGCCTGACGGTCTCGGTACTGCTGGCCCCGCTGTCGGAAGCGGTCGCCTTGGCGATGGGCCAGGACTTCACCGCCATGCACCCGTTATGGTCGGACCGTCTGCCGCTGCTGCTGGGGATCATGGCCGCCAACACGGAAATGCTGGTGTGGAGCGGAATGCTGGCGCTGTTGTCGCTGCCCTATTGGGCGGAGTTGTCGGTGCGGCGGCGTCCGGTTCAATAGCGGCGTGGTGTGGGAAGTCCCCCGCGCTCAGTGCATGAACAACTTCAGGCCGCCGAGAAGAAGACCTGTTTGTGCCAGCAAAAGACCGACAATCCACTTGATCACATCGATTTTTGATTCAGCAATCTTCGCCTCAAGTCGATGTTCGATATCGGTGATCCGAGTGTCCAGCCGATGCTCGACTTCCAATAGGTCGGACTTGCTTGAGGCTTGGCTATCGATCAACTCGGCCAGTACAGTCACCTGCTCCGCCGAAAATCCAGCCGCCTGGAGCCTTGGAATCGCCGATGCGCTCATGCCCTACCTCCCCATCACAGGCGTCGCCCACTGGCTATCATGATCCGCCGGTTCCATGCCAAAAAGTCTTTCGGAGGAATTCCCGCGGACGTAGCCGTGTAACTCTAGCGCCCGGTAATCCGCCGCCAGCCGTCCGGCCCGAACGCCTCCAACGGTTGATAGCGGATCTTGTAGCTCATCTTCGGGCTTTCGGCGACCCAGTAGCCGAGATAGATATAGGGCAAATGGCGCCGCCGCGCTTCGCCGATCAGCCACAAAACCGCATGGGTGCCCAAGGACCGGGCCACTTGATCGGGATCGAAGAAGCTATAGACCGCCGACAATCCGTCCGAGGTCTGGTCGATCAAGGTCACCCCGGCCAGATGGCCGCCGCCGTCGCGGAATTCCGCCAGATAGGTGTCGATCGGGCTGTCTTCGACCATCGAACGGTATTCGTGATACTCCATCAACGCCATGTCGCCGCCGGTGTGGCGCTGTTTTTGATAGCGGGCGAACAGGGCGTAATGCTCGTGCGTCGATAGAGCCGGAACCATGCGGGCGGTCAGATCCGCGTTGGCCTTGATGATCCGGCGCATGGTGCGGCTGGGGCGGAACTCGGCGACCGGAATGCGCACGGCGATGCAGGCCGAACAACCGGGGCAGGCGGGCATATAGGCGATGGCGTGGCTGCGGCGAAATCCGGCGCGGGCCAGCGCCTCGTGCAGATCGGCGGCATCGGGGCCGGTCAGTTCGGTGACGATCTTGCGTTCGATCCGGTCGGCCAAATAGGGGCAGGGCTGCGGCTGGCTGGTGAAAAAGAACTGCGGCCGTTTCAGGGGCAGGTGTTCCATCCCTTAAGCCCTCGCATCCACGCGAACGACCTGGGTTCCGGCCAGCCAATCATGCAAGGTGCGCCGCCGCCGGTTGAACAGGGCGACGATCAAAATCAAGGACCCGGTCGCCGCGATCGAGCCGTAGAAGGCCAAGGTCAAGACGATTGCTTGCGGCAAGGTCGGACGCCGGCTGGATTCAAGTTGCCGCACCCGGATCCCCATCGCCCGCATCCCCAAGGTCGCCGCCTTGGGCGACGCCACCAAGCCAGAGTGATAGGCCAACGGAACCAATAATCCGGGAATCGCCAGCAGCCCCCAGGCCAATCCGTGGCTGACCAATCCCAACACAAACAGCACCGCCAGGATCGCGGCGACCACCATCGCGATCACCACCGCATCGATCCCATAGGCCAGGAGGCGCCGGACAATCACCCCGGAAACGGATGCGGGCGTGCTCATCAGTGTTTGCCGGGAGCCGGAGTCGGCGGAGCGGCCGGAGGAGGGGCAACGTCGGAGCCGGGCAGCGGCGGCGGTGTGCCGATATCATTCTCGCGCAGCAAGATGATGCTGATCCGCCGGTTGCGGGGCGCCTTGGGATCGTCGGTGACCAGGGGATCGGTATCGGCCTTGCCGACCACGCGGTCGACGCGGGATTCGTCGATGCCGGCGGCGACCAGGGTGCGCCGGGTGGCCAAGGCGCGGTCGGCCGACAGTTCCCAGTTGGTATAGCCCGAAGGATCGCGGAACGGCACCGAATCGGTATAGCCGGAAATCGAAATCTTATTCGGCAACTGGTTGACGATGCGCGACACCAAATCCAGCAAGGCCCGCGTATAGCCGTACATCGCCGAGCTGCCCGACGGGAACATCGCCAGCCCCTCCTGATCGGTCAGTTGGATGCGCAGCCCTTCCGGCGTGTTATCGACCATCATCGAGTTCTGGTACTGCTTCAGTTCGGGAATGCCCTTGACGGCGTTTTCCAAGGCTTCCTTCGCCTTTTCGAACTTCTGCTGTTCGCGCTCGGCCAGCTTTTCCTTCAAATCCTTTTCGGTCATGCCTTCCAAGGGTTCGGTGACGTTCGAGGTCAGATCCTCGCCGCCGGGACCGACCGACGAGGGCGGCAGATGCGCCACCAAACTGGGCGAACTATGCTCGGAGATCTGCGCCCCTTCGCCGATCACTTGGCCGCCCAAAATACCGCCGGCCCCGGATTCGCTTTTCGAGGCCATGGTCGGGGCGAAATAGTCGGAAATGCCGGTCAGCTGTTCCTCGGTGACCGCGTTGAGCAGCCACAACAGCAGGAAGAACGCCATCATCGCGGTCACGAAGTCGGCATAAGCCACCTTCCAGGCGCCGCCGTGATGCGCGCCTCCGTACTTCTTGACCCGTTTGATGACGATCTGCTGTTCGGCCATGCCTTAGGCGTCCGATGCCGTCAATCAGGCGGAAGATTGGTGATTGTTTCTTCAAGCTCCTGGAAGCTTGGCCGCAGCGCATCGGGAAGGATTTTCCGTGCGAACTCGATCGACACCTGCGGCGCGTATCCCTGCATATGGGCCAGCAGACCGGCCTTGACCGCCTGATGGTACATGCCATCGGAATCGAAGCATAACTGCATGTTCCGTCCAATCGGCGCGAAAATGCCGTAAGACAGCAGCACGCCGGTAAAGGTTCCCACCAAGGCGGCGCCGATCAGATGGCCCAGCACTTCCGGCGGTTCGGTGATCGATCCCATCGTGTGAATAACGCCCAGCACGGCGGCGACGATGCCCAGCGCGGGCATGGCGTCGGCCATCAAGATGACCGCGTGCGACATCTCGTGATACAGCTTGTGGTGCGCTTCGATCTCGCCGTCGATGATCACTTCCAGTTCGTGCGCGTTCGAGGTGCCCAAGGTCAACAGCCGCAGATAATCGCACAAGAAGGTGCGGACATGCAGGTCGCTGTTGAAGGTTGGGAATTTGGCGAACAGCGGGCTTTCGTCGGGTTTTTCGACGTGGCTTTCCAGAGCCAGATCGCCCTTGGTCTTGGCCAGTTTGAAAACCGCGTACAGCATCGACAGAAGTTCGATGAAATCGTCGCGGGTGTGGTGCGGGCCTTTGAACACCAAGCCGAGATTGGCGAAGATACCGCGAATAATGTCCTTGGTATTGCCAAGCAGCATCGAGCCGGTCGCGGCGCCGACGATGATCAGCCATTCGAACGGCTGAAAAAGCACGCTCATGTGCCCGCCGTTGAACGCGTAACCGCCGATCACCGAAAGGGTCGTGACGACGATGCCGATAATTCCGAACATTCACTTCCCCTGGCCGGGACCCGCCCCGGAAGAGCGATCTTTACGTTTCACAGAATGCTATAATTCGCACCGGCTGTCGCGAGTCAACTGGTGACTGCCGGAAAAAAAGAATGTCCGGTCATGGGCTAGGCTCCAAGATCAAGACATTGGCATGGTCCGGGGCGCTTGTAAGCGCCACGCCCGTGTTTGAAAGCCATGCCCTCACCTGATCGTCCCAGTGCCGCGACAACGGATTTCCCGATTGGCCGCCGCCGAGCACGAAGCGCGACGCGTTCAGATCGGCCAGATCGTAAATCGCCCGCAAGCCGGGTCCGTGGATGTCGGAAAAGTCCCGCGCCGACGGGGTGGCGCGGTTGATGGTGAAATCGTCGCCGTCGGCGGGAATGTCGCGGCGGCCGATGCTGGACAACAGCGGAACGGCGGCCAGCACCGGATCGGCGAGGTGGACCGCGTGGACGTTTCCCCAGGCCCAGCGCGCCGGGTCGTTTCCCCAGCGGGCGGCGAGACCGGCCATTGCCCGCGACAGGCTGGCCGAGGCGACGTCCTCGCACGAGCGGGCTTGGGTTTGGCCCTCGTTATCACACCAATGACGGTTGCGGATCAAGATGCCGCTTAAGGCCGCCGGGCGCATCGGGGTGAAGGCGGCGAAATCATCGCCCAGTTTGGCGGCCAGCAGATCGTGCCACAACTGCTTCATCCACGCGGCGAAGATCAAGGGTTCGGGCTTGGCCGCCGCGCTTTGTCCGTCCCAGGCGGCCAGCAGTGCCAGGCCTTGGCCGACAAGGGATCGGCCGGGGGCACGCCGGACAACAGTTCCTTCAGCTCGACGGCGGGCAGCGACAGCGAATCGGCTTGAATTTTGGCCATGTCGGCGGCGGTCAATCCCGTGCGGCCACCCAACAGGTCCTGGATGCGCTGGGCCCGCCAGCCGTCGGGCCAAGTTTCGGCGATCGGCGGGGTGGCGCCGGGCGGGGCCAGCCGGTTGTTGGCGTTGACGATCACCCCGCCCTCGGGGTTGAGCCGTTGAGGCAATTTGGCGGGCGCGATCCAGCCTGTCCACTCGTCCTGACCGGTCCAGCCGTGCTGGATCCGCCCGCCCGCGCCGGAACGGCGGAGCGGCACGCGGCCGGCGGTCAGAAAACCGATCGATCCATTGGTGTCGGCATAGGCGAAATTCTGAACCGGCGCGCCCAGATCCTTCAACGCCGCCTGCACGCCGCGCCAATCGGTGGCGCGGGCCAAACGGTAATAGGCTTGGGGCGACAGATCATCGGGTTCCAGCGCGGTCGAGCGCAGGCTTATCACCTCGCCGGGGCCCGCCCCGCCGACGAGGTCGGACACCACCGGCCCGTGCCGGGTGGCGCGGATGGTCAGGGACACGTCGGCGCCGTTCTTGACGTGGATCAGCTCGTTGCGCAGGGTAAGCGGCTGCGAGCCGTTCGGGGTAACGGTGGCTGTGCCCTCGGGGGTCAGATGGTCGGCGACCAGATCGACGGTGTCGGCCCCGGTGGCGGTCGATCCCCAGGCGATCCGCGGCGTGTGCCCCAAAAGGTGAAAGGGAATGCCGGGAACGGTTGCCCCCGACACGGCAAGGCCGGGCGCCTCGATCCGGGCCAGATACCATTGGGCCGGCGATTGCAGGGCCAGATGCGGATCGTTGGCCAGCAGCGGCTTGCCCGAGGCGGTGCGGTCGCCCGCGACCACCCAAACGTTCGAGGCCAAACGGGGCACCAGGGCATCGGGTAGGGCGCCAAGCAGGCGCCCGGCGGCATCGGATGACAACGTGGCCGGGGATTCATCGGAAGAGCCGGGGAACAGTTCGGCCAAGTGCTTGGCGTCGAAACGCGGCGCCAGTTTGGCGCGCAGCAGCGCCTCGCGCCAGTCGGCGGCAAGTTCAATCCCCATCAGACGGCCCCAGGCCAGCGAATCGGCGGGTGTCCAAGGGGCAGGGCGGTCACCCAGGATTTGAAATTCCAGCGGCAGGCGATAGCGGTTTTGATCGGCCCAGGCGTTGACGCCGCCGCCATAGGCCTCCAAGGCGGCCTGAACCGGCCGGTCCTGTTTGGTGGCGCTGCTTTCGGCCAGCCGATACAGGCCCAGCGTGCGCATGAACCGGTCGCTGGCCAGCCCCTTTTCACCGATCAGCTCGGACAGCCGCCCGGCGACCACGCGGCGCTGCATCTCCATCTGCCAGAACCGGTCCTGGGCGTGAACCCAGCCCAGGGCGAAATAGGCGTCGTGCTGCGAACGGGCGTTGATCCGGGGAATCCCCAGGGGATCGCGGGTGATGGTGACGGGAAGCTCGAGCCCAGGCGCGGACATCCGGCCCTCGACCTGCGGCAGTGAACTCATCACATACAGGAACGTGACGGATCCGAAGGCCAGCAGGACCAGGACGGCGACGTTGCGGGCGAGGCGCCAGTGCTCCCTCGCCCTTAAGGGACGACTGTGGAACGGGGTTTCCAGAACGGGCCTCCCCTAAAATCGCGGCTGTCTTGTCGTAGTCTCTTGCCTTGGCGGGCGCAAGAGCTTCCTAATGTCGAACGGGAGGTGAGGCATGATTGGACGGCTGAATCATGTGGCGGTGGCGGTTCCCGACCTGGAGGCGGCCACGGCTTTGTACAGGGATACCCTGGGGGCGGCGGTCTCGGACCCGGTTGATCTGCCCGAACATGGGGTGCGGGTGGTATTCGTCGATCTTGCCAACACGCGGATCGAATTGCTGGCCCCGTTAAGCGGGGCATCGCCGGTCGCCGGATTCTTGGACCGTGCGCCCCAGGGCGGCATTCACCACATCTGCTGCGAGGTGGACGACATCCGCGCGGCCCGCGACCGCCTGCACGCCGCTGGCGTGCGCGTTCTGGGCGACGGCGAACCCAAGACCGGCGCCCACGGTCTTCCCGTTCTATTTCTTCACCCCAAGGATTGTTGTGGCACCCTGCTGGAGCTGGAAGAAAGGGCCGCGCCATGAACTGGTATTGTGACATCGCCCCCGGCCATCCGGTGCACGAGGCCTATCACGAACAGGAATACGGCTTTCCGTTGAGCGACGAGCGCGGCCTGTTCGAGCGGCTGTGTCTGGAGATTTTCCAAGCCGGGCTGTCGTGGCAGATCGTCTTGAAGAAGCGCGCCGGGCTGTCGTCGGCCTTCGGCGGATTCGACCCCGATCTGGTCGCCGCCTATGGTCCGGCCGATATCGACCGCCTGATGGGCGACAAGGCCATCATCCGTAACCGCCGCAAGATCGACGCGGTGATCGAGAA
>CAIULK010000255.1 GCA_903899885.1 uncultured Rhodospirillaceae bacterium
CACCAACACGGTGACCGG
This sequence comes from uncultured Rhodospirillaceae bacterium, assembly GCA_903899885.1. Classification (GTDB taxonomy): domain Bacteria; phylum Pseudomonadota; class Alphaproteobacteria; order Rhodospirillales; family Magnetospirillaceae; genus CAIULK01. The sequence goes on from CAIULK010000255.1 coordinate 19, forward strand.
CTTGGCCGACGCGCTGGCCGACTCGATCCCGCTGGTCTGCCTGACCGGCCAAGTGCCGACCCATCTGATCGGCAACGATGCGTTTCAAGAGGCCGACATCACCGGCATCACCCGGCCCTGCACCAAGCACAATTACTTGGTCAAGGACGTCAACAATCTGGCCAAGACCGTGCACGAGGCGTTTCACGTCGCGCGGTCCGGCCGTCCCGGCCCGGTGCTGATCGATCTGCCCAAGGATGTCGTGCAGAATCGCGGCACCTATCAGACCGCCGAGGAATGCCCGTCGAAATACAATCCGCCGGTCAAGGGCGACCGCGCCGCGATTGAAAAGGCGGTCGAGATTCTGTCCAAGGCCAAGCGGCCGATCGTTTATGCCGGCGGCGGCGTGATCAATTCGGGGCCGGAGGGCTGCCGCCTTTTGACCCAGTTCGTGCGCATGCTGGGCAGCCCGGTGACCCTGACCCTGATGGGGCTGGGCGCCTATCCCGGCTCGGACCCGCTGTTCCTGGGCATGCTGGGGATGCACGGCACGCTGGAAGCCAATATGGCGATGCACGGCTGCGACGTCATGCTGGCGATCGGCGCGCGCTTCGACGACCGGGTCACCGGCCGGATCGATGCCTTCTCGCCCAACGCCACCAAGATCCATATCGACGTCGACCGCAGCTCGATCAACAAGAACGTCAAGGTCGATCTGGCGATTCAGGGCGATGCCGCGAACGTTCTGGACGAGATGATTCAGGTCTGGAAAGCCCATCCGCACCGGATGGACGACAAGGCGATGAAGGCGTGGTGGGCTCAGATCGAGCAATGGCGTTCGCGCAACTGCTTGTATTACGAACCGTCCGACACGCTGATCAAACCGCAATACGCCATCCAGCGTTTGTTCGAACTGACCAAGAACCGCAACCCCTATATCTGCACCGAGGTCGGGCAGCATCAGATGTGGGCGGCCCAGCATCTGCGGTTCGACGAGCCGCATCACTGGATGACCTCGGGCGGTTTGGGCACGATGGGCTATGGCTTGCCGTCGGCGATGGGGGTGCAAGTCGCCCATCCCGATTCGCTGGTCATCGACATCGCGGGCGAATCCTCGATCCAGATGAACATTCAGGAACTGGCCACCTTATGTCAGCACAAGCTGCCGGTGAAGGTGTTCATCTTGAACAATCAATATATGGGCATGGTCCGCCAGTGGCAGGAACTGATCCATGGTGGCCGCTATTCGCAAAGCCATATGGAACACCATCCCGATTTCGTCAAACTGGCCGCCGCCTTCGGCGCCACCGGCTTGCGGGTCGAGAACCCGGCGGATTTGGACGGGGCGATCCACACCATGCTGTCCACCGATGGGCCGGTTCTGGTCGATGTGCGCACCGATGCCTCGGAAAACTGTTTCCCGATGATCATGCCCGGCATGGCGCATAATGAAATGGTGTTGGGGCCAGAGGATAAAGGGCGCGACAAGCCCGGTTCCGAAGGCGACGGCATGGTTCTGGTGTAAGGGGGGCTTGGGCCATGACCACCACCAAATGCAAGGAAGAGATTCGCCGCCACACCATCGCCGTTCTGGTCGATAACGAGGCGGGCGTGCTGGCGCGGGTGATCGGCCTGTTCTCGGGCCGCGGCTACAATATCGAAAGTCTGACGGTGGCGCAGGTCGACCGCGAGGAAAACCGCTCGCGGATCACCATCGTGACCTCGGGTACCCAGATGATCATCGAGCAGATCAAGCATCAGTTGCGCCGTTTGGTGCCGATCCATAAAGTGGCGGACCTGACGCTGGACGGCCCGCATGTCGAGCGGGAACTGGCGTTGATCAAGGTGGCGGGCAAGGGTGAACAGCGGACCCAGGCGTTGCAGATCGCCGACGCCTATCGCGCCCGCACCGTCGATGCCACCAACGATTCGTTCGTGTTCGAAGTGGTGGGGGCGACCGAAAAGGTCGATGCCTTCATCCGGGTGATGGAACCGTTGGGTTTGGTCGAAGTCTCGCGCACCGGCGTCGTCGCCATCGCGCGCGGCGGCCAAGCCTTTTAAACGATCAAGGGACACGGCCGCGACCGCGGCCGCGCCGCTCGTGCGGCGGGAGCCAAGGGGTGCGGACGCACCCCGCCCGGCGATTGAGGGGCCGGAAATGCGTCAGCATTTCGGGCCATTGGACTAACTGACAAGGAAGAAAACCGATGCGCGTCTATTACGACCGGGATGCCGACGTCAATCTGATCAAGGGCAAGAAAGTGGCCATCGTCGGCTATGGCAGCCAGGGCCACGCCCATGCGCTCAACCTGCGCGATTCGGGCGTCAAGGAAGTGGCCGTGGCGCTGCGCGCCGATTCGGGCAGCATCAAGAAGGCCGAGGCCGAGGGGTTGAAGGTGATGACCCCCGCCGCCGCCGCCGCCTGGGCCGACGTCGTGATGATGCTGACCCCCGATGAACTCCAGGCCGACATCTACAAGGAAGATCTGGCCCCCA
>CAIULK010000256.1 GCA_903899885.1 uncultured Rhodospirillaceae bacterium
AAATAACGTTATGCCGCATAATTCCTAGTTATCCATCGAATCGTTAACGGCGTAAAGACTACCACAACTCGCCCCGAGGTGGAACCACCAACGAGAAACTCCCCCGCACGAATCCCCCACCCGCCCGTTACACTCCCATGACACTTTCCCCGCACCCCCTGTCCCCGATTGAGCCCGGCCGCGTGCCAGTGTAAGTGTCACCCCATAGCGGGGGACCAAATTCGACCCAATTCGATCCATTGGACTGAGGAGTTACGCATGACATTCCAACTCAAGGCAAAAGGCGTTCTGGCCGCCGTGATCGCGCTCGGCATGAGCACCGGCATGGCTGCCGCCAGCGAAATCACCGGCGCCGGCTCGACCTTCGCCTATCCGATCCTGGCCAAATGGGCGGATGCCTATAAGACCACCAGCAACGTGGCCTTGAACTATCAGTCGATCGGTTCGGGCGGCGGCATCAAGCAGATCGAAGCCAAGACCGTCGATTTCGGCGCCACCGACATGCCGCTGGCCAACGACGTGCTGGCCCAGAACGACCTGATCCAGTGGCCGACCATCATGGGCGGCGTGGTTCCGGTGGTGAACATCGCCGGCATCACCCCGGGCGAGCTTAAGCTCGACGGCGCCGCGCTGGCCGGCATCTACATGGGCAAGATCGCGAGCTGGAACGATGCGGCCATCGCCGCCCTGAACCCCGGCGTCAAGCTGCCCGCGCAGAGCATCGCCGTCGTTCACCGCTCCGACGGGTCGGGCACCACCTTCTTGTTCACCAACTACCTGTCGCAGGTTAGCCCGGAATGGAAGTCGGCGGTCGGCTTCAACACCGCCGTCGAGTGGCCGGTCGGCCTGGGCGGCAAGGGCAACGAGGGCGTGGCCAACTTCGCGGGCCAGACCAACGGCGCCATCGGCTATGTCGAATACGCCTATGCCCTGCAAAACAAGATGACCTGGATCAAGATGGTCAATCACGACGGCGCGGTCGTCGAGCCGAAGCTGGCGACCTTCCAGGCCGCCGCCTCGAACGCCGATTGGGCGCACTCGGAAAACTTCAACATCGTGCTGACCAACCAGCCCGGCAAGGATAGCTGGCCGATCACCGGCGTCACCTGGGTGCTGATGCACAAGGCGCAGGAAAAGCCGACCCAAGCGCTGGACGCTCTGAAGTTCTTCTCGTGGTCCTATGCCAACGGCCAGAAGATGGCGGAAGAGCTGCAATATGTGTCGATGCCCGCCTCGGTGGTCGGCATGATCGAAAGGACCTGGGCCGCCAGCGTTAAGGGCCCGGACGGCAAGGCTTTGTGGACCGCCGCCCACTAAACAGGGTAGTATCGCGCCAGCCGCCAGCGGGTTCGCCCCGCTGGCGGTGTCTTGCGAACGCCGCGAACGTGAAGGACACGACGTGAACGCCGAAGGGTTAAGCGTGGTTGCAACCGAAACAGAACGGCCGTTGGACTCCGCGGGAAACCGCGTCCCGTCTGGCCTGGGCCTTGAAAAACCGTTCCGCTGGCTGACTGGGAGCGCCGCCGCTTTCGTGGTGGCCGCCTTGGGCGGCATGCTGGTGGTATTGCTGGTCGAATCCCTGCCGGCGTTGCGCCGGTTTGGATTCTCCTTCCTCATCAGCGATCACTGGAATCCGGTTACCGACAGCTTCGGCGCCGCCGCTCCGATTGCCGGCACGCTGATCACCTCGGTGATCGCGATGGCGGTCGGTGTTCCAATGGCCTTCGGCATCGCCATTTTCCTCAATGAAATCTGCCCCTACAAGCTGCGCGGGCCGATCGGCATCGCCATCGAATTGTTGGCGGCCGTGCCCAGCATCATTTACGGCATGTGGGGCCTGTTCGTGGTGGCGCCCTTGTTCGCCGACCATGTGTATCCCGTGCTGATCGCTTGGCTGGGGCCGATCCCCGGGCTCGGTCTGTTGTTTCAAGGACCGCCTTACGGCATCGGCATGCTGACCGCCGGTTTGATCCTGGCGATCATGGTGTTGCCGTTCATCGCCTCGGTCAGCCGGCAAGTGCTGTCCACCGTGCCGCCGATGCTGCGCGAAGCCGCTTACGGCCTGGGCGCCACCAAATGGGAAGTGGCGCGCTATGTCCTGGTCCCGCACGCGCGGCGCGGCCTGTTGGGCGGCGTCATGCTGGGGCTGGGCCGTGCGCTGGGCGAAACCATGGCGGTCACCTTCGTGATCGGCAATTCACACCGCATCGTCGCCTCGCTGTTGCAACCCGGCACCACCATTTCGGCGACCCTGGCCAACGAATTCACCGAAGCGTCGGGCGACATCTATCTGTCGTCGCTGGTCGAGCTGGGCCTGATCCTGACCTGCTTGACCTTCGTGGTGCTGATCGCCGCGCGTCTGATGCTGGCCCAAGCCGACCGGAGCATGGCGCGATGAGCATCGATCCTCGCATCGTCAACCACCGCCGCCGGGTCAGCCGCGTGATGATGACGCTGTGCGTCACCGCCGCCCTGTCCGCGCTGGCCATCCTCACCTCGATTTTGATCGAACTGCTGGCGCGCGGGGTAGGCGCCCTATCGTGGGCGGTGTTCACCCAGCCGACACCGCCGCCCGGCGGCCATGGCGGGCTGTCCAACGCCATCCTCGGCACCGTGATGATGTCGGGCGTCGCCATCTTGTTCGCCGCCCCGATCGGCGTGCTGACCGGCACGTGGCTGGCGGAATATTCCCGCACGTCGCGCACCGCCGAACTGGTCCGTTTCCTCAACGATACCTTGCTGTCGGCGCCGTCGATCACCATCGGCTTGTACGTCTATGCGATCGTGGTGCTGCCCACCGGGCACTTCTCGGGCTGGGCCGGGGCGATTTCGCTGGCGCTGATCGCCATTCCGGTGATCGTGCGCACCACCGAGGACATGCTTTCGCTGTTTCCCGACCATATCCGCGAGGCCGCCATCGCCTTGGGCATGCCGGTGTGGCGGATGATCGTCCGGGTCAGTTGGCGGGCCTGCGCCAAGGGCATCGTCACCGGCATTCTGCTGGCGGTCGCCCGCATCAGCGGCGAAACCGCGCCGTTGCTGTTCACCGCGCTCAACAATCAATTCACCCAATTGAACATGTCCGGGCCGATGCCCAGCCTGCCCGTATCGATCTTCCAGTTCGCCATGAGCCCCTATCGGGATTGGCAGGAACTGGCCTGGGCCGGGGCGCTGATCGTCAGCGCCAGCGTGCTGCTTTTGAACGTCGCGGCCCGTGTGATGGCCGCCAGGGGGGACCGATGACCCACACCGTACCGTTGCCCAAACCGGCGAAGATCGTCGCGAAGAACCTCAATTTCTATTACGGCGAAGCCCATGCGCTGAAGGAATTGAACATCACCTTTCAGGACCGCACGGTCACCGCCCTGATCGGGCCGTCGGGCTGCGGCAAATCGACCTTGCTGCGCACGCTGAACCGGATTTGCGATCTGTATGCCGGACACCGCGCCACCGGCGAGATCCTGCTCGACGGCGAGAACATCCTGAGCGATATCGGCGACGTGTCGCTGCTGCGCGCCCGCGTCGGCATGGTGTTCCAAAAGCCGACCCCCTTCCCGATGTCGATTTTCGACAACATCGCCTTTCCGCTCGGCATGTACCGCAAGCTGACCCGCTCGGAGATCGAGGACGAGGTGGAATCGGCGCTGCGCAAGGCGGCTCTGTGGGACGAGGTCAAGGACAAGCTGCACCGCAGCGGCCTCAGCCTGTCGGGCGGCCAGCAGCAGCGCCTGTGCATCGCGCGCGCCGTGGCCGTTCGCCCCGAGGTGATCTTGCTCGACGAGCCGTGCTCGGCCCTCGATCCGATTTCCACCGCTCAGATCGACGAGCTGATGTGGGAACTGCGCGAGGATTATTGCATCGTCATCGTCACCCACAACATGCAGCAGGCCGCCCGCGTCAGCGACTATGTCGGCTTCATGTATCTGGGGGAATTGGTCGAGTTCGACTCGTCCGAGGCCCTGTTCGCCAATCCGCGCGAACAGCGCACCCGCGATTATATCACCGGCCGCTTCGGCTGATCTTCCGGTCTTCGGATATAAAAACAGCCGGTCCTTACAGACCGGCTGTTTCTCTGTTTACGGCGAACCAGGATTACTTCTCGTCCTTGACCAGCAGCTCGGGCGGAACCTCGCGGGCCATGAAATCGGGGAAATGGTCGCCGAAACCGGTCACGCCATCGGCGTGATTCATCTCGCCGATGCCGAATTCATCAACCCGGCGACGGCGGGCCCCACGATCCCGGCGATCCGACCGTTCAGGACGATCACTCCGCTCGGGCCGCTCGGGCCGCTCACCGCGCTCGGCACGTTCAGGCCGCGCCGGCCGTTCCGGGGCCGCTTGGCGTTCCGGTGCCGGCGCGCGTTCGGGCCGCTCGGCGGCGGGCGCTTGTTCGGTCCGCTCCGGACGCGGCGCCCGTTCGGGACGTTCCCCGCCACGGCGTCCGCCGCGCGGTGAAGCCCCCTTATCGTCGCCCCGGCCGCCCGCCCGCCGCTTGCGCGGCTCCATCGACAATTCCAGCGCAGGAACGCCTTCAACATCGATGCGCGGAATCTGCGCCTTGATCAGGGTTTCGATCGCCACCACATGCTTGCCGTCTTCCGGCGTCGCGATGGTATAGGCGCGCCCGTCCAAACCCGCCCGGCCGGTACGGCCGATCCGGTGAACGTAATCCTCGGCATGGATCGGCACGTCGAAATTGAAAACGTGGCTGACCGCCGAAATATCGATGCCGCGCGCCGCCACGTCGGAGCAAACCATCAAACGGGCCTCGCCCGATTTGAACTTGCCCAGGGCTTCCACCCGGGCGGGCTGCGCCATGTCGCCGTGGAACTGCACCACGTCGAAGCCGTGCTTGGAGAGCGAGCGATACAGAATATCGACGTCGCGCTTGCGGTTGCAGAAAATGAAGGCGTTCTTGACCGCCTCGACCCGGATGATGTGGCGCAGGGTTTCGCGCTTGTCGATCTCGTCGACCACGGCCAGGAACGCCTCGACCGTGGTGGCGGTCGAATGCTGCGGGCTGACCGACACCTCTTTCGGGTTCATCAGGAAATCGTCGGCGATGCGCTTGATCTCGGGCCCCAAGGTGGCCGAGAAGAACAGCGTTTGACGAATTTTGGGCAGCAGCGACACGATCCGCTGAACATCGGGGATGAAGCCCATGTCCAACATGCGGTCGGCCTCGTCGATCACCAGCACCTTGACGTCGTTGAGCAGGATGCGTCCGCGATCGAACATGTCGAGCAAACGGCCCGGCGTGGCGATCAAGACATCGACGCCGCGATCAAGCAGCGCGACTTGATCGCTCATCGATTCGCCGCCGATGATCAGCGCCTTGCTCAGCGCGTGATATTTTCCGTATTTATCGAAATTCTCGGCCACCTGGGCCGCCAATTCACGGGTCGGGCACAGGATCAGCGAGCGCGGCATTCGCGCCTTCGCTCGTCCCGCGGCTAGGATCTCGATCATCGGCAAGGTGAACGAGGCCGTTTTTCCAGTTCCGGTCTGCGCGCAGCCAAGAACATCGCGTCCCATCAGAACGACGGGGATCGCCTGCGCCTGGATGGTGGTGGGGCGGGTGTATCCCGCTTCCTCGACCGCCTTCAGAAGGCTTGGGCCGAGACCGAGATCGGAGAAATCCGGTGTGTTATCTGTCGTAACGGTCATGTGGGCGGGATAATAAGGCGATCGGCGGCCATGTCAATGGCGGGGTTGGCGAAAATCACCGATTGTCATACCCTTGATGATGTTTTCCGATATTCTTGGGGTTCGTCATGCTGATTGATGCCGCGCGGTCCTTCCTGCTGGTGGTCGATATCCAGACAAATTTGCTCGGCCACATCGCGGGCGGTGACGGCGTGGTGAGGAACACCCGCCTTTTGCTGGAGGCGGCGAAGGTCTTGGGAATCCCGGCTCTGTTGAGTGAACAATATCCCAAGGGCCTGGGGCCGACCGTGCCGGAGGTGGCCGAATTGTTCGCGCCCGGCGCCGCGATGAGCAAGACCAGCTTCGCCTGCACCGGCGACGAGGCCATGCGCCGCGCGTTCGAGGCCGTGGGCCGCCGTCAGCCGGTGCTGGTGGGGATCGAATCCCATATCTGCGTGCTGCAAACCGCGCTGGGCTTCAAGGCGTTGGGCTTCGACCCGGTGGTGGTGCGCGACGCCGTCTCGTCGCGCACGTCCGCCAACCACGCGGCGGCGATCGACCGCCTGACCCAGGCCGGGGTTGCGATCGCCACCACCGAAATGGTGGCGTTCGAGTGGCTGACCCGCGCCGGAACGCCCGAATTCAAACACATCGCCAAACTGGTGAAATGACATGACGCCACTGATCCTGCTGCCCGGCCTGCTGCACGACCATCGCCTGTGGACACATCAGGCCGCCGCGCTGGCCGATATCGCCACGATTTCGGTGCCCGATTTGACCCAGGACGATCACCTCGACGCGATGGCGATGCGCGTTCTGGCAAACGCCCCCGCCCGCTTCGCCTTGGCCGGTCTATCGATGGGGGGCTATGTCGCCATGGCGATCCACCGTTTGGCGCCCGAGCGGGTCGAGCGCTTGGCATTGCTCGACACCACGGCGCGGCCCGACACCCCCGAACAGACCGAACGCCGCTTGGAGGCGATCCGCGTCGCCAAGGCGGGCGGGTTTTCGAAGATCATGCCGTCGATGCTGCCGATGCTGGTTCACCCGGATCGATTGCGCGACGAAGCCATCACCGGTTTGGCCAAGGAGATGGCCGCCGCCGTCGGCCCCGACGGGTTTGAACGCCAGCAAACCGCGATCATCGGTCGGCCCGATGCCCGCCCAGGTCTTTCCGCCATTCACTGCCCCGCCCTGGTGGTGGTTGGCGCCCAGGACACGCTGACCCCGCCCGATCGCGCCCGCGAAATGGCGGATTTAATTCCCCGCGCGCGATTGATTCCGATCGGCGACTGTGGCCATCTGTCGGTCATCGAGCAGCCGCACGCGATCAACGCCGTGCTCCGCTTCTGGTTGTTGGACTAAGCCGTCACCATATCTTTTCGAAAGGAGGATCGACACAATGACGGCGCGCGGGACCAATCATCTGCGCCATACCACCAATCAAGTGCTCGACGCACTGCTGACGGCGGCCGAGCGCGCCTACCGTGATCGCCCGCCAACCTTCGACAGCCTGCACGCCATCGTCGAGAATCTGAAAACCTCGGCCGCCTTCGATTCCTTCTACGCCCACGCCTGGAGCGAGGCGGAAGCGATCCAGGAGGACGCCAAGCTGGAGGCCAAACGCAACAACGCCTTTGGCCGCTTGATGATTCATCCGCTCAGCGAATTGCTCAACACCGGCCAGCTGGACCGCGCCCACCTGCCCAATCTGTTTCAGTTCCTGCATTTGATCCTGGGCGACGACAACGAGGAATTCGGCCGCCAGTGCCGCGAGATCGTCGAGGATCTGAAATCCAGCCGGGGCGCCGATTTCAGCTGGCAAGATCTTTACGATCATCCGTTGGCCAAGCGGCTTCAGTGGCAGACCCTGGTGCGCATCGCCCATTCCTTCAAGCGTTGGGATCTTCGCAAGGAATGGTTCATGAAGCTGATGCAATACACGCCGACCAGCGTCAGCGTCGGCCAAGCCGCCTTCGTGGTGAAGGACAAATCCGCGCAAGCCCAGGATCCGGGCGAACACCGGGTGTTCGGCGAAAACGATTTCCACAACGTCTTCACCGCCCTCTTCCACCCGCTAACCAGCATGACCCGCTCCGAGGAAGAGCAGTTCATCCGCGAGTTCAAGGACGCGCCGCATCATTTGATCGGGCCGTTCTTGGTGAATTTGGCGAAGTGCCAGCGATAGTAGGGGGTTACCGCCCCCGCTCAATCTCGATCCCCACCGAGGCGGCCTCGGCGTAAACGTCGAGCTTTTCAATCCTGACCCGCGCCGACAGCACCCGGTTGTCGGCAAGACACAGCTCCGCGATGCGTTCGGCGACGGTTTCGACCAGATTGATGTGCCCCTCGGCCACCAAATGCTTGATACCGGTGATGACGTCCTCATATGACACCACCCCCGCGATATCGTCCAAGGCGGCACCGGTGCTTTCGCAAGCGGTCATATCGACATTGATCCGCACCCGCTGGGGGGCCAAGCGCTCGTGCGGATGAATGCCGATCGACACCATCAGCAGCAGGTCGCGCACGAAAATCCGGTAAGGTGCCGCCGTCATGCCGCGATCACCCGCACGCAGCCCATCGGGCTTTCGGGCAAACCGGCCAGCAGGTCGGCGATGGTCCGCCCGTTCACCGGATGACAGGCCCCGGCCCCGATATCGGCCAAGGGTTCCAGCACGAAGCGGCGCTCGGCCAAACGGGGATGCGGAATCGCCAGTTCGGGCGCATCAAGCACCACGTCCTCCCACAGCAAAATGTCGATATCGATCAGGCGCGGACCCCAGCGGACCCCGTCCACCCGGCCGATTCGCCGTTCGATCGCCTTGATCGCCCCCAACAACGCGGGCGGCGCGGCATTGGTGGCGACCCGCACCGCCATGTTCAGGAACATCGGCTGTTCGACGATATGCACGGGGTCGGTTTCGAAGATCCGCGAGCGGGCCTCCAGCTCGGCCACGCCGCCGAGCGCCGAAATCGCCGCTTCCAGATTGCCCCGCCGGTCGCCGAGGTTGCTCCCCAGGCCAAGATAGACATGCGCCATTCGAAAAAAGGCTCAGCCGGTCGGAGCCAGCGGAGACCACCCCGACTGCAACGCGATTCGCACCGCCTGCGCCCGGTTGGCCGCGCCGATCTTGCGGTAAACGTTGCGCAGATGAACCTTGATGGTGATTTCCTGCAACTCCAAGGCAATGGCGATTTCCTTGTTGGTCCGCCCCTCGACCAGCAGCACCAGAATTTCCGACTCGCGGCGCGACAATTTATCGAACGGCGGCGGCGTGCCCCCACCGACCGGAAAGGTCGGCGACGGGTTTTCATCGAAGAAGGTGGTCGAGGGCAAATATTTCTCGCCCGACAACACCAGGCGCAACGCATTGACCATCGCGCTGCCGCTCACGGTTTTCGGAATGAAGCCCGACGCCCCGGCTTGCAGCGCCGACATCACATGTTCGCGCGAGAAAAAGCCCGAGACGATCACCACCGGAATATCGGGATATTTGGCTTTCAGTTGGCTAAGACCATCCAGGCCGTTCATCCCCGGCATCATCAGGTCCAGCAGCACCAGCCCCAGCCGGTCGGCCTTTTCGGCGGCGGCCACCGCCTCGCCCAAGGTCGCCGCGTCCAGAATCTCGGCGGACGGATCCAACTCGGCCAGAAAGGGCTTTAGTCCGTCCCGCACAAGCTTGTGGTCATCGGCCACCAAAATTTGCATCGTTTCCCGCTCTCACCCCAGGGTCTGTCTTAAACTATAGCATAGGTTTCCCGGCGAACAACGGAAACCTAGACATCATCGGGGATTGACATCGCCGAAGACGCTTTTAACCGACATTTCCCAGATGGGCGGCCCATCCGCCCCTGACTGACGCCAGAATAGCCAAATTCCGGTCCAACCAGAAGGCCGAATTGCGCGATGGCAGCGTCCATCGCAGCATGATCGCCAC
>CAIULK010000257.1 GCA_903899885.1 uncultured Rhodospirillaceae bacterium
CTTGACCAGCGGCTCCTCCGGGCAATGCACGGCGTCCATCGCCAAGGGCGGAATCGACAGGCCCTCGTAATCGCCCGATTGGCTCCAAGCGGCGCGGCGGTGGTTGCGGATGACCCGCAGCATCGCATCGCGGTTGGCTTCGAAGCCGGGGAAGGCGCCCAAGCGCCCGGCCATCTCGGCCGAGGTGGCATAGGATTCACCGGTCATCAGCGCGGTGATCGCGCCGACCAGGGCGCGGCCCTTGTCGCTGTCGTAAGGAATGCCCGACGCCATCAACAGGCCGCCGACATTGGCATAACCCAAGCCCAGCGTGCGGAAGTCATAGGACAGACGGGCGATCCTTTCCGACGGGAACTGCGCCATCATCACCGAGATTTCCAACACCACCGTCCACAGGCGGACGGCGTGGCGGAAGCCCTCGATGTCGAAGGTGCCATCGGCGCGGCGGAAGGTGATCAGGTTCAAGGACGCCAGATTGCAGGCCGTATCGTCCAGGAACATATATTCCGAACACGGATTCGAGGCGTTGATCCGCCCGGATTCCGGGCAGGTGTGCCACTGATTGATGGTGGTGTCGAATTGCAGGCCGGGGTCGGCGCAGGCCCAAGCCGCCTCGCCGATGCGGTCCCACAGCTCGCGGGCCTTGACGGTCGATTTGACCTTGCCGTCGCCGCGCCGGATCAGATCCCAATCCTCGTCGGCCTGCACGGCCTTGAGGAAGTCGTTGGTGACGCGAACCGAGTTGTTCGAATTCTGGCCCGACACCGTCAGATAGGCTTCCGAATCCCAATCGGTGTCGAACACCGGGAAGCTCATGTTGGTATAGCCCTGACGCGCGAACTGAATGGTCCGCTGAATCGAGGCTTCGGGAATCATCGCGCGGCGCGCCTCGCGAATCGCCTTGGCCAGCGCCGTGTTCTTCTTGGGGTCCAGGCGGTCCAGGGCGTCGGCGCCGTCCCACTCGCGGCAGGACTCCATCACCAGGCCCAAATACTTGGCGGCGGCCTTCGAGCCCGCGACCATCGCCGCGACCTTTTGTTCCTCGGTCACCTTCCACGAGATGAAGGCTTCGATATCGGGGTGATCGACATCGACCACCACCATCTTGGCGGCGCGGCGCGTGGTGCCGCCCGATTTGATCGCCCCGGCGGCGCGGTCACCGATCTTCAGGAAGCTCATCAAACCCGAGGATTTGCCGCCGCCCGACAGGCGTTCGTTCTCGCCCCGCAGCTTCGAGAAATTGGTGCCGGTGCCCGAGCCGTACTTGAACAGCCGCGCCTCGCGGACCCACAAATCCATGATCCCGCCTTCGTTGACCAGATCATCCTCGATCGACTGGATGAAGCAGGCATGCGGCTGCGGATGCTCGTAGGCCGAGGCGGATTTGACCATCTCGCCGGTTTCGGGCGACACGTAGAAATGACCCTGGCTGGGGCCGTCGATGCCGTAGGCCCAGTGAATGCCGGTATTGAACCATTGCGGGCTGTTGGGCGCGCCCATCTGGCGGGCCAGCATCATCGACATTTCGTCGTAAAAGGCGCGCGCGTCGCCCTCCTCGTCGAAATAGCCGCCCTTCCAGCCCCAATAGGTCCAGGTGCCGGCCAAGCGGTGGAAGACTTGGCGGGCGCTGGTTTCGCCGGTGAAGCGTTCGGCCTCGGGCAGTTCGGCCAGCGCGTCCTCGTCGGGCACGTGGCGGCACAGCCACGGCGGAATCCCCGCCTCGGCCACCGGTTTGGTGTGGGCCGGAATTCCCGCCTTGCGGAAATATTTCTGCGCCAGGACATCGCAGGCGACCTGCGACCATTCGGCCGGGACCTCGATATCGCGGGCCTGGAAAACGATGGAGCCGTCGGGGTTACGGATTTCGCTGGTGGTGCGCTGAAACGACAAGCCCGCACAAACCGGCTTGCCCGCCTTGGTATAATGACGCTGGATTCGCATGATCGTCCTCTAAGCCCTACCAACCGAGTTCACCGGCTCCCCCCGGGTGACCCGTAAGCTACGGCGACTCGTTGGCCGGTTCAACAAGATTTTGACAGAAATAAGTGCGCCCGACGCATCATATGGTATTGACGAGGGCTTTCGGGTGAGCCCGCGTGAGCGGGCGATTGGGCCATTGAGGCCCCGTGAAGCGGGCTTTTTCGAAGAAAAAGCGCCGAGCGGAACGAAAGCCAAGGGCGCGGACGCGCCCGCCCGGCGATTGAGGGGCCATGACGGACGTATTGACGGCATCCTCTGGACGGGCGTACCGGAATTTGCGAAAGTCACGAAACGGCGCGGTCCGCCAAGGTGCGGGGCCACGGCGAAAAGCGGTTGAAAAAGAAGGGACGGTGGTTCGAGATGGCGACGAAAACGGCGACGGTCGGTACATTGTTGTTCACCTGGGCGAAGGGGCGGCTGGTTGGCGTCGATTCCCAGGGCAACCGCTATTACACCGAGCGGCGGACGCCCAAGAACCGCCGCGCCAAGCGCTGGATGGTGTTCAACGGCGCGGTCGAGGCCTCGCGGGTGCCCGCCGAATGGCATGCGTGGCTGCACTACACCGTCGATCAGCCGTTGCCGATGACCAAGACGCACCCGCACCGGGCGAACCTTACCGGCACCTCGGGCGCCTATCTGCCGCCGGGGCACGATCTGATGGGCGGCGTGCGCGAGCGGGCCGCCGGCGATTACGAGGCGTGGACACCGTGATGCACAAGGGCGTTGACCGCGACGCACTGTTCGGGGCCCTGTTGCTGGCGGCGGGTGCCTTGGCCCTGGGGCTGGTTTACGGCAAGGATATGAAGGCGGCGGGCAACGGCTTTAACGTCGATGCCCGTTTCCGTCATGCCGACGGCATCAATGTCGGCAGCGACGTGCGGATGTCGGGCATGGTGGTCGGCAAGGTGGCCGCCGAACGGCTGGACCCCGATTTCAAGGCCATCACGACGCTGCGGATCACCGCCGACGTGGCGTTGCCGACCGATACCTCGGCGGCGATTCTGACCGACGGATTGCTGGGCGCCAAATATATCGACCTCAAGCCGGGCGCCGAGGATGCGACGCTGGCGCCGGGGGCCGAGATCGTCCACACCCAGGATTCGATCATGATCGACGACCTGTTGGAAAAGATCATCAACGAAGGGCGTTCGAAGCGCGGCTACCGGAACAAGCCCATTCCGAACCAGGACTGAGTTCTAAAAATTAAGGCGGGGATATACGCGACATGGGACGCAATCTGATCGAGACCATCATGGGCGCCGTGGTGCTGGCCGTGGCCGGGTTTTTCCTGGCCTTCGCCTATAGCCACGCCGACCTGAAGGAGGTCAAGGGCTATACGATTTCCGCCCAGTTCACCGGGGTCGGGGGTCTGGAGCCGGGCGCCGATGTGCGGATCAACGGCATCAAGGTCGGCACGGTGTCGAGCTTGGCGCTGGACCCGGTGACCTTCAACGCGGTGGTGCGGATGACCATCCGTCCCGATATCGCGCTTCCCTCCGACACCCAAGGCAGCGTTTCGACCGAGGGGCTGTTGGGCGGCAAATTCGTGCGTCTGGCGCCGGGCAAAAGCAAACTGGTCCTGGCCGACGGCGGCACGCTTGAAAACACCAAGGAACGCAAGTCGATCGAGCAGATGGTCGGTGACCTGATTTTCCTGGCGACCGCCGATCAATCCGACAACGCCAAGAAACCCGCCGAAACCCCGGCGCCCGAGACCCCGGCGCCCGAGACCCCGGCGCAATGACCCTCCGGCTGCCGCTCGCCCTGCTTTTCGCCGGTTTCGTTACCGCCGCCGCCGCCCAAACGGCGCGGCAGCCGGTGGTGCTGGTTCCGCCGCCCTCGCTGCAACAACCGGCGCCGCCCCCCGCCGCCGATCCGCCGCCACCCACCGCCGACGCGCCGCCCGCCGGTTTGGACCTGACCTTCGACACCGCGATTCTGGGCGGTCTGGACAAGGTGACCGCCCGGGTGGTCACCATCACCGCCCCGGTCGGCGAAACCGTTCGCCTGGGCTCGCTCGAGATCGTGGTGCGCGCCTGCAAGAAGCACCGGCCCGAGGACCGGCCGGAAAGCGGCGCCTTTTTGGATATTTGGGATATCAAGCACGGCCAGCCGGCCGAAAGCGTGTTTCGCGGCTGGATGTTCGCCTCCAGCCCCGCTTTATCGGCGATGGAACATCCGATCTACGATGTTTGGGTGCTCGATTGCCGCAATGGGGGATCGCGGTCGCAGCGATAAAAATCCGCCTCGGCCGTCAAGGCCGCGGCCAACCGCGCGTGATAGTCGGCGCGCGGAATTTCCACCACGCCGAACTGCACCAGATGGTCGTTGACGAACTGGGTGTCGAGCAAGCGAAAGCCCCCGGCCTTTAAGCGTGCCACCAGATGGACCAGCGCCACCTTCGACGCGTCGGTCGCCCGGCTGAACATGCTTTCACCGAAAAACGCGCCGCCCAGGGCAAGGCCGTAAAGGCCGCCCGCCAAAACCCCATCCCGCCAGCATTCCACCGAATGGGCCAGCCCAAAGCCGTGCAATTGGACGAAGACATCGCGGATGGCGCGGTTGATCCAGGTGCCGTCGCGCCCCGGATTGGCTTGGGCGCAGCCGTCGATCACGGCGGCGAAGGCGGTATCGCGCCGGATCACGAACACCCCGCGTTTGACGGTCTTTTTCAAACTGCGCGGAACATGAAAGCCGTCGAGCGGGATGATGCCGCGCCGGCGCGGATCGACCCAATGAAACTCGGTCGCCTCGGCCGAATCCGCCATCGGGAACAGGCCTTGGCAATAGGCGCGGATGATCAGCTCGGGCGTCAGCGCCAACACCGGCTCGCTCACGGATGCGACCTGTGCCCCTTCAGCCCCAGCGAATACAGGTCGAGGCGGCGGTCCATCAGATTGCGCACGCTGCCGTGGGTGTGCAGTTCCTTCAAGAGCGACAGATCAAGGTCGGCGATCAACACGGTTTCGGTGTTGGGCGTGGCCTCGGCGGCGATGCCGTCGTGCGGGAACGAGAAATCCGACGGCGTGAAGATCGCCGCCTGCGAATACTGAATATCCATGTTCTCGACATTGGGCAGGTTGCCGACGCTGCCGGTGATCACGACATAGCATTCGTTCTCGATGGCGCGGGCCTGGGCGCAGTGGCGGACCCGCAAATAGGCGTTGCGGGTGTCGGTCCAGTACGGAACGAACAAGATGGTCATCCCCTGGTCGGCCAGAATGCGCGACAGTTCGGGAAATTCGACGTCGTAGCAGATCAAGATGCCGATCCGCCCGGCATCGGTGTCGAACACATGCAGCGCGTTGCCGCCCCGCATGCCCCAATAGGCCTTTTCGTCGGGGGTGATGTGCAGTTTGTACTGCGCCTCCGAGGTGCCATCGCGCCGCATTAGATAGCAGGCGTTGCGCAATTGCCGGTCGTCGTATTCCGGCATGCTGCCGCAGATGATGTTGATGTTGTACGACACCGCCAGACGCTGCAATTCCTCGCGCATGCGGGGGCCGTATTCGGCCAGGGTGCGCACCGCCTGCGCCGGATCGATCCGCTTGGTTTCGGCCATCAGGGGGGCGGTGAAAAATTCCGGCAACAACGCGAAATCGGCCTTATAGCCCGCCACCGTGTCGATGAAGAATTCGAGCTGGTGCATCAGATCCTCGAACGACGACACCGGACGCATCTGCCACTGAACCGCGCCGACCCGCACCACTTCCTTGGCTTGGCCCAGGTTGGTGGCGCTCTTCTTTTCCTCGTAATAGATGTTGATCCATTCGAGCAAGGTGGCGTAGCCGCGGGTTTCGGTGTCCATCGGTTCGTAGTCGGCGATGACGCGCCGCACATGGAAATCGTTGGCGAGCTGGAAGCTGAGAACCGGATCGTGCAGCTCCTTGTTCATCACCAGTTCGATATAACGGCGCGGCGGCATCAGATCGGCGTGATTGCGATAGCCCGGAATGCGCCCGCCCGCCACGATGGCGCGCAAGTTCAGCCGCTCGCACAGATCCTTGCGGGCGTCGTACAGGCGCCGCCCCAGCCGCAGATCGCGATATTTGGGATGAACGAACAGGTCGGCCCCGTACAGCGTGTCGCCGTCGGGCCGGTGGGTGGAAAAGGTGCCGTTGCCGGTGATCGCGGCATAGGTGTGGGCATCGCCCCAGTCGGAATAGCGCACGATCAGCGCCAAGGCGGCGGCGACCACCCGGCCCTTGTCCTCGATGCAGATCTGGCCTTCGGGAAAGCGCGCCAGTTGCGAGGTGAATTCCTCCAGCGTCCAGGCGCCGCCCAGCGTCGGATAAACCTTGTTCATGATCTCCGAGACGTCGCCATAGTCCGACAGCGTCAGCGTGCGCAGAACCAGCTTGTGGGCGTTCTTGCGCATCCGGCCGGCGGTCGATGGGGCGCGCTTGGCTTTGGGCTTGGCGGCGACGGTTTCAGACACTTTTGGGACGGCCGGGCGTTTGGGGGCGGTCATGGGGGCGAAATTCTCGTTGGTGTGTTTAGCGCGGATCGTAAGCCCCGGGATATTAACGTTCGATGGCGGGCGGGTCACGGGACTTCGTAAGGGGGGGATCAAAGCCGCATAAAACAACCCCGTCTCGAAACCTTACGGCGGCGGGGACTAGACTCTCGCATTGTCACTGCCTTGGGGCACGCCGATGTCGGTCATTCACAGCCAAGTTCCAAAGGTCAGCCAGACCAAGGAACGCTGCCCGTGTTGCGGGCACATCACCGAACAGACCGTCGAGCACGACGGCGGACGGCTGTTCACCCATTGGTGCCATCGCTGCTTGATCCCGCGCACCAAAATCCATCAACCCGGCGACGTCGAGGGCGACCATGCTTGACCTGTTGGAAGGCCGTTCGGTGCTGCCGCGTCTCAAGGCGGGATCGAAATCCGAGCTGTTGTCGCTTCTGGCCGGGCGGGCGGCCGAACGGACCGGGATCGACCCGGTGCTGATCACCCAGGCGCTGTTCGAGCGCGAGCGGCTGGGCACCACCGGGGTCGGCGGCGGCGTCGCCATTCCGCATGCCCGGTTGACCGGTCTGGACCGCCGTTATGCGATGTTCGCGCAATTGGCCCATCCCATCGCCTTCGAAGCGATCGACGATCATCCGGTGGATCTGCTGTTCCTGGTGTTGTCGCCCGAGGGGCGCGACGCCGAGCATCTGAAAACCCTAAGCCGGATTTCACGCCTCCTGCGCGATTCCGCTTTATGCGCCAAACTGCGCCAGGCCGCGACCCAGGACGGGTTGCACGATCTGTTGACCCAACGCCTGCTGGCCGCCTGACCATGATCCGCCTGCCGGTCATCGCCTTGCTGGGCGGGATCGCGGCGCCCCTTTTGATGGCCGGGCCAGAGCGGGCGGTGCCGGTGTCGATCTCGCGCGAAAGCGCCGATCCCCGGATGTTTTGGCCCTCGGACACCGGCGATCTTTTGATCAGCCCGGTTTATGCCAGCATCCAGATCAAGCGGGTGGCGGCGAACCGGGGGCTGCCTTATTACGTGGTCCGCCAATTGGTCGAGGACAACACGCATGGGAACGGCGTTGACATCGCGGCGCTGAATCAGGCGTTGGCGACGCAATAACGCCCGTCAATACCGCCGCAACAACCCCACCAGCCGCCCCTGCACCCGCACGCGGTCGGGGGGGAAAATCCGGGTCTCGTACTTCTTATTCGCGGGCTCCAGCGCGATCGAGGCGCCGCGGCGGCGCAGGCGTTTAAGGGTCGCTTCTTGTTCATCGACCAGGGCCACCACGATGGTGCCGGCCTCGGCGGTGTCGCAACGGCGGATCAGAACGGTGTCGCCATCGAAGATCCCCGCTTCGATCATCGAATCACCCTCGACGGTCAGGGCGTAATGCTCGCCGCCGCCCAGCATGGCGGCCGGAACCTCGACCGAATTGGAATGATCGAGCAGTGCCTCGATCGGCGTGCCGGCCGCGATCTTGCCGTACAAGGGCAGCGACACCGCATCGGCGGCGGTGGCCAGCGGGGCGGCACCGGCCAAGCTGTTTTGCGCGAAATTGCCCTTGATCACGGTCGGCGAGAACTTGGGCGGCGAAGAAACCGGCTCGTCATCGGCCGCCAAGCTGTCGGCGGTGACGTTTTCGGGCAGGCGAACCACCTCCAACGCGCGGGCGCGGTGGGCCAGACGGCGGATGAAGCCCCGCTCCTCCAGCCCGGTGATCAAACGATGGATGCCGGATTTCGATTTCAGATCCAGCGCCGCCTTCATTTCGTCGAACGAGGGCGAGACCCCGCTTTCGCGCAGGCGCCGCTCGATGAACATCAGCAGTTCATACTGCTTGCGGGTGAGCATGGCGCCTCCGGGAGACAACAGGGGAACAAATCGACATTTTTCTCGAAATGTTCTACACCCGTTCCGGTTTCCGCTTCAAGCCCTTTAACAGCCGAAGAAAAAGCCCGCGCTCAATGCCCTACCTCGTCACCCCCGCGAAGGCGGGGGTCCATGCTGGGGCTGGCAACGAAACTAAGGTGTGCCCCCGGACACATGGATTCCCGCCTTCGCGGGAATGACGTGGAAAATGGTTTTTTCGCAACCGGTTAACGCGTGCGGGTGCGCTCGGGCGGGAAGGACAGCGCCACTTGGGTTCCCTTTCCCACCTCCGAGGTCAGGGTCAGGGCGCCGCCATGCAATTCCATGAAGCCCTTGGCCAAGGGCAGCCCCAGGCCGGTGCCGGTTTTGCCCTGGGTTTCCGGACCGCCCGCTTGACCGAAGGGTTCCAACACGCACGCGATGTCGGCGGGTGCGATGCCGGGGCCGTCGTCCTCGACCACCAGGCGGATTGCGTTATCCTTGCACTCGGCGCGCATGGCGACCCGGCCGCCTTCGGGCGTGAATTTGACGGCGTTGGCCAGGATGTTCAGCAACACCTGCTTGACCAGCCGCCCATCGGCCCACAGATCGGGAATGCGCTCGGGCAGCGCGCAGGACAACGCCAGATTTTTGGTGACCGCCAGATGCTCGACCAGCCGCAGCGCCGACCCCACCGCCTCGGCGATTTTCACCCGGCCCTCGTGCAGGGTGACCTTGCCGCTTTCCAGCCGCGAGGCGTCGAGAATATCGTTGACCACCGCCAACAGATGGCTGGCCGATTCGTGGATGTTGCCGATATAGGGGCCGAAGCGCCGTTCCTCGCCGCCACCCTCGGCCAGCATCGAACGCATCAGATCGGCAAAGCCCAGAATCGCATTGAGCGGGGTGCGCAGCTCGTGGCTCATATTGGCGAAGAACAGGGTCTTGGCGCGGCCCGCCTGTTCGGCGGCGTCAAGCTCGGCGCGCGCCCGCAGCGCCTCGACCTCGCGGGCGCGGAATTCCTCCAAGATGCGGCGGTTTTGTTCGGCCAGAAAGCGGCGGCGCAGATGCGCCTTGATGCGGGCGACGGTCAGCCGGGGATCGCCGTCGCGCCCGACGAAATCGTCGGCCCCGGCCTTCAGGGTGCGGGCGATGGTACCCGGCACCCGGCCCGCGGGCAGCACCGCCACCACCACCATCCCGGTTCCGCCCAAACGCGGCCCCAGCGGGTCGAACAAGGCGGCATCGATCAGCGCGCAATCGAAATCGTCGTCCTCCAAGGCGCGCACGGCGTCGTCTTGGGACCCAGCGGTCACCACCTCGCAGCCGCCATCGGCCAGATCTTGCGCCACGGGGCGGTGGAAATCCGGGTCGGAATCGGCGATTAGAATGCGCGGGCGGCGAAAGGCGGCGCGGGCGACATCCAGAACCACCCCGTCTTGCCGGGCCTTGCGCAACAAGGCACAGACCCGCAGCAGCAGGATCTCGACATCCTCGGATTTGGAAACGAAATCATCGGCCCCGCTTTCCAGCCCGTTCAATTCGGTGGCGCGGTCATCGTCGATGGTCAGGATCAGCACCGGCAACGAGCGGGTGGCGACATTCATCCGGATCCGCCGGCACAGCTCGTCGCCCCGGATACCCGGAAGATGGTAATCGACGACGATCAGATCGAAGCTGGTGCCGTTGATTTCGTTCAGCGCCGCCTCGGCGGTGGGTGCCACGACCACGGCAAGCCCTTCGGTTTCCAGCATATGCTGGAACTTCACCGCCTGGGTCGCCGAATCCTCGACCAGCAGGATCACCGGGCTCTCATTCAAAATCGGTCCCCCCCTACCGCCCAGCAACCATCATAACACCCGCCCGATCATCTCCAACAACTCCTTACGGTCGAACGCCTGTTTGATCAGAAAGCCGCTGGCGCCCAGTTCATCGGCACGTTTGCGGTCACCCTCCATTTCCAGAAAGGTCACCAGGATCACCGGCAGCTTGGCCAGCACCGCATCGCCGCGCACGGCGCGCAGCAGGCCGAAACCGTCCAGCCCCGGC
>CAIULK010000258.1 GCA_903899885.1 uncultured Rhodospirillaceae bacterium
CGTTCATCAGGTCCGTCCCCCATGTCTGAGGCTCGGCGCCGGCCAGTCCGGCGCAACCCTCGATTGGGACATGCCGTGGGACGGGCCGCCAGCCCTTTCAGGGGGCGAACATAGGGTCTAATTGTTCGTCACATTTATCGATGTTGTCCTGGTCGCTCTTCGCAAAGCCGTAGACGAAAAACGATCGTTCGCCCTTTCGGAACAAGATGATCGATCAGTATCCGCCCGACTTGCCCTCGCCGTAATCCGCATCGATCAGGCCCTTCTCGGCGTTCTCAATGGCTTCGCGCAGTTTGGCGTCGGCAACACGCTCTTTCTTGGCAAACCGGACAAACCACTTGCTCTTGTAGATTCTCAACGCTGGCCGCTCCGTTGCCTGCCCCGCGAATCCAATATGTAGAACTTAGTTCTATATTTCAAGAACACTTCATCATCGAGGGCTATATCGACGATGGGAACCGGGCCCTGAATCCAGCGCCGGAAATCAACGGCGGCCTTCGGGCGCCCTCGGAACCCGGTCCAGCGATGTCTTCCCCGCCCCGGTCCCCCGGTTGAAACCGCGCTCCTCACCCCATATCTCCAAAAGGGGATGGCAGCCTTGGAGTGTTCGCCCATGAACCGCATCGCATTATCGCTGTCCGCCGTCGCCGTGGCCGCTGTTCTCGGGTTCGGCGCGCCCTCGGCGCGGGCCGCCGATCCCGCCACCGAAATCGCCACCGCCGCCGCTCATGCGGGAATGGCCGCCGCCAGCGCCGACCTGACGATGGTCCACATGCATCTGCACCATGTGATCAATTGTCTGGCCGGGCCGGGTGGGGCCGGTTACGACGCGGCCCAAGCCAATCCGTGCAAGGATCAAGGAATGGGCGCCATCCCCGATTCAATGGCCGACAAGCGCGGCGCCTTGGAATCCGCCGCCGAAATGGCCAAGCAAGGTCTGGCCCAGGATGATCCGGCGATGGCCAAACAGGAAGCGGCGGCCGTGCAGGCCGCGCTCAAGAAAACGATGTAGCGGGCGTCGCCAGTTTGGCGGCCAGGGTGACGGCGGATTCGAAATCCGGTTGAACCGGGACGGGACCCGCCGTCAGCATCAGATTGTCGGCAAGGCCGAAATCCTCGACCAGCATGCCGTGCTGTTTGCAGAACACCCGGCCGTCGTTGTCGCGGTCGTGCGGAACGCGGTCGATATAGGGGCTGCGTTCCTCGCACCACGCCACCACCGGCTTGCCCAGCCCCTCGGCGAAGCCCATCTCCCACGCGGTGCCCGCATCGGCGCCCGCCCCGCGAAAGGGCGAGATGCAGGCGATCACCACGTCGCAGGACCGGATTTTCTCGATATTGGCGGCGCGCAGGGTCCCCGCGTCGGTCCCCGGCGCCGGGCCGATCCCGGTCAGCCCGTGTTGACCGCAGACGTCGATCAGATAGTCGAGCAACGCCTTTGCCGCCGGATGAAAAACCGCCGGACCGGCGAGATAACAAATGGGACGTGCGCTCACTCTCGTAATCCTTTCGAGTCCGATGGCCGCGCCGTTACCGGTAGCGCGCCTGGATGTCGGCGATCTGGGCAAGGTTCGCGGCCATGATCGCGACGCATTCCTCGTCGAGTTTCACGTCGGCGAGCGATTTCATATAGTCGATCGCCTTTTCGACCGGCCACGCCGCCTTGTATACGCGTTCGTTGGTCAGCGCGTCGAAAATATCGGCGACGGCGACGATGCGCGCCTCGATCGAGATGGCGCCGTCATTCAGCTGGTTGGGATAACCGGTGCCGTCGAGCGTTTCATGGTGCTGGGCGATCAGGTCGTGCAGCATCGTGCCGACATGCGCCCGATTGAGACGGAAATTCTTAAGGATCGTCAACGCGATATCAATGCCCGAGCGCACATGGCCCTGCATTACCGCGCGTTCCTCGGGGTCGAGTTTGCCCGGCTTGTGCAAGATATGATCGGGAACCGCGACCTTGCCCACATCGTGAAGCGGGGCGCAGCGGACCAGCATGTCCACCCAGTCGTCGGGGTAGCCGTGCCGCCGGGCGAGCTCCAGCGCGATCAGCCGCACATAGGCCGACATCCGAAGAAGATGCGCGCCGGTTTCGTCGTCGCGGTGCACACTGATGTCGCGAACGGTGTCCACCGCCGCCTGAAGCGATTTCAGGGGCGCCATCTCGTTGATCATCATCAGGGAAATCAGCGCCACGTAAGGCCCCAGGCGCTCGACCACCCGGGCGGTGAAGGCGCCCTTGGCGGGTGCGTTGAAAAAAAGAAAACCCTGCAAGACCTCGCCCGAGAATACCGGAAAGGTCAGGCTCGACCGCAGGCCGACCGAGCAGATCACCCGCGCGTGGGCGTGGGTTTCCGGATAATCGGCGCACAGATCATCGACGATCCGGAACTCGTCCTCCTCGGCCAGCCTTTTCAGCGAGGGCGCGTCGTCGAGGGCCGTGGCGTACAGCGAAAGCCCGTCGTCGCCGTCGTCGGACAGGGCATAGGTGTTGATGATCCCCGTGTCGGCGTTGTAGGCAGCGAAGGCGATTCGCGAAATCCCCGCGCATTCGTCCAAGGTCTTGACATGGGCATGAACCAGCGCCAGCCTTTCGGCGATGCCGTCGGTGCCGTTCATGATCTTGCGGATCGGAAACATCGCGCTTTCAATCCCGGGGCTTTTAATGTCCATTCCCTCACGCCAAGGGTGCGGGATTCCGCGCCGTTTTGCAACGGGTCGTCCGGGAAACAATCAGACCGTAATATTGACCAGCGACCCGCGCGCCCCGGTGTTCAGCGGCCGGGCGGCGTGCGCGGCGCCGGTAACGGTGTAGGCCGAGGTGGTGAGCGGCGTTACGGGCGCCTTTTGGACCAAGGCTGTATTTCCCGTGACCGCATGGGCGGAGGGGACCTTGGCGGTGTTGGATGCGCCACTGAAGGGGTTAGTGCCTTCGCGCGCTTGTGCCGCTTGTGCCGCGTTGAAGCACAGGTAGCCGTTTACCATCATGGGATAAAGGCTTTGGAGGGCGGAACTAACCGCAATGGCCGAGACGGACATGATGCCCTCCTCACCCAATCGCACTTCTTGTTCACACCGATATTATACGCTGTTTAGCCCATGAAAACGCAAGGTGTTACAGGCGGTTACCCCAGCGCCAGCGGTTCGTACCAGTCCCGCTCGAAGCCGGCTTCGGCCCGTGCCTCGTGGTTAAAGGGCGGCTTCAAGGGAAAGGGGAAGCGTTCGGCCATCACGCGGCGATAGGCGCAACCGGGGTCCTCGCCCCTGCGGTCGGCGAGCAGGCGAAAGCCGCGCAATCCGGCCGCGACGTGGCGGATCTCGTCGTTCAAGATGGTTTGCAAGGCCGGGGTCATCGAGGGATCGCCGCCGCGTTCCAGTTTGGCGATGGTGGCGGGGGTGGTGTCGCAGCCCCGGGCTTCCAAGGTCATCGGGACCACCGCCAAGCGGGCCATCAGATCGTCGGCGGTTTTTTCGGCGGCTTGCCACAAGCCGTCATGGGCGGGAAGATCGCCATAGGCGGCACCCAGCGGCCGCATCAGGGCTTCCAGCGCCTCGAAATGCAGAACCTCGTCCAGCGCCACCTGGACCCAATCGCTGAGAAAGTCCTCGGGCATGTGTTCATGGGGAAAGCGGCACAACACATCCCAGGCCAGATCGATCGCGTTCAGTTCGATATGGGCCAAGGCGTGCAGCAACGCCACCTTGCCCGCGCGGCCGCCATACGAACGCTTGGGCATCTCGCGCGGCGGGCGCAGCACCGGGGTGGCCGGGCGGGCCGGGCGATCGGGCGGCGTTGCCGTTCCCGTCTCGCGCAGGCCGCCCTCGGCCCATAATTGGGCATAAAGGCGGGTGAGGCGGCATTTCTCGGCCGGTTCGGCGGCTAGCAAAACCGAAACGGCGGCGTCGGACAGGGTGATCATGGGGGAAAGGATATCAGGGCCCCCGCGCCCTCACAACGCTTGCAGCGCTTCGAGAACCGCCTGCGCATGGCCGGCCACCTTGACCGGCGCCCACATGGCGCGAATCACGCCCTCCTCGTCGATCAGGAAGGTGCTGCGTTCGAAGCAAGGATGATCCTTACCGTCCTTCTTTTTCTTCTTTTTCTTCACGCCGTACAATTTGGCGACCGTGCCCTTTTCGTCGCATCCCAGGCGGAACGGGATCGCGAATTTGGCGCGGAATTTGGCGTGGCTGTTCACCGTGTCGCACGACACCCCCAAAATGGCCGCCTTCGCCACCGTGAAATGGGGGATAAAATCGCGGAACGCGATGGCTTCATTGGCGCAACCCGGGGTGTCGTCCTTCGGGTAGAAATAAAGAACCAGACGCCGCCCCCGGTAGTCGTCGAGCGAGACGACACCGTCATCGGCGGTCAGTGTGAAGGACGGGGCCGGTTGCCCGACGGAAATCTCCATGTGCAGGCCTCGTGCGGATCGAACAACGATGCGTGCAATGTGCGCCCGAGTCGGGTCCGCGCTCCAGTGAAATGAATGTTTCAGCCGGAATGCCGGACCTGCTTTTCAAGAATATGTGCGGCCAATTTCTTGTCCGTATTGAGAATATGGTCGACCAGCCAGCCGTTGAGGAACGACAGAAGATCGTCGCGCGGCACCCGCGTGCCCGATTTGATTTGCTCGCGCACCGCCACCACCTTGGCCGAGAACGCGCGGTGCTGCCGCAAATGTTCCTCGGCGTCTTGGGGGCACTCGTCCAAATAGTTGCTGTCGTTGATGAACTGCTCCTCGG
Source organism: uncultured Rhodospirillaceae bacterium (assembly GCA_903899885.1). GTDB lineage: Bacteria > Pseudomonadota > Alphaproteobacteria > Rhodospirillales > Magnetospirillaceae > CAIULK01. The sequence continues at coordinate 4,747 of CAIULK010000258.1, forward strand.
TCTCGAAATGATAGAGGGCATAGCTGAGCAGATCGCGGGTGATTTCGGCCAACAGGTCCAACCCGCTGTCGTCGGTCAGTTTGGCGTTGGCCTCGTTCAAGGTGTTGACCAGGATGCGATGCTGTTCATCGATTTCGGCGACCCCGGTGGCGAGGTCGGTGCTCCACAGGATCGGCTGGGCGGATTGAACCATCAGGGTTTCCTTTCTGGGCTGGAATGATGGACGGCCGGTTCGGTCAAACATCCCCGCAAATCGCGAAGTTCGGTCACCAAGGCGTCGCGGGCGGCCAGCAAGGCGGCCTCGGTGGCGGGCAATTGATCGGTTTGCCCCTCGTGGAACTGGTTGATCAACTGCATGCCCACTTGGTGCAGCGCGCGGTGGATGGGGTCGAGATGGCGGTACGCCGCCTGTTTGCCATAGCGGGCGCGGCCGTCGCCGAAATACCATTGGCCGAAGCGGCATTGGCGGTAATCGAGCGGCGGCAAGGGGTTGGCGTCGCCGTCGTTGATGTGGCCCAGCAACTGATCGACCCAGTGGCGATGGTTGGCCTCGGCCAGCAGCAGTTGGAAATCCCCCCGGCTGGGGCGCGGCGTCGAGGCCAATCGCCAGCGGGGATCGGGAAGAAAATGGCGCGCCCAGACCAGGAAATTCTCGGGCATCATCGGGCGGGAGAGGCCATAGCCCTGCATCACCTCGCAGCCCAGTTCCAGCAGCATCAAGATATGGTCGATGGTTTCGACGCCCTCGGCCACCACTTGGCGGCGGAACGCCGAGGCCATGCCGATCACCCCTTCGACGATCGCCAAATCCATCGGATCGTCGAGCATGTCGGCGATGAAGGTCTGGTCGATCTTTAAAATGTCCGGCGCAAGGCGTTTGAGGTGCACCAGCGAGGAATAGCCGGTGCCGAAATCGTCGAGCGCGAAGCGCACCCCCAGATCGTGGCACGAAATGATCATGTCGCTGACCGCGTTGATATCCTCCAGCGCGGCGGTTTCCAGGATTTCGATCTTCAAGCGGCGGACCACCTCGGGCGGGTGGCGGGCCAGGGTTTCGCGCAGACGGTCGGGGAATTCCTTTAAGTGAAGTTGGCGCGGCGCGATGTTGACCGCGATGTCGATGTCCAGCC
>CAIULK010000259.1 GCA_903899885.1 uncultured Rhodospirillaceae bacterium
CAGGTTGCCCTTCTCCATGTCGCCGTCGCACGAGCCGATGTAGCGCAGGATCGTGCGCAGCTTGCTCACGTAAGCCTTGGCTTCGTCGGCCGAGCGCATGTCGGGCTTGGAGACGATCTCCATCAGCGCCACGCCCGAGCGGTTGAGGTCGATGAACGACTTGGCCGGGTGCTGGTCGTGCAGGCTTTTGCCCGCGTCTTGTTCCAGATGCAGCCGCTCGATGCCGACCGGCTTTTCCGAACCGTCCGGCATGTCGATCAGCAAGATTCCCTCGCCGACGATCGGCTGCTCGTACTGGCTGATTTGGTAGCCCTGCGGCAGATCGGCGTAGAAATAGTTTTTGCGCGCGAAGACGCTGGTGGTGTTGATCTTGGCGTTGAGCCCCAAGCCGGTCCGCACCGCCTGTTCGACGCATTTGGCGTTGATCACCGGCAGCATGCCCGGCATGCCCGCATCGACGAAGCTGACCTGCTCGTTGGGCTCGGCGCCGAAATCGGTGGCGGCGCCGGAAAACAGTTTGGCCTTCGAGGTCACCTGGGCGTGAACCTCCAGCCCGATCACCACTTCCCAATCGCCGCTATCGCCGGGAATAAAATAGGTCATGGTCACACCCCTTGCGGCTTGGCGGTGAAATTGGCCGCCTTTTCCATAACGCCGGCCACCTTGAACACGGTTTCCTCGTCGAACGGGCGGCCGATCAATTGCAGGCCCAGCGGCAATCCGTCGGACGACAATCCCCCCGGCAGCGACAGGCCGGGCAGGCCGGCCAGACTGGTCGGAATGGTGAACACGTCGTTCAGCCACATGGTGACCGGGTCCTCGGTGTTGGCGCCGATGGCGAAGGCGGCGGTCGGCGCGGTCGGGGTCAAGATGACATCGACCTTCTTGAATGCTTCGGCGAAATCCTGGGCGATCAGGCGGCGCACCTTTTGCGCCTTGGCGTAATAGGCGTCGTAATAGCCCGCCGACAGCACATAGGTGCCGATCAGGATACGGCGCCGCACCTCGCGGCCGAACCCGGCGGCGCGGGTCTTGCGGTACAGATCGTCAAGGGTCGAGCCCTCGACCCGGGCGCCGAAGCGCACGCCGTCATAGCGCGCCAGATTCGACGAACATTCGGCGGGCGCGATGATGTAATAGGTTGCCAACGCGTGCCGGGTGCAGGGCAGCCCGATCTCGACCGGTTCCGCCCCGGCATCCTTCAGCCACGCGATGCCTTGGTCCCAGACGCGGGCAACTTCGTCCGACAATCCTTCCGGGCGGTATTCGCGGGGAACGCCGACCTTCAAGCCCTTGACGCTTTGGCCCAGGGCGGCGCGGAAATCGGGCACCGCCATCGGCGCCGAGGTGGAATCCTTGGGGTCGTGCCCCGCCATCACGCCCAGCATCAGGGCGCAATCCTCGACCGTGCGGGCCATCGGACCGGCTTGATCCAAGGACGAGGCGAAGGCGATGATGCCCCAGCGCGAGCAGCGGCCATAGGTCGGCTTGATGCCGACGATGCCGCAATAGGCGGCGGGCTGGCGGATCGAGCCGCCGGTATCGGTTCCGGTCGCGCCCATCACCAGGCGGGCGGCGACGGCCGCCGCCGAACCACCGGAACTGCCGCCCGGCACCAGCTTGACCGAGGGGTCGGATGCCCGCGTCCAGGGCGAAATGACCGGGCCGAAAGCGCTGGTGGTGTTCGACGAGCCCATCGCGAATTCGTCGAGGCTGAGTTTGCCCAAGCTGACCGCGCCCGCGTCCTTCAGCTTTTGACTGACCGTGGATTCATAGGCCGGAGTGAAATCGCCCAGGATCTTGCTGGCCGCCGTGGTGCGCACGCCCTCGGTGCAGTACAGATCCTTGATGCCCAGCGGAATGCCTTCCAGCACGCCGCCACCGTTCTTGGCCAGCCGGACGTCGGCCGCCTTGGCGCCGTCCATGGCGCGGTCCGGGGTTTCGGTGATGAAGGCGTTGAGCGGACGGAACCGGTCCATCCGTTCCAGATGCGCCGACACCAGATCGACCGAGGAAATCTCGCGCGCGGCCAAACGGCGGGCCGCATCGGCGATTGTCAGATTGACCAGCTCGCTCATTCCACCACCTTCGGCACGACGAAGAAGCCATCGGCCTGTTCCGGCGCGTTGGCGAGAATTTTATCGACATAGCCGCCGTCGGTGACCGCGTCTTCCCGCATCGGCGTGATCATCTCGACGACCGAGGTCATCGGGGCGACGCCGTCGGTGTTCACCTCGGCCAGTTGCTCGACGAATTTCAAAATGCCCGACAGCTCGCCCGCGAGATGGTCGAGGTCTTCCTCGGGCACCTCGATACGGGCCAGGTCGGCGATGGAACGAATGGTGGCGCGGTCCAGAGACATTGGGAATTCGCCCTCCTCAGTGCGGCGGGCGAAAGGTAACAGCGTGGGTCGGCCCATTGCAACCCGGATGGAATGATTAGACCTTGAAGTGTTCCACCTCGCGCCGGGTCTGGTCGGCCAGTTGCGCCAGTTCGATCATCGTCGCGGTCACTTCCTCGGATGCCGCCGCGTTCGATTCGCCGATCGTGCGCAGTTGCTCCATGCTGGCGTGGATTTCCTCGACCGAGGCGGATTGCTGCTCGACGGCCGCCGCGATGGCGTTGGTCATCTGTTCGCTATCGGACACCCCCTGGGCGATCTCTTCGATGCTGGCGCCAACGACCTTGGCGATCGCGACCCCCCTGGCGGTTTCCGACCCGGCCTTTTCGACCAGCGTGTTGATTTCCAAGACCGCCCGGCCGGAATGCTCGGCCAGCTTGCCGACTTCCTCGGCGACCACCGCGAAGCCCTTGCCCGCGTCCCCGGCGCGCGCCGCCTCGATCGCCGCGTTCAAGGACAGCATGTTGGTTTGGGTGGCGATCTGGCCGATCACGTCGGTGATCTTGGTGATTTCCTTGGCGCTGGCGGCGATGGCGTTGACGGCATCGACCATTTGCACGATTTGGCCCCGGCCTTGGCTTACCATGGCCGCCGCTTCCTTGGCGTGGTTGCTCGACATTTGGGCGCTGGACGACACTTCCTCGACCGCGCGGCCGGTTTGGGAGACGCCGACCGCGATCTGCTTGATCGCGTTCATCTGGCTTTGGGATCCGTCGGAAATCTGGCCGATCGCGGTGCTGGCCTGACCGGTGGCCGACGCCACTTGGCGGACATTGCCGATGACCAGACGCAAAACCGCCGACAATGAGTCCAGCGAGCGATTGAGGTTGGTTTTAAGCCGCTCGGCGTCGCCCTTGGTCTCGACCGTCACGCGCGAGGACAGATCGTTGGCGGCCACCTGGTCCATCACCGCGTTGGTGGCCCGCATGACCTGGTCGATATCGGACAGTAGGCCATTCAACGCGCGCGCCATCCTTGCCACCTCGTCGTGGCCGGAGGGATCGGCGCGAAGCGACAGATCGCCGCTGGTCTCGATCGCCTGGATCACGTTCGACAGGCCCGAAATTCCCCGGTTGATGCTGCCCGCGATCGCGGCCGACAGCCCCAGCCCCAGTCCGACGCTGGCGATGCCGATCACGATGGCCAGTGTGATGGTGCTGGTGATTTGCTCGTCGGCCGCCTTGATTTGGTCGTCGGCGGCTTTTTGGATGGATTCGAGAAGGGTCTTGCCGTCCTCGTCGATGGTGCGGGCAATGGCGGCGGCGTTGTTCAAGGTCTCCTGAACCCCGGGTGAGTCGAGTCCCGCGTTCCGGCCCTTGATATCCTTCAGCCGCCACGCCAGTGCTTCATAGGCATCGATTTGCTTGCCGATGTTCGCGACCTGTGCGTGGCGGGCGGGGTCAACGGTTCGGGCCAAAAGCTCGGCCTGCTTGGCATGCACGACCTTGATCGCCGCTTCCGCCGTCTTCCAGCGCTCCTCGTCGCCGGTGGCAAGCGCGGCGTAAATGTTCATCCGCGTCGCATAGAGATTTTTCTCGACCTCAAGGTCGATGGTCGCGTTGACGAACCGCCGCTTCACGACGCCGAAGGATGCCGCGGTGTCGTTGCCCGCGTAAACGAAAAATCCGCTCATGCCGGCGATCAAAACAACCAGGGCGCCAAACCCCGTCAGCAGGCGGGCGGTAATCGTCAGTTTGCGAAGCATGTGATATCCCTGTTTTTGGGAGGCTTAAAATTTCAACGACTATACCAAAGACATATTGGTTTGGCACCCACGCGAAGATCTTGACTCGGGGCCGCTCCATGCCCTAAAAACGCTGCCTCTTCAGGTCGAAGTTTGACCATCCCCCATGGGGCGCCTTCGAGGAGGCCCGCCGGTCCGCGAGTGTCGCGCACCGGCGCGTAATCGTTTGGGAAGCCGGGTTGTTATGTTCGAGTCTTTGAGCCAACGTCTGTCCACCGCCTTCTCGCGCCTGACCGGGCGCGGATCGCTGTCGGAATCCGACGTCACCGAGGCGCTGCGCGAGGTTCGCGTCGCCCTGCTCGAAGCCGACGTCGCGTTGCCGGTGGTCAAGGATTTCGTCGCCCGCGTGAAGGATCGCGCGGTCGGCCAAGACGTGGTCCGCGCGATTTCGCCCGGCCAGATGGTGGTCAAGATCGTCCATGACGAACTGGTCACGATGCTGGGAACGGCCGGGGTCGAGCTGGATCTGAACGCCGTGCCGCCGGTGCCGGTGCTGATGGTCGGGTTGCAAGGCTCGGGCAAGACCACCAGCTCGGCCAAGCTGGCGGTTCGTCTGAAGAAGGACAAGAAGAAGGTTCTGCTCGCCTCGCTCGACGTTTACCGTCCGGCGGCGCAGCGGCAGTTGGAGATTTTGGCCGAACAGGCCGGGGTCGGCAGCCTGCCGGTGGTGATGGGCGAAATGCCGGTGACCATCGCCAAGCGGGCGATGGAGATGGGCCGCAAAGAGGGATACGACGTCGTCATCCTCGATACCGCCGGCCGCCTGCATATCGACGAAGCCCTGATGGCCGAGGTCGCCGCCGTCCGCGACGCGGTAAAGCCCACCGAAACCCTGCTGGTCGCCGACGCGATGACCGGTCAGGACGCGGTGGTCCTGGCCCGTGAGTTCAACGAAAAGATCGGCATCACCGGCATCGTGCTGACCCGCGTGGACGGCGACGGGCGCGGTGGCGCCGCGCTGTCGATGCGTGCCGTCACCGGGCGGCCGATCAAGTTTCTGGGTTTGGGCGAAAAGCTCGACGCGCTGGAAGTGTTCCATCCCGACCGCATCGCCGGGCGTATCCTGGGGATGGGCGACGTCGTCTCGCTGGTCGAGAAGGCGATGGAGAATGTCGAGGTCGAGGCGGCCGAGAAATTGGCCCGCCGCATGGAAAAGGGCAAATTCGACCTCGAAGACATGCTGTCCCAATTCGCCCAGGTCGAAAAGATGGGTGATCTGAAGGGCATCCTGAAAATGCTGCCCGGCATGGGCAAGATGACCGCGCAAATCGATGCCGCCAAGCTGGACGGCAAGGTCATCGGCCGCCAAAAGGCGATCATCTTGTCGATGACTCCCAAGGAGCGGCGCAACCCCGACATTATCAAGGCGTCGCGCAAGCGCCGCATCGCGGCCGGGGCCGGGGTGCAGGTGCAAGACGTCAACAAGCTGCTCAAACAGCATCAGCAGATGGCCGACATGATGAAGAAAGTCGGCAAAATGGGAAACAAGGGCCTGATGCGGTCCGGTCTGGGGGGCATGATGCCGCCGGGATTCGGGCCGTTCGGGCGTTAGATCTTACGCTTTTCAAGGAGGATGTTACCGGTATGTCGCTTAAAATTCGCCTCGCCCGTGGCGGCGCCAAGAAACGCCCGTTCTATCGCATCGTGCTGGCCGACTCGCGCTCGCCGCGCGATGGCCGTTTCATCGAGAAGCTGGGCACCTACAACCCGATGCTGCCGCGTGAACACGCCGACCGCCTGATCCTCGACGACGAGCGGGTCAAGCATTGGCTGGCCAACGGCGCCCTGCCGACCGATCGGGTCGAACGCTTCCTGGCCGATCGCGGCCTGTGCGCCGCGCCCAAGCGCGCCGATCAGTCCAAGCAGCCGCAGCCCAAGGCCAAGGCGCAAGCCCGCGCCAAGGAAGCGGCGGATCGCGCCGCCGCGGCCGCGGCGGCCGAGTAAGAACCGGTGCCGGATCGCCACTGCGTCGGCGTCATCGTGGCCGCGCAGGGCGTGCGGGGACAGGTGCGGGTGAAAAGCTTCACCGAGGTGCCGACCGATGTCGGTGCTTACGGCCCCCTTGAGGATGAAAGCGGCCAACGCCGCTTCGAGATCGAGGTGGTGGGGTCGGCCAAGGGTGTGGTGATCGCCCGCCTTGGCGGGGTCAAGGATCGGACCGCCGCCGAGACGTTGAAGGGAACGCGGCTGTTCGTCCATCGGGCGCAACTGCCCGCAAGCGGCGAGGACGAGTTCCTGGTCGCCGATCTGGTGTGGCTGGCGGCGTTTTCGCCGCACGCGGTTCCGCTGGGCAAGGTGGTGGCGGCGCACGACTTCGGAGCCGGAACGGTTCTGGAGATCCGGGGTGAAAACGGGACCGAGATTTTGGTTCCCTTCACCCGAGCGGCGGTGCCGGTGGTGGATGTGGGTGCGGGTCGGCTGGTGATTGAACCGCCGGTCTTCGCCCCGGATGACGAGGGCGAGGACGCGGATGTTCCGGGCGACGGTGCTGACCCTGTTCCCCGAAATGTTTCCCGGTCCGCTGGGTCTGTCGCTGGCCGGGCGCGCTCTGGCCGACGGCGTGTGGGGCCTGGAGGCGATTGATATCCGGTCGTTCGCGACCGACCGTCACCGGACCGTGGATGACACGCCGTTCGGGGGCGGAGCCGGGATGGTGATGCGGCCCGACGTGGTCGCGGCGGCCATCCGGGGAGCGAACGGCCCGGGACCGTTGGTGTATTTGACCCCGCGCGGGCGGCTTCTGGATCAGGAGCGGGTGCGGGAGCTGGCGGCGGGGGACGGGGTCCGTCTTCTGTGCGGGCGTTTCGAGGGCGTCGATCAGCGCGTGCTGGACGCCTGCGAGGCCGAGGAAATCAGCCTCGGCGACTATGTGCTGTCGGGCGGTGAACCGGCGGCGCTGGTCTTGCTGGACGCGGTGGTCCGGCTGTTGCCCGGTGTGATGGGCAGCGCCGAGTCGCTGGCGGAGGAAAGTTTCGAGAGGGGGTTGCTGGAATACCCCCTTTATACCCGGCCACAGTCGTGGGAGGGCCGGGAGGTGCCATCGGTTCTGTTATCCGGGCACCACGAAAAGATACGCGGCTGGCGGGCGCGCCAGTCGGAGGAAGCAACCCGGTTGCGCCGTCCGGACCTGTGGGTCCGGTTCGGTGCCGCCAAGGACGATTGAGAGGACATTGAAGGTCATGAACATCATCGAACAGCTCGAAAGCGAGCAGATCGCGAAGCTCACCGCGGCCCGTCCGGTCCCGGCCTTCGCCGCCGGCGACACGCTGAAGGTCAACGTCAAGGTCGTCGAAGGCGGCCGTGAACGCGTGCAGGCCTATGAAGGCGTGTGCATCGCGCGGCGCAATGACGGGCTGAACAGCTCGTTCATCGTGCGCAAGATTTCCTACGGCGAGGGCGTCGAGCGCGTGTTCCCGCTGTACTCCCCGAACATCGCCTCGATCGAGGTGGTGCGCCGTGGCGACGTGCGTCGCGCCAAGCTGTATTACCTGCGCGACCGCCGCGGCAAGTCGGCCCGCATCGCCGAGCAGACCACCGGCTATTCGGCCAAGCTGAATGCCGCCGATCGCGAAGCCGTCGCCGCCGGTAAGGTTCAGGCCAAGGCCGAAGCCGCCGAACGCGCCCAGGCCAAGCTGGACGCCGCCGCCGCCGCCGCCGCGACCACCGAGACCGCTTAAGGGTAGGAAGACCGCCGATGTCCGCGCCTCGCACCCTGTTCGACAAAATCTGGGACGCCCATTTGGTCGATACCCAGGACGACGGCACCTGTCTGATCTATATCGATCGGCATCTGGTGCACGAAGTGACCAGTCCGCAGGCGTTCGAGGGGCTTCGGCTCTCCGGCCGCCGGGTGCGCCATCCCGAGCGGACCCTGGCGGTGGCCGACCATAACGTTCCGACCACCGACCGCACGAAGGGGATCGAGAACGAGGAAAGCCGCATCCAGGTCGAGGCGCTGGAAGCCAACACCCGCGACTTCGGCGTCGAGTGCTATTCGATGAGCGATCATCGTCAGGGCGTCGTGCATATCGTGGGGCCCGAGCAGGGCTTCACCCTGCCGGGGGCCACGATCGTGTGTGGCGATTCGCATACCTCGACCCACGGGGCCTTCGGGGCGCTGGCCTTCGGCATCGGCACCTCGGAGGTCGAGCATGTGCTGGCTACCCAGACCCTGGTGCAAAAACCGGCCAAGAACATGCGGATCACCGTCGATGGCGCGTTGCCGGTGGGTGTGACCGCCAAGGACATCGTGTTGGCGATCATCGGCAAGATCGGTACGGCCGGCGGCACCGGCTATGTCGTCGAATACGCGGGCGAGGCGATCCGTGCCTTGTCGATGGAAGGCCGGATGACCGTCTGCAACATGACGATCGAAGCGGGAGCGCGGGCCGGTCTGATTGCCCCCGACGACAAGACCTTCGCCTATCTGAAGGACACCCCGCGCGCCCCGAAGGGGGCCGAGTGGGAGAAGGCGGTGGCCGCGTGGCGGACCCTGGTCACCGACGCGGGGGCCAAATTCGACACCGAACTGACCATCGACGCCAGCGCGCTGGTGCCGCAGGTGACCTGGGGAACCAGCCCCGAGGACGTCATCGGCATCGACGGCCATGTGCCCGACCCGGCTTTGATCGCCGACGAGGGCAAGCGCCGCGCCGTGCAGCGCTCGCTGGACTATATGGGGCTGACCGCCGGGCAGAAAGCCACCGACATTAAAATCGACGTGGTGTTCATCGGGTCGTGCACCAACGGCCGGATCGAGGATTTCCGCGCCGCCGCCGGAATTCTGAAGGGCAAGAAGGTCGCCCCGACTGTTCAGGTGTTGGTGGTCCCGGGATCGGGTCTGGTCAAGGCGCAGGCCGAGGCCGAGGGCTTGGATGCCGTCTTCCGCGAGGCGGGGGCGGAATGGCGCGAACCCGGTTGTTCGATGTGCTTGGCGATGAACGCCGACCAGCTGAAGCCCGGCCAACGCTCGGCCTCAACCTCGAACCGTAATTTCGAGGGGCGGCAGGGACGCGGCGGACGGACCCATCTGGTGTCGCCGCAGATGGCGGCGGCGGCGGCGATCACCGGTCACCTGACCGACGTGCGCAGCCTGTAGGCAAACCACCACATCCCATGCCCGCCGTATCTGGCGGACGGGCATGGGACGGGGCTTATTTCACGGCCTTCGGCTTGGCAGCAGCCTTCGGGGCGGCGGCTTTCGCGGCGGGCGCCTTCGCGACCGGGGCCTTGGGTTTGGCGGCGGCCTTGGCGGCGGGCGGTGTCGGAACCGGGTGGGGCTGCAGGCTTTCATCGCGGGCGATGATCGCTTCGGCCCGGTACCAATATTCCTGATCGCGCCCCTCGGGCGTACCGTCCTCTTCCCACAGGCGAAAGGCCAACGCGCGGACGGCTTCGTCACGCTCTTGGATCATCACGACTCTCCCTGACGGATCGTTCCAAATTGGAATGGCCCAACTCTACCCCGAAGCGTAGAACGGTTCAACACTGGCGCGGTGCGGATTAACCTTTCTGTCATACCGGTGAGCCGATAAACCGGCTCACCGTATTGTCCCTTGCCGGTATATCACGCGGCGGCCCGCTCCTTGTTGCGGCGGGCGGCTTGGGCTTCCTCGGGGGAATAGGCCTTGCCTTGCCACAGCATCGTGTAGGCGATTTCCTCGTTGCCGTTTTCGCACAGCTCCAGCACGCGGCGGAACAAGGGCTGGAAGGTCGGGCTCCGGTGGCTGCTCTCATGCTCCTCGAAGCTGCGCCAAAAGGTGATGATCAAGGCCTCGCGGCCCTTGAGCGCGCTGTCCACCGCTTGTCCGGTGGTCGATCCCTCGTTCGAGATTTGCCCCGAATTCAAGCAGACGAAGCCGCCGATGAAGCCGGTCTCGGAATGATAGGTTTTGACGTTCTCGCACAGATAGGCGACGCGCTCCTCGAGGTCATCGACTGTGTATTCGGGGTGCAGGATCACGCGGTTGACGGTCACCACGCCGTCGGATGGGAAGCCTGAAATGATCATGGCGGTTGCTCACTTTTATAAAAAGCCGATGACCATTATGTGGGAAACCCATCCGCCGCGATCAACCCGGAGGCGAGACCTTCGGTGCGGGCAACGCGATGAAGAAAGTAGTGCCGACGCCCAGTGCCGAGTCCAGCCAGATCCGGCCGCCGTGATGTTCGACGATCCGGCGGCAAACGGTTAGGCCGATGCCGGTTCCCTCGACCTCGCCGTCGCGGACGAGGCGCTGGAACATGCTGAAAATCCGCTCGAAATTCTCGGCCGCGATTCCCCGGCCGTTGTCGGCCACCGCAATCACCCGCTCGGCCCCAGACCCCGCCCGGGTTTCGATCCGCACTTCCGGCGGCCGGTCCGGCACCCCGTATTTCAAGGCGTTGCCGATCAGATTCTGAAACAGCCGGATCAGTTCGGAGCGGTCACCCTCGACCACCGGCAAATCCTGGGCCACCGTTACCCGGCCGCCGGTTTCGTGAACAACGATGTCGAGCAGCGCCACCGCGTCGGCCACCGCGTCGCCGATGGCGACGGATTCGAAACGTGGCTTGCCGCGTCCCACCCGCGAATATTCCAGCAACCCGTTGATCATCGCATCCATCCGGCGCGCGCCGTTGATCGCGAACTCGAAGAATTCGGCGACTTCGCCCTCCAGCACCCCGTCCAACTTGCGCTCGATCAATCCAAGATAGGACATCACCATCCGAAGCGGCTGGCGCAGATCGTGCGATGCAATATAGGCGAAATGCTCAAGATCGCGGTTTGACCGTGTCAGCTCCTCCTCTAGCGCCTTCAGACGCGAAATGTCCTGCGCCAGCCCGAGAAAACCGCCGGGACCGCCGTTCACGCCGGGCAGCGGGCTAACCGACAGCAGCACCGGCACGCGGCTGTTGTCCTTGCGCCGGTAGGTCCATTGATCGACATGGGGCGCGCCGCCACGCTTGAGCAACTCGACGAACAGCTCCTTGCCCGGCGCCACCGGGTGGCCGAGCTTTTCGCTTAAATCCGCCGCCCGCCGTTGCATTTCGTCGGGGTCGTGAAAGGCGTCCGGCGTCATCCGGCCCACCACGTCCGAAGCGTCGTACCCCAGCAGAGTTTCGGCCGCCGGATTGAAGAGGCTGACCCACCCGTCGGCATCGGTGGCGATGACGGCATTCCCCGCCGCGTCCAGAATCGCCTGTTGCAGGTGCTGTAATCTTTGGGCGTGCTGCTCCAGCACCCTTTGCTCTGAAATATCCTCGATATCGACGATGATATAGCGGGGCGAGCCGCCCGCCTCGTGAACCATCGACGCGGTCAGCCGCGCCCAAACGATGGTGCCGTCCGGCCGCACATAGCGTTTTTCCCACACCGTCCGTTCGGCCAGCCCGCTGACGAGCCGCTGATAGGCGCTGGGGCTGGCTTCGACGTCCTCGGGGTGGGTGAGGTGCCTTGAATCGAGGCCCACCAGATCGCCGGGCGGGCGTCCGACGATTTCACCGAAACGCCGGTTTGCGTAAATCACCCGGCCATTCAAATCGACATGGGCAATCCCCACCGCCGCCTGTTCGAAGGTCGAGCGGAACCGCTCCTCGCCGCGTTGGATCGCCACGCGATCGGCGGCGGTGGCGGCGGCCATCGCCAGCGACGGACGACGCGACAAGTACCACGCGGTTCCCAGCGACAAGGCCAAGGTCACCAGTTCGGCGCTCAGCCATTTAAGGATGCTGCCGCGAATCCGCGCGTCGATCGGAGCGGCGGGCAAACCCGCGATCGATACCCAATCGGTCCCGGCCACCGGGGAGGCTGCGTACACCCGTTCGATCCCATCGATCCCCGACACGAACCTTCCGATACCGGACCGCCGCCCAACCAAATCGACCACGTCCGGCACCGCCGTCCGGGTGGCGCCGATCCATTTTTCCGGCTCGCGCGAGCGGCCCAAGACCACCACGTCGGCGGAAAGCAGCGCCGCGATCATGTCTTCGGGCAGCGGCCGGGCGGTGCCCTCCATCAAGAACGGATTGAAGGTCAGCAGATCCAGCGGAGCATCGACGGTTCCGATCAACCGTCCACTCGCATCCCGGATCGGATAATCCAGCGGCACCACCCAGCGCGACGACACCGCTCCGACATTGGCGCGGCCCACCGACAGACCGTTCTTCAGCCGTTCCAGGTCAAGGTAATTCCGGGGATCGAGTTTGGCCCCCGGCGGGATCGGCCGTGAACTGCACACCGGCGTTCCGTCGAGCCGCTTGGTCAATAAATTGGCGTATTGCGGATGCAGGGTGTGAAACCCGGTGAAGGCCGGATCGCAGTGCGCCGGGTCCATCGCCTGGACCAGCGGATGATTGGCCAATTCCGCCAGAAGAATCTTGGCCTCGCCCAATCGCCTGGTCACTTCGGCGGCATCGATCCGGGCCACCGCCATGGCGGTCATTTCGGCCCGCTCGCGGGCGGCCTTGCCCTCCTCGCGGATCTGGATCAAGCCCAGAAGGAACACCGGCAGCAGCGAGGCGGCCGCCAGCTCCAGCATCCACCGCCGGAATGTTTTCTCGGAGGGCCGAGGGTCCATCGCTTACCGCCAGATCGGACGGCCGCCGCCGGGCAGGCCGTACTCGCCCCAGCGTTGGCTTACCCGGTCGATCACGTCTTGGTCCATGGCGATCTTGCGGCCCCATTCGCGGTGGGTTTCGCCTCGCCATTTGTTGGTGGCATCCATCCCCAGTTTACCACCCAACCCGCTTTCGGGACTGGCGAAGTCGAGATAATCGATCGGTGTGTTTTCGACCACCGTGATGTCGCGCGCCGGGTCCATCCGGGTCGAAACCGCCCACATCACGTCCTTCCAATCACGGGCGTCGATATCGTCATCCACCACGATCACCCATTTGGTGTACATGAACTGGCGCAGATAGGACCACACCGCCATCATCACACGCTTGGCATGGCCCGGGAATGC
>CAIULK010000260.1 GCA_903899885.1 uncultured Rhodospirillaceae bacterium
AGAAAGCCGCAGCGGAAGCCGAAGCCCAGGGCCGCCGAGGTTTCCGGCTCGAACTGGAAACTGGCGTCGTTAAGGCGCAGCTTGGCCAGCGAATCGCGCAGATCCTCGTAATTGGCGGCGTCGGTGGGGAACAGACCGCACCACACCACCGGAATCGACGGCTTGAAGCCGGGCAGCGCGGTGGTTGCCGGTTTGCGGTCGTCGGTGATGGTGTCGCCGACCTTGGTATCGGCCACCGCCTTGATGCCGGCGGTGACGAACCCCATCTCGCCCGGCCCCAACTGGTCGCATTTCATCATCTTGGGCGTGAAGAAACCGACCGAATCGATGTCATAGGCGGCCTGGGTCGCCATCATGCGGATGCGTTGACCGCGCCGCAGCGTGCCGTTTTTCACCCGCACCAGAATGACCACGCCAAGATAGGCGTCGTACCAGGAATCGACCAACAGGGCTTGCAGCGGCTCGGTCGCCGATCCCTCGGGTGCCGGCAGGCGGGTGACCAGGGCTTCCAGCACCAGATCGATGCCGATCCCGGTCTTGGCCGAAATCAAGACGGCGTCGGAGGCGTCCAGGCCGATCACGTCCTCGATTTGCGCGCGCACGCGTTCGGGCTCGGCGGCCGGAAGATCGACCTTGTTCAGCACCGGCACGATTTCATGCCCGGCATCCATCGCGTGATAGACGTTGGCCAGGGTCTGCGCCTCGACCCCTTGGCTGGCGTCAACGATCAGCAGCGAGCCTTCGCAAGCCGCCAGCGACCGCGACACCTCGTAGGCGAAGTCGACATGGCCGGGCGTGTCCATCAGATTGAGCTGATAGGTCTTGCCGTCCTTGGCCGTGTAGGCCAGCCGCACGGTCTGCGCCTTGATCGTGATGCCGCGCTCGCGCTCGATATCCATCGAATCGAGGAGCTGGTCGCGCATGTCGCGGTCCAGGACGGCGCCGCAGCTTTGAATCAAACGATCGGCCAAGGTCGACTTGCCGTGGTCGATATGGGCGATGATGGCGAAATTCCGGATGTGATCGAGCTTGGGCATGGAACCAAAAACGTGGCCAGGATTGCCGGGACCATAGGGCTTCGGCGCCGATTTGAAAAGCCGGTATCCGAAAGAGCCATGGACCCGGCGGAAACCGATAGTCTATATACGAGGTTAAGAATCCGGCTTTTGGGGGAACGGGTCATGATTCAGGAACGCCGCGTCATCATCTTTCCGCGAGCCGATTTTTTGGACGCGATGCGGCGCTATGGCGAAGTGGTCGGCAAGCCGATGCCCCATAATCCGCCCGAACTGTTTCATTACGACCCGGCGCAGGATGTGGCGCTGCTGATCAAGTTCCCGGTGGGCGATGGCTCGCCCGGCGGCGAATTCATGTTTTCGCGCGACGATGTCGGCTCGGCCCTCCAGGCCTATTGCAAGGATCACAAGATCCCGCTGCCCGAGGATGCCAGCAAGAATCTCGACAAATACAAGGACGGCGCCGCGCTGGTGATGCAGCGGGGCTCGGCCGGGTTGAGCGTGATGATCATCGACGATCAAGAGGTGATGCGCTCGATCATCAAGAAATTGCTGACCAAGGCCGCCCCGGCCGCGGTCTATGAGGCCAGCAACGGCAAGACGGCCTTGGAAATGCTGAAATCCGGCGATTACGATCCGGATGTGATCATCTGCGATCTGCATATGGACGGGATGGACGGCACCGAGTTCCTGCGCGAGCTGCGCGCCGACAAAACCAACGTCAACAATCGCAAGCCGGTGCTGATTCTGACCGGCGACAAATCGGAACAGGCCAAGGATCTGACCCGTCAGGTGGGGGCGTCCAAGGTGCTGACCAAGCCGATCTCGGCCGAGGATCTGATCCGTCAGATCATGCTGGTCCGCGGCTATTTCGAGACCGACAAGAAGTAAAAACCGCTAACTTCCCGCCTTCCAGCGCAGCACCGGGGTGCGGGCCGCCAGGGTTTCATCCAGACGGCGGCGCGGCGTCAGGCGCGGCGCCTGTTTGAACGGTTCGGCGTCGCCGGTCTTGGCGCGGGCCGCCAAGGCGCGCACCACGCCGATGAATTGATCCAGGGTTTCCTTGCTTTCGCTTTCGGTCGGCTCCATCAAAAGCGCGCCGTGCACGACCAGCGGGAAATACATGGTCATCGGGTGATAGCCCTCGTCGATCAAGGCCTTGGCGAAGTCGAGGGTCGAAACCCCGGTTCCCGCCAAGAAGCGGTCGTCGAACAGGCATTCATGCATGCAGGGGCCGTCGAACGAGGCCGACAGCGCATCGCCCAAACGGGCCAGCAGATAGTTGGCGTTCAGTACCGCGTCACCCGAGGCCGCCGCCAATCCGTCGCCGCCCATGCCCAGAACATAGGCCAAGGCCCGCACCATCACCCCGAATTGGCCGTGAAAGGCCTTGACCCGTCCAAAGGGAAGCTCGCCCGGAAGATCGCGGTCGTGTTCGGCCAGCATGCGCTGGCCATTCTCGGCGGTAACCACGCGCGGCAGCGGCGCGTAGGGCGCCAAGGCGGCCGACAGCACGGTCGGACCGGCGCCGGGACCGCCGCCGCCGTGCGGCGTGGCGAAGGTTTTGTGCAAATTAATGTGCATCGCATCGACGCCAAGATCGGCGACCCGCACGCGGCCGACCACCGCGTTGAAATTGGCGCCGTCGCAATAAAAAAACGCGCCCGCCGCATGCACGGCCTGGGCAATCTCCAAAACCTCGATCTCGAACAGGCCGCAGGTGTTGGGGTTGGTCAGCATCAGGCACGCGACGTCATCGCCCAGCTTGGCCTTCAACGCCGCCAGATCGACCCGCCCGGCTTCGGTCGCCGGAATGGGATCGACGGTCATGCCGCACAAGGCGGCCGAGGCGGGATTGGTTCCGTGCGCCGATTCGGGCACCAAAACCCTGCGGCGGTGGCCTTGGCCCTTGTCCTCGAAATAGGCGCGGATCGCCATCAGCCCGCACCATTCGCCGTGCGCCCCGGCGGCCGGGCTCATCGCCACGGCGGGCAAGCCGGTCAGCGTGGTCAGCCAATGGGCCAGGGTGTCGATCACCTCCAAGGCGCCCTGAATCGTCGATGCGGGCGCCAGCGGATGCAGATCGGCGAAACCGGGCAGCCGGGCCATCTTCTCGCCCAGGCGGGGATTGTGCTTCATCGTGCACGAACCCAGGGGATAGAAACCCGAATCGATTCCGTAATTTTTTTGCGACAGCCGGGTGTAGTGGCGGACCACCTGGGGCTCGGACAGATCGGGCAGGCCGGTGGCGGCCTTGCGGGCGCAGCCGCCCAAACGGTCGGCGGTCACCGGGGGAACGGCGGGAAGGTCAACGCCCGAGCGTCCGGCGCAGCCGATCTCGAAAATCAGCGGCTCTTCCAGTTGCAGGCCACGGTTTCCGGAAAAGGTGGTCTCGGTCATGATCAAAGACTCTCGGACAAGGCGGCGGCCAATGCGGTCATGTCGGCCTCGGTCACGGTTTCGGTGACGGCAACCAGCAGCACGGGCGCCAGTTCGGGATAGCTGGGGAAGAAGCGCGACGCCGGAACCCCGGCCAAAATGCCCTTCGCCGCCAAGGCATCAACGATCGCGGCGGCATTCGTTCCGTCGCCGAGATGAATCGCGAACTCGTTGAAATAGCTGGGCGATAGGATCTTGGCGCCCTTGATCGCCGCCAGCTTGGCTTCCATCTGGGTGGCAAGGCCGTGGTTCAGTTCGGCCAAATGGGCCAGCCCGCTGCCGCCCAGCATCGAGACGTGCATCGAAAAGGCCAGCGCGCACAAACCGGAATTGGTGCAGATGTTGCTGGTCGCCTTCTCGCGCCGGATATGCTGTTCGCGGGTTGAAAGCGTCAGTACCCAGCCGCGGCGTCCATCGCCGTCCAGGGTTTGACCCGCCAAACGGCCGGGCATCTGGCGGACGAACTTGTCGCGGGTGGCGAACAGCCCCAGCCCCGGGCCGCCGAACGACAGCCCCACCCCCAGCGATTGCCCCTCGCCGACCACGATATCGGCGCCCATGGCGCCCGGCGGCTCGATCAAGCCGAAACTGACCGGCTCGGCAACCGCGACGACCAGCAAGGCGCCTGCCGCGTGGCAGGCGGCGGCCAAGGCCGAAAGGTCGCGCACGCCGCCAAAAAAGCCGGGATTCTGAACAATCACGCAGGCCGTTGCGGAATCGATTCGTCCAATCAGATCCTCGAACCCCATCGGATCGGGGTCCAGGCGGACGGCGTCGAACTCGGTGAAGCGCAGCGCGGTTTCGACGGTCTCGACATAATGCGGATGCAGCGATCCCGACAGGATCATCTTGCCCCGCCGGGTGACGCGGGCGGCCATCAAGGCGGCCTCGGCGCAGGCGGTGGCGCCGTCATAGAGCGAGGCGTTCGCCACATCCATGCCGGTCAAAAGCGCCACTTGGCTTTGGAATTCAAACAGAGCCTGAAGGGTGCCTTGCGACACTTCCGGCTGATAGGGGGTATAGGCGGTCAAGAACTCGCCGCGCAGCAACAACTGATCGACCGCCGCCGGAATATGATGGCGGTACAAACCGGCGCCCAGGAAAAACGGACCGGCCCCCGCCGCCCGGTTGCGCCCGGCCATCGCACCCAATGCGCGCTCAACCTCCAGCTCGGATGCGCCGGACGGCAGATCCAAGGGGGCGGTCAGCCGTGCCTGGGCGGGAACGTCGCGAAACAGCGCCTCGATACTGTCCGCGCCGATCGCGCCCAGCATCGCCCGGCGGTCGGCATCGGTATGCGGCAACCAACGCATCTTAGTGGGAATCCTCGGCGACATAGGCGTCGTAGGCGGCGCGGTCCATCAATTTGGCCAATTCGGCCGGGTTCGACAGCGTGACCGTGAAGAACCAGGCTTGGTCCTCGGGCGATTCGTTGACCAAGGCCGGGGTATCGGCCAAGGCCGGATTGCCCGCCAGCACGGTGCCGGACACCGGGGAATAAACCTCGCTCGCCGCCTTGACCGACTCGACGACGGCGGCATCGCCACCCTGGGTCAGCACGCGGCCGGCCGCGGGGGTTTCGACATAGACGATATCGCCCAATTGTTCTTGGGCATGATGGGTGATGCCGACGGTTCCGACATCGCCTTCGACCCGGATCCACTCATGTTCCTTGGTGAAACGCATCTCGCTCATGGCCGGACCTTTCAGGATTTGTGGTAGCGATGGGGAACGAAAACCAACGGGGCGACTTCGGCGTCCAGCAACTGGCCGCGAACCGAAAGGCGAATTTCGGTCCCCATCTTGGCGAAAGCGGCGGGAACATACCCCATCGCCACCGGGCCGTCCACCGACGGGCCGAACCCGCCCGAGGTGATTTCGCCGATTACCGCGCCGGTGGTGTCGGTTATCTGGGTATGGGCGCGGGCCGGGGGCGCGGCCTTTCGGGCGGACGCCGACGCGCAGGCGCTCCGGGCCTTGGGCCAATTGCGCCAAGATTTTTTCGGCGCCGGGGAAACCGCCCTGTTCGCGGCGGCGCTTGCCGATGATCCAGGCGATATCGCCCTCGACCGGGGTGGTCTGGGTGGTGATGTCCGAGCCGTACAGACACAACCCGGCTTCCAAACGCAGGGAATCGCGCGCGCCCAAGCCGATCGGCTTGACGCCCTCGATCGCCAGAAGGGCGCGGGCCAGGGCTTCGGCCTGATCGGCGGGGACCGAAATCTCGAACCCGTCCTCGCCGGTATAGCCCGAACGGGTCGCCAAACAGGCGATGCCCGCGATGGTCAAGGGACCGATCGACATGAAGCCCATCGCCGCCGAGTCCGGGCACAAGGCGGCGACCGCCTTGGCCGCCATGGGGCCTTGAATGGCCAGCAGGGCGCGGGATTCCAGCACTTCCAACGTCAAGCCGGGGGGCCAGATGGGCGCGCATGTGGGCGATGTCGGCGGATTTGCAGGCGGCGTTGACCACCAGGAACAGGTGATCCTCGGCCAATTTCGAGATCATCAGATCGTCGAGAATGCCGCCCTCGGCATTGGTGAAAACGCTATAGCGGGTGCGGCCCGCCTTCAAACCTTGGATATCGCCGGGAACCAGGGTTTCCAGCCACGCGGCGACCCCCGGTCCCTTGATCTCGACCTGCCCCATGTGGGAGACGTCGAACAGACCGGCCTGTTCCCGGACATGACGGTGTTCGGCCATGATTCCGGCGGGGTACCGCACCGGCATCGCATAGCCGGCGAAGGGCACCATCTTGCCCCCCAATTCCCGATGAAGGCCGTCGAGCGGCGTGGTCAGCAGTGTCTCGCTCATTTTTCGACTCGATTATAGAGAAGTTCGTCGGCGCTGGTTTGGAAGCCCAGATAGATCTCGTAGGTGTCGATGAGTTCCTTTTCCTTGACCGGAACGGTCAAATTGACCGCCTCATCGACGTAATGGACGGTGTTGATCCCATCGGGGAAGGTAATGGTGACCGGCAGCACCGATTTCGCCTCGGGCTTGGGGAAAAACGCCGGCATCGCCACGAAATAGGACAGATCCAAGGTCTTGCCCTTGTTGGCCGGACCCTTCTTGACGTCGAACGCCACCTGGACATCCATGCTGATCAAGAAGCCGCCTTCTTTTTCGCGCGGCTTGTACGAGCAGCTGCCGGTCCAGCCGACGATTTCCGCCTGACCCATCACGTCGGTCAGATCGCGGCCCTTTCCCGGCAGGAACTTGGTCACCTGCTTGGCGTCGCCCAGGATGAAGATCGGCGGGCAGGGCGGCGGCTCCTTTTTGGCGGAACAGGATGTCAGCGCCAGGGCGGCGGCGAGAAAGACGGGAAAACGCGGGAGCATCGGCGCCGGCCTCGAAACAAGTGTGGGGGACCAGCGGACTTTAGAGCTTCCAAACCGGATGGGCAAGAAACTCGCGCGTCAAGGCCACCGCTTCGGCGATTCCGACCTTGGCCGGAACGACCCCTTCGGGAAACGCGCCGTGCAAACGGCTGGGCATCATCGGGTCGAGCAAGACGAACACGCCCCGGTCACCGGCTTGCCGGACAAGGCGGCCGAACGCCTGTTTCAGGCGCAGCCGCGCGATCATGTCGTCATAGGCCTTGGCCCCGAACACCGCCCGGCGCGCCCGGTGCAGAATATCGGGGCGCGGCCAGGGCACGCGGTCGAACACGATCAAGCGGAGCGACCGGCCGGGAACATCGACCCCGTCGCGCACCGCGTCGGTGCCCAACAGGCAGGTATCCTCCTCCGCCCGGAAAATATCGACCAGGGTGCCGGTGTCCACTCCGTCGATATGCTGGGCCAGCAGGCGCAGCCCGGCATCGTCGAGCGCCCCGGCGATGCGGGCATGCACCGCCTTCAACCGGCTGATCGCGGTGAACAGCCCCAGCCCGCCGCCGCCCGCCGCCAAGAACAGCTCGCGGGTCGCGGCGGCCACCTGCCCAAGGTCATCCTTGCGAACGTCGTTAACAATCAGAACGCGGGTGCTGGCCGGATAGTCGAACGGCGAGGGAACCGCCGCCCGCACCGCCGGGCTGGGCAAATGCACGGTGCCGGTGCGCCGCTCGGCGGCGCGCCAATCGGCCTCGACATCCCCCGATCCGTCGCGCAGCGTCGCCGAGGTGATCGCCACGCCGTGCGCCGGTTTCAGCACGGTTTCGGCGAAGGGCCGGGTGGGGTCGATCCAATGGCGGTGCATGCCGATATCGGTGTCGCGGCCCGCCGATCGCTCGACCGCGAACCAGCTGACGGTTTCGCTTTCAACGGCGGTGCCCGCGATATGGTCAAGCATCCGGGTCCAGCCGCCGATCGGCATCAGCGCGCGGCGTTCGATGCCGCGCACGATTCCCTCGATGCGGGCGCGCTCGGCGCTGTCGAGTTCGGCGGTCTCGTTATCGAGCAGACGCTCCAATCCGCGCGCCAGGGCCAGCAGCGGAATTCCCATCCGCCCCAAGGCGCGGGCCAGGGTTTGCGCCGCATCGGCCAAACCGTCCAGCGGCGGGCGGCAATCGGCCTCCAGACCATAGGGGCTGTCCGGCGACCCGGCGCGGGCATACACTTGGCGCCGCACCAGGGCAAGAAAGCTTTCCGCCGGGCCGTTGGCGTTGCCTTCGGCCAAACGCTGAAGCCAGCCGGGGGCGGGCAAGATCCGCGCGGCGTGCAGCGCATCGTCGAGCGCCTCGGCCAAGGCCGGTTCATAGCCCACCAGTTCCTCGGCCCTGCGTTTCAGCCCGCGCGCGCGGGACCGTCCCGCCTCGCCCTCGGCCCCCAACAGCCAGCGGCGCAATTCGGCCGTTTCGAACCCGGTCAGATGCATCGAAAAGGCCTGATCGGCGGCGTCGAAGACGTGATGGCCCTCGTCGAACACCAATCGCAAGGGGACCGAGCGGTCGTCCAACCCGCCCAGGGCCGCTTGAATCATCACCAGCGCGTGATTGGCGATGACGATGTCGGCAAGGCGTGAGCGCCGGATCGTCCGTTCGATAAAACAGCGCCGCCAATGCGGGCAGGCGGAATGAATACACTCGCCCCGCCGGTCGGTCAGCCCCAAGGTGCGGTTGCGGCCCAGCAAATCGGCCAGCCAGGACGGAAAATCGCCCCCGGCCATGTCGCCGTCGCGGGTGGCCAGCAGCCAGCGGGCGACCAGACCGGCCGCCACCGAATTTGGCTCGCGGCCGATCATTTCCTCGAAATTCAACAGGCACAGGTAATTTTCGCGCCCCTTGCGGATCACCACCCGGCGGGCATGCTCGTTCGGATCGGGGTGCAGGCGTGTCGTTTCTGTATCGATCTGACGTTGCAGGTTGCGGGTGTAGGTGGAAATCCAGACCGGCGCGCCGTTTTTCTCGGCCCACAGACTGGCCGGGGCGAGATAGCCCAAGGTCTTTCCGGTTCCGGTTCCGGCTTCGGCCAGCACGACGCGCGGCGTATCGACTTCTTCGCGCGGGGTGAAGGCGTGCGCCAGGGCCGAGGCATAGTCGGCTTGCGACGGGCGGGGTTCGGCGCCCGCCCCCAACAAATCGGCCAAGCGCCGCCGGGCGTCGGCCGGGTCGATGGCGACGGTGCCCGGCTGCGGATCGGGCGCATGATCCGACCATTCCGGCAGATGATCCCACACCCGCAACGAGGCGGCGCGGTCGCCCGCGCCATCCACGCCCAGGGCCGCCAAAACGGCGGTGCTCCATCCCCAACCGGCGCGGGCCAGCGCCCAGGCCAACACGCGGCCCTTCGGTCCTTCGTTGCGGGCCAGTTCGGTCAGCAGAACGCGGGTGGCGGCCAGCAGCAGGCCGGCTTCGTCCTCCAATCCGGCGGGATGCGGCAGGCCCAAGGCCTCGGCCAGTCCGCGCGGGGTGGGCAGGCAAAAGCGCGCCGGGCGGACGAAGGCGAACAGTTCCAGAAGATCCAGCCCGTCCAGCCCATCCAGGCCCAAACGCAAGGCGGTGGCCGGGGCGTGGCAGACCAAAACCGATTGAGCGCTCGCGATCGCGGCGGCCTTGGTCAGGGACAGGCGCCGAATCTCGCCATCGGTGTCGAGCAGAACCGCCTCGCGAATCCCCGTCGCAAGGGCGGGAATCCGCGGAAGGATAAGAGACTTAGTCCCGGTCATACCGGCGAGCCGATAAATCGGCTCACCGTATCGTCCCTCGCCGGGCGCGCGCCTCCGCGCGCTTGGCCGCGGCCTCAATGGCCGCAAGATACCGGCGGGCCCGCATTGGGTTTGAGTCAAGCATGGTGCTCGCCGGTATCACATATGAATCGCCCGGCCGTCCACGGCCAGCGCCGCTTCCTTGACCGCTTCGGCCAAGCCGGGATGAGCGTGGCAAATCCGGGCGATATCCTCGGACGAGGCGCCGAATTCGATGGCCATGACGATTTCGGCGATCAAATCTCCCGCCGCCGGGCCGACGATATGCGCGCCCAGGATTTGATCGGTCTCGGCGTCGGCCAGGATTTTCACGAACCCGTCCGAGGCGTCGATGGTCCGCGCCCGGCTGTTGGCGTTGAACGAGAAGCGTCCCGACCGGTAGCGAACGCCCGCCGCCTTCAGCTGATCCTCGGTATTGCCGACCGAGGCGACTTCCGGCGCGGTATAGACCACCGAGGGGATCGCCTCGTAATTAACGTGGCCATGCTGTCCGGCCAGGATCTCGGCGACGGCCACCCCTTCTTCCTCGGCCTTGTGGGCCAGCATGACGCCGCCGATGACGTCGCCTATCGCGTAGACGCCGGGGATGTTGGTTTGGAATTCCTCATCGACCAAGATAAAGCCGCGCGGCGTGGTCTCGATGCCCAGTTCCTCGATGCCCAGCCAATCGGTGCAGGCGCGTCGGCCGACCGCCACCAACACGGCGTCGGCGGTGATGTCCTCGGACGGGCCGCCCTCGACCGGCTCGACGGTCATCGTCACGCCGTCGCCGGTGTTGACCGCCCGGGTGACGCGGGTGGACAGGCGGAAGGTCATCCCCTGCTTTTCCATCATCCGGCGCATGAAGGACGACACCTCGGCGTCGAAGGGGGCCAGTACCCGGTCCATGAATTCGAAGACCGTGACCTTGGCGCCCAAACGGGCCCAGACGCTGCCCAATTCCAATCCGATCACCCCGGCGCCGATCACCGCCAAATGATTCGGGACCGATTCGAACTTCAAGGCGCCGGTCGAGGACACGATCCGTTTCTCGTCAAGCGGAACGCCGTCGAGTTCCAGCACGTCCGAGCCGGTGGCGATCACGATCGACCGGGCCTTGATGGTGATTTCCGCCAGATCGGGGGATTTGACGATCACGGTTCCCGCCTCGGGGATGCGGCCGAAGCCGTGATAGCGGGTCACCTTGTTCTTTTTGAGAAGGCCGTCGATTCCCTTGTTCAGACCCGAGACAATCTTGTCCTTGCGGGCCAGCATCTGGGCCAGATCGATCTGGAGGTCCGACACCGTGATGCCGTGACTGGCCAGATTGGTTTTGGCCTCGTGATACAGGTGCGAGGATTGCAGCAGCGATTTCGACGGAATGCAGCCGACATTCAGACAGGTGCCGCCCAACGCCTTATAGCGTTCGACCAAGGCCACCTTCAGTCCCAGTTGGGCCGCGCGGATGGCGGTGATGTAGCCCCCGGGTCCGCCGCCGATGACGACGACGTCGAATTGATCGCTGCTCATGCTCCTCCCCTACAACTCTAATAGTATACGCGCCGGGTCTTCGACGCACTCTTTTACGCGTATAAGAAAGCTTACCGCTTCCCGTCCGTCAATGATGCGATGATCGTAGCTGAGCGCTAGATACATCATGGGACGGGCCTTGATGGTGCCGTCGGGCATGATCACCGGGCGCTGCTGGATCTTATGCATTCCCAGAATACCGGATTGCGGCGGATTGAGAATAGGGGTGCTGAGCAGCGAACCGTACACCCCGCCGTTCGAAATCGTGAAGGTACCGCCTTGCAGATCCTCCATCGCCAATTTGCCGTCGCGCGCCTTGCGGCCGAGGGCTCCGATGTTTTTCTCGACCTCGGCGAAGGATAGGCCATCGGCGCCGCGCAGAACCGGCACCACCAGCCCCTGCGGGGTTCCGACCGCCACGCCGATATCGTAATAATGCTTGTAGACGATGTCGTCGCCATCGATCGAGGCGTTGACCGCCGGCCATTCCTTGAGCGCCGCGACCACCGCCTTGACGAAGAACGACATGAAGCCCAGTTTGACGCCGTGCTTCTTCTCGAAGTCTTCCTTATAGCGCTCGCGGACCAGGGTCAGCGCGGTCATGTCCGCTTCGTTGAAGGTCGTCAGCATCGCGGCGGTGTTTTGCGCTTCCTTCAAACGCTCGGCGATCCGCTTGCGCAGACGGGTCATCGGCACGCGGTCCTCGCGTCCGGCCGCGGGCGCCGCGGGCTCTTGCGGCGCGCGGGACGCGGATGCGGCGGAAATCGCCGCGATCGATTCCAACGCCATCGTGGCGGCGGCGGCATGGAAGACGGCGGGCGGCGCCTCGTTGCGGCTCGTTTCCTCCGGCTCCGGCTCGCCCGCGGGATTTTGCGGCATCGCCTTCAGGGTTTCCAAAACGTCGGATTTGGTGATCCGGCCGTCCTTCCCGGTTCCGAACACCAGCCCAAGATCGAGGCCGGCATCGGCGGCCAATTTCTTCGCCGCCGGCATGACCGCCGGAGGCTCGAACGGATCGGACAAGAACGACCCGCTGTCCTCGCTGGGTTCGATGGCGTCGAAATCGAGCCCGCCATCCAGACCATCGTCCGGCGTCTCGCCGCCCTGGACCGCCCCGCCGATGGTTCCCAAGCTGTCACCGACCAAAACGATCGCCCCGGCCGGCGCGGTGATCGAGCTCAGCACCCCGGCGGTCTGCGCCGGGATCTCGATGGTGACCTTGTCGGTTTCCAGAACCACCAACGGCTCATCGACGGCGACGGTCTCGCCCGGTGCCTTCAGCCAGCGGACGATGCTGGCTTCGGTGACGGATTCCCCCAGACTGGGCACCACAATCGGCATGGTCATCGGTGTTATTCCCCTCTCAAGCGGTGAGCCCGGCGAGTTTGGTCGCCCGTTGGAACGGAACCGGCAGCCCCCCCGCTTCACCGGTCAAAGCCATCTCACAGATCCAGGCTTGCTCCGCCCCGTGGGTTTTGTAAAGCCCTGTTGCGGGCGACGCGGCGGCGGCGCGCCCGCAATAGACCGCGTGCTTGGCCTTGACGTCCAATTCCGCCAGCAAAAATTCGATTCGGCGATCGGCGAAGGTCCAGGCCCCCTGGTTGGCGACTTCTTCTTGCACCCAAAACACCTCGGCCTCGGGATAGCGG
Source organism: uncultured Rhodospirillaceae bacterium (assembly GCA_903899885.1). Lineage (GTDB taxonomy): Bacteria > Pseudomonadota > Alphaproteobacteria > Rhodospirillales > Magnetospirillaceae > CAIULK01. The sequence goes on from CAIULK010000260.1 coordinate 12,762, forward strand.
GCCAGTTGATGTTTCAAGGTGTCCTTCGGCCAGGGATACAGCTGTTCGACCCGGATGATCGCGACATCCTCGATGCCGCGCCGTGCGCGGTCCTCGGCCAGGTCGTAATAGACCTTGCCGGAACACAGCAGCACGCGGCGGATTTGGGCATCCGCGGCCAAGGTCTTGGTTTCGGGCAACACGCGGTGGAAACGGGTGCCGGAAACCATTTGGTCCAGGGGCGACACCGCCAGTTTGTGGCGCAGCAGGCTTTTCGGCGCCATGACGATCAGGGGCTTGCGGAAATTGCGGGCCAATTGCCGGCGCAGCGCGTGGAAATAATTGGCCGGGGTGGTCAGGTTGCAGACCGACCAATTATCCTCGGCCGATAATTGGAGATAGCGCTCCAGCCGGGCCGAGGAATGTTCCGGCCCCTGGCCTTCCATCCCGTGCGGCAACAGCATGACCAAGCCCGACATCCGCAGCCATTTCGATTCGGCCGAGGCGATGAACTGGTCGATGATCACCTGGGCGCCGTTGGCGAAATCGCCGAACTGACCCTCCCAAATCACCAGACCATCGGGTTCGGTCAGCGAATAACCGTATTCGAAGCCCAGCACCGCCTCTTCCGACAGCGGGCTATCGACGATCTCGATCGCCGCCTGTCCGTTGTGGATGTGGTTCAGCGGGATATGACGGCCTTCGTTTTGTTGATCGGTCAGCACCGCATGCCGGTGCGAGAAGGTGCCTCGCCCGACATCTTGGCCCGACAGCCGCACGACATGGCCCTCGATCAGCATGGTGCCAAAGGCCAAGGCCTCGGCGGTCGCCCAATCGATGCCCTCGCCGCTGGAGACGGCGGCTTTCTTGGCCTCGAATTGGCGGGCGATTTTCGAATTCAGCGCGAAACCCTCGGGAACCCGGACCAGGGCATCGGCCACCGCCTTCAGGGTGGCTTCCTCGACGCCGGTGTGCTCTTCCCGGAACTCCTCCTCGTCGGCCATGCGGGCGAAGCCCTGCCATTTGCCTTCCAGCCAATCGGCCTTATCGACCTTGTAGGCGGCGGCGGCTTGGAATTCCTCTTCCAGCCGTTGCTGGAAGGCTTGGCGGATCGCCTCGGGTTCGCCCGGCTGCAAGATACCCTCGGCCACCAGTCTCTCGCCGTATTTGACCCGGGTGGTCGGCAACTCGGCGATGCGGCGGTACATCAAGGGCTGGGTGAAGGCCGGTTCGTCCGCCTCGTTATGGCCGTGGCGGCGATAGCAGACCATGTCGATGACAATATCGCTGGTAAAGGTCTGGCGGAATTCGGCGGCGATGCGGGCGGCATGCACCACCGCTTCCGGGTCGTCGCCGTTGACGTGCAGGATCGGCGCCTGAATGCCCTTGGCGATGTCGGTGCAATAGGGGCCCGAGCGCGAATAGCGCGGCGCCGTGGTGAAGCCGATCTGATTGTTGATGATGATGTGGATGGTGCCGCCGGTGGTATAGCCCTCCAACTGCGACAGCAGCAGGGTTTCGGGCACCGCGCCTTGTCCAGCGAAGGCGGCGTCGCCGTGAATCAGCAGGCCCATCACGCGGGTGCGTTCCAAATCGCCGCGCTGCGCTTGCTTGGCGCGCACCTTGCCGACCACCACCGGATCGACCACTTCCAGGTGCGACGGATTGGCGACCAGCGACAGATGCACGATGGTCCCGTCGAAATCGCGGTCCGACGAGGTGCCCAGGTGGTATTTGACGTCGCCCGAGCCTTGAACGTCGGTGGGGTTGGCGGGATTGCCCTGGAATTCGGAAAAAATCGCCCGGTACGGCTTTTTCAGGAAATTGGCCAGGACGTTCAGCCTGCCCCGATGGGCCATGCCCAGGACGACCTCTTCCAGCCCGTTCTGGCTGCCGCGTTTGAGGATTTGTTCCAAGGCGGGCACGACGCTTTCGCCGCCCTCCAGCCCGAAGCGTTTGGTGCCGGTGTATTTGACCTGAAGGAAGCGTTCGAATTCCTCGGCCTCGGTCAGGCGATCAAGGATGGCGCGTTTGCCGCGCTCGGTGAAGTCGGTCTGATTGCGGATCGCCTCGATCCGGCATTGAATCCACGACTTCTGGTCGGGGTCCTGAATGTGCATGAATTCCACGCCGATCCGGCCGCAATAGGTGGCCTTCAGGATCGACAGGATGTCGCGCAAGCTGGCCTCTTCCAGGCCCAAGACGTAATCGATGAAGATCGGACGGTCGAGATCGTCGTCGGAGAACCCGTAGGTCCGGTAGTCCAATTCCGGGTGATCGGTATGCGGCGCCAGCCCCAAGGGATCAAGATCGGCCATCAAGTGCCCGCGCACCCGGTAGGCACGAATCAACATCAGCGCCCGGATCGAATCCAGCACGGCGGCCCGCGCCGGGGTGCCGATGCCGGTGCCGGCCGGAACGGGATCGGGGGCGGGGGCCAAGGGGTGAGGACCGTTGCCCTCGCTCATCATCCCCAAAAACAACGGCGACCACGACGGATCGACCGAGGACGGATCGTCCAGCCAGCGCGCGTGCAGCGAAAAAAGAAATTCGGCGTTCGGACCGCTGAGAACACTGGATAGGGCTGAAGGGGGCATCGCGGACATCCGTTATTGCGAGGGTTTCTGTCGGCACGCGAGGCAAGAACAACTTTCACCACGGGGAATGTAATGCGTCAGACCGTGAATTACGCCGCCTTCGCGGTCAAATTTTCCCGAGATGACGTCGAAATACGTGGAATCCCCGTTTTCATAATAGCGCCGAAGCGCGTAGGCCACCAAATCGGCGAATTGGATCATGCGAGTCGCGCGAGAATCCACGAAAAAAGGAACCTCGGCAATGTTGTGGAGATTTCCCCAGCGGTGCCCGTGATGGCGAAAATCAATGGCCAGCCCCTGAAGGGTCGTTTCATGCGACGATTCATCCAAAACGATGATCCCGCGTTGAGTATCGCCCGTCTTGTGCAGGCGCCCAAGAAATTGGTCAAAACGGGCGCAGATTTGTTCAAATGCAAATTCCAGAGGGTCTTTCGGAGACAGCGCCGCCTTATGGATTACGGCGCCGAATAGCCTGACATCGGTTGACGCGGAAAGTACCCGCAAAGCCTGTGAGTATGCACCGATGCGAAGGTCTCGGCGTATTCCCCGCCACTGCTTACGCCCGGAGAAAATCTCGGTTCCGTGAAACTCTAGGCTGTTGGGGCTATCCGGCCAAAGCTTCGCCGCAAGTTTATCCAACTCACCGGACAGCCAATAGGGCGAGCGTTCGAAAACGCTGAGGCCCGCCAAAATGATATGCCGGTCGGCGGCGTTGCCCAGTGAACCGGAGTCATCCAGATAAAGGATATGCATCGGTGGGTCCGGCATAAAAAAGGCGGCCGGGTGAAACACGTAGTCTCAACGGCCTGCTACGGCAGACCTCCCAACCGCGGTGCAACTCTAACAAACCGCCACAACGGTTACAACCGCGACGGCGCGGTGACCGTTTGGTGGCCACCGCGCTTCACGTTTTAGCCCTTCAACACCTTCACCATGGTGGTGCCCAGTGCCGCGGGCGAATCGGCGACGGCGATACCCGCCGACCGCATCGCTTCCATCTTCGATCCGGCATCGCCCTTGCCGCCCGAAATGATGGCGCCCGCATGGCCCATCCGGCGCCCGGGCGGCGCGGTGACGCCCGCGATGAATCCGACCACCGGCTTCTTGATCTTGCTTTGCTTCAAGAATTCCGACGCGTCTTCCTCGGCCGAACCGCCGATTTCGCCGATCATGATGATCGCCTGGGTCTCGGGGTCGGCCAGGAACAGATCCAGCGCATCGACGAAGTTGGTGCCGTTGACCGGATCGCCGCCGATGCCGATGCAGGTGGTTTGGCCCAGACCGGCCGCCGTGGTTTGCGCCACCGCTTCATAGGTCAGGGTGCCCGAGCGCGACACGATGCCGATCTTGCCCTTTTGGTGAATGTGACCGGGCATGATGCCGATCTTGCATTCGCCGGGCGTGATGATGCCCGGGCAGTTCGGCCCGATCAGGCGGGTCTTCGAGCCGATCAGGGCGCGCTTGACCGCCAGCATGTCGATGACCGGGATGCCTTCGGTGATGCAGACCACCAATTCGATCTCGGCGTCGATCGCTTCCAAAATGGCGTCGCCCGCGAAGGGCGGCGGCACATAGATCACCGAGGCGTTGGCGCCGGTCTTGGCGCGCGCGTCGGCGACGGTGTCGAACACCGGCAGGTCCAGATGCTTGGTGCCGCCCTTACCGGGGGTGACGCCGCCCACCATCTTGGTGCCGTAGGCGATGGCCTGCTCGGAATGGAAGGTGCCCTGCGCGCCGGTAAAGCCCTGGCAGATCACCTTGGTTTGCGAATTGACGAGAACGGCCATGATTACGCAGCCTCCTTCACGGCCTTGACCACCTTTTCGGCGGCATCCGCCAAATTGTCGGCGGCGATGATCGGCAGGCCCGATTGCGACAGAATCTTCTTACCCAGTTCGACGTTGGTGCCTTCCAAGCGGACCACCAGGGGCACGTTCAGGCTGACTTCCCGCGCGGCGGCGACCACGCCGTCGGCGATGACGTCGCAGCGCATGATGCCGCCGAAGATGTTGACCAGGATCCCGGCAACATTGGCGTCGGACAGAATCAGCTTGAAGGCGGTGGTGACGCGTTCCTTGGTGGCGCCGCCGCCGACATCCAGGAAGTTGGCGGGCTCGGAACCATAGAGCTTGATGATGTCCATGGTCGCCATGGCCAGGCCGGCGCCATTGACCATGCAGCCGATCTCGCCGTCGAGCTTGATGTAGGAGAGGTC
>CAIULK010000261.1 GCA_903899885.1 uncultured Rhodospirillaceae bacterium
ACCACGCCTATGGATTGCCCTCGCAAACTGATGGATGCCGAGGGGAAAAGCATCCGAATACGCTCACCAGCCTCAACAATCTGGCCTATGTTTACAATTCGCAAGGGCGTTACGGCGAGGCGGAACCGCTGTACGCCGAGGCGCTGCGGCTACGCCGCGAAATCCTAGGCCCCGCTCATCCCGATACCTTGGAGGTGGGCCTGAACCTAGGCGCGTCGTTGAACGCCGCTGGGCGGCCGGGGCAGGCGGTGACGGTGCTGGAGGACCTGGAGCCCCAATTCGCCGATTGGCTGGGCACCCAATTGACGACCACCGAATCTCGCCCGGTGCGGCGGTTGATCGAGAACTCGGTCTCGCGCTATCAAAGCGTCGTACTATGGCTGGCCTTATCGTCGGATGACCCTGCCGCGCGGTCGCTGGCGGCGGGGGTGATCTTGCGCTGGAAGGGGATCGAGGAGGAACGTGAGCAGGTCTTGGCCCATGACCTCCGGGGGCGTCCCGACCTGCACGATCGCGTTGCACGGTTGCGGCGGCTGCGCGCCGAGTGGGCCGCCCGCTATCAGGGTGCCGATCCGGCTGCCGCCGAGCAGCTTCGCCGCGCCGTCGAGCGCGAGGAAACCGCCCTGCGCCGGGATAGCCCGTTGTTCGACGCCTACATGGTCGGCCGATCCGCCGATGTCGCCGCGATCCGCTCGCGCTTGCCCATGGGGGGTGCCTTGTTGGTTCTGCGGGGTTTCTCCGTCTACGATTTCAAGACCAGAATGGTCACCGCCCGTCACTTGGCGGCGCTGCTGATTCGGCCGGGCTTTGATGCGATGCTGGCCGATCTGGGGGATACAGGGGCCGTCGGCACGCTGGCCGATCGCCTTACCCCACCCTTCGGCAAGGCCTTGGCCGGGATTGGCCGATTGTATGTCGTGCCCGACGGCGGATACGATCTACAAGATTTCGAAACCGCGCCCAGCGCCGCCGATGGCACGCCATGGCTGGCGCGGATGGATCTGCGGCGCTTGGAAACCGGGCGTGAATTCCTTAATCCCGGCCACTCGGTGGCGGGTGGCGGCGCGGTGGTTTTCGGCGGGGTCGATTTCGAGTCCGCCCCGGCGGCCGTGGCACAAAATGACGGCGGCAAAACCGCCGCCGCCGCGCTGCGGTCCTTTGAGGGCCGTTTCACGGACCTGCCCGGCAGCGCGGTCGAGGCGAGGGAGGTCGATCTGCGTTTAACCCCATCGGTTTACGGCCCGGTGGCCCGCTATACCGGCGCTGAGGCGTCGGAAACGGCGTTGAAATCCTTGAAGGCGCCACCCACCGTGCTGCATTTGGCCACCCACGGTTTCTTCCTGTCCAAGCAGGGGAATGGCGACCAACCGATGCTGCGGTCCGGCGTGGCCTTGGCGGGGGCCAATCGGGCGCTCGACGCCTATCGGCAGGGCCGGATGCCGCCTGGGGCGGACGACGGTATCTTGTTCGCGATGGAGGCGCAGGACCTGCCGCTCGACGGCACCGAACTGGTGGTGCTGTCGGCCTGCGATACCGCGCAGGGGCAGTTCGATCGTGCCGAGGGGGTGGAAGGCATGGCGCGTGCCTTTCATATCGCGGGTGCGCGGCATGTGCTGCTGGCCTTGGCCCCGGTGCCCGATCAGGCAACGCACGAATTCATGGATGATTTCTATCGCACCTGGGTGACCCAACCGGTCAGCGACCCCCAAGCGGCCCTGCGCACCGTGAAGCTGGATTGGTATGCCAAGGGCAGGCCCAAGGAAACTTGGGCGCCCTTCGTGATGACGGGTTTGTAAAAACCTACTTCCGCGCCACGTCGTCGCCCCAATCCTCGATCAGGCGTTTTTGCACCGATTTCAGCGAGGTGATGCGGCGTTCGGCGGAGTAGGCGAGGTAGCTCGACACGATCGGCGGGGTTACGTTGTAGATCACCCAGCCGAAGGCGGCGGTGGTATAGCCCCACAGCAACACGCTGGCCTCCGACAGCATGCGGAACGCCTCGTCCATGGTATGCACGCCGAACCACAGCGTGAACAGAAACGGCACGACGCCGGAGAAATTCAATCCGCCGACACACAGCCACGCATAGCGGTTGGGGCCGCGTTCGGCGAAATAGGCGGTGAAGGTCGGCAGCATGGTGACCGCCAAAATGGTCACCGTCGGCAACGAGAACGGCACCAGCGCCGCCACCACCATCAGCAGCACGCCCTTGTTGATGCCCAGCCCGGCCTTTTCGATATCGACCGGCTTCTTGGCGGCGGCGGGGCCCGGTTTTTTCATTTTGGCGGCCATGATCACCACACCGTCAAGATAACGACCACCGTGATGGTCAAAAGCGCGATCAAGATGCCGATCACCGAGGCGGTTTGCTTGCCGATGCGGTCGGCGTCGGTCTCGCGTTCGTCCTCGTCGGCCTGCACGCGGCGAATCTCTTCCTCGGCGGCCTGATATTGGGCCTTGGCCCAAACGAAGTTCGAATGGTCGGTGTGCCGCGATCCCGGATCGTCGAGCAGGTTGTACATCTCGACGACCGAGCCCTTGCGCACCAGCTTGGGAATTTCCTTTTCCAATTCCTTGCGCTTTTCACGGCTGTGATACACCCCGATCACCGGACCCAGCAGCGTTTCGAACCACGCCGCCAGATTGGTCAGCGATTCCGGCCCCAGCCGGTATTGAAACACCGCGAACAGATTAAGCAGCGACATCAGCGCCTTGCCCGCATCGGAATCGTTCAGGGCCATCAAATTGCGGTCGATGTCGCTGCGCGCGCGGGCCCCCATGAAGGCGGCGACGTGGCGGTCGCAGGGCCATTGCTTGCCGTCGGCCCGTTTGGAGTTGGCGGCGGCGGTGTTCAGGCCGGGCAGCAGCTCGCGCAGTTCGGTGACGTATTCCTCGCCCATCAGCGAACTTTGGCAGGGCAGTGAATCGTTCATTTCATAAAGGCAGCGTTCCAGGCCGAAGCCCATGCCCTGAGTGGTGAGATAACTCCGCAACTCGCGGAAGTTCGCCTCCATCAACGAGTTGTCGGGCTGGTACTGGCCTTGCGCCTCGAACCACAGTTTGGGAACCTCGCGCAAGATGATCTCGGCGATCAGCTTGGTGTCCGAGCGGGCCGCCATCACCGCCGCCAGCGCCGCCCCGAACCCGTCGGGCATCGCCGAAAAGCCCTTGTAGCGAATGGGGGCCGAGGGATCGAGCAGGATCAGCACCTTGCACAGCAGCAGATCCGAACCCATGCGCTTGTCGGCCGCCGCCGCCACGGTCAGGCGGACCACTTCGGCCACCGCGGCGGCGCGTTCCTTGTCCTCGATCGCGCGCGACAGCCACAGTTCCAATTTGCCTTCCAGAACCAGGGGGATCGCCGCGTCCCAGTTCTTCGACAACGCCACCGCCAGTTCGCGGCAGTTGTAATATTCCTTGCCTTGAAAAGGAAAACTGCGCGAGGCCCGCTTCTCGACGCGGGGCTGCAACGGCGACATGCGGCGGCCCTGCTGCCACAGATCCAGGGTTTCGATGTCCCAGCGTTGCATGCCGTCGTCGCACAACAGGCCGCGCAGAACCTCGATCATCGGCAGCGGCAGCCGTTCGTCGGCGACCAGCAGCGAATAGCTGCCCTGGGCGATCTTGGCGCGCAGGATGGTTTCGTCGTCGAGATGCGCCACCGGGTTGCGGCCCAGCAGCAGGAAGGCCATCGTCACGCCCAGCGAGTACAGATCGTCGGCATAGGTGCCGCCACCGCGCCCGATTGGGCTGGACATCGCCGATTCGATGGTTTCGCAGACCATCGGCTGATCGAAGGCGGGCGGCGAGGTCACACAGTCGCCGAACGCCAAACGCTCGCCCGCCTCGTCCATGTAGAACAGATTGGTCGGGCGGATGGCGCGGTGGGTCACGCCGCAACGCACCAATTCCTTGATCGCGTTGACCAGCGGCGTCACCACCTTGCGGGTGATGTCGTATTCGTCGATGCGGCGGATTTCCGAATGCATGTCGGCCATAACCCGGCGCCCGACCGGGCGGTCGTACAGCACGGTCATGCATTGGCGTCCGGCCGGCGGCCACGTCATCGGGCCCCAATCGACCAGCGGCTGAATTCCAACGGTCTTCAGCCCCTTCAGCGTCCGCATCACGCTGGAGCGGATGGCCACCTCGGGCTTGCAGATCAGGGCGAACAGTTTGCGGTTGGGATCGCGCCGGTCCTCGGCGGCAAAGGCCTCGGCGTTGGGCATCGACAGGTCGGGCAAGGGCTGGTTCGAGCGGACCGTGAAACGGTCGCGCAGCATGCCCGGCGTACCGGCATGGGGGACCGGTTCGGCAACAGCCTCCTCCTCCACCGCCTCCACGGGGGTGTCGAGTTCTAGAAGCTCGTCATCATCATCGACCAAACCAGCCATATCCCCGTTGTACGGGGAAGGCCCGAGTTCCGCAACTTATACCAGCCAGCCGCCGTGACGGCTGGCCTATATTTGGGGTGTTTATCCCGCGAAGGGGTCGTGGACCAAAATGGTATCGTCGCGTTCGGGGCTGGTCGAAAGCAAGGCCACCGGGGTATCGATCAACTCCTCGATCCGGCGGATATACTTGATCGCCGTGGCCGGCAGGTCCTTCCACGAGCGGCAGCCTCGGGTGGTTTCGCTCCAACCCGGCATGGATTCGTAGACCGGTTCGACCTCGGCCTGATGGGTTTCCGAGGCCGGCAGGTGGCGGATGGTTTGGCCGCGCAATTTATAGCCGACGCACAGTTTCAACTCGTCGAAACCGTCGAGCACGTCCAGCTTGGTCAGGGCGATGCCGTTGACGCCGCCGACCTTGACCGCTTGGCGGACCAGCGGACCATCGAACCAGCCGCAGCGCCGCCGCCGCCCGGTGACCGTGCCGAATTCGTGACCGCGTTCGCCGATCCGCTCGCCGATCGCATCGAACAATTCGGTCGGGAAGGGGCCCGAGCCGACGCGGGTGGTGTAGGCCTTGCAAATCCCCAGCACATAGCCGACTTGCGACGGCCCGACGCCCGACCCGGTTCCGGCATTGCCCGAAATGGTGTTCGACGACGTGACGTAGGGATAGGTGCCGTGATCGACATCGAGCATGGCGCCCTGCGCGCCCTCGAACAGCACGCGCTTGCGGGTGTGGCGGATTTCGTCCAGAAGTTCCCAGACCACCGCCGAATAGGGCAGCAGCTTGGGCGCGATCGCGGTGATCTGGGCCATCAGCTCGCCGCCGTCCAGCAAGGGCGCGCCCAATCCCTTGAGCAACGCGTTGTGGTGGGACAAAAGCTTATCGACCTTGCGTTCCAGAACCGCCTTGTCATCCAGGTCGCACAGGCGGATCGCCCGGCGGCCGACCTTGTCCTCATAGGCCGGGCCGATGCCGCGCCCGGTGGTGCCGATCTTGCCCGCCCCGCTGGCTTCTTCCCGCGCGCGGTCGAGATGGCCATGCAGCGGCAGGATCAGAGGCGTGTTTTCGGCGATCTTCAAATTGTCCGGGGTCACGAAGACGCCTTGCACCGCCAGCTTGTCGATTTCCGAGAACAGCGCCCACGGGTCGAGCACGACGCCGTTGCCGATGATGCTGAGCTTGCCGCGCACGATCCCGGAGGGCAGCAGCGACAGCTTATAGGTGACGCCGTCCACCACCAGGGTGTGACCGGCATTGTGGCCGCCCTGAAAGCGCACGACGACGTCGGCGCGCTCGGACAACCAATCCACCACTTTTCCCTTGCCCTCGTCACCCCACTGGGCGCCGACCACCGCGACATTGGTCATGCTGTCCTCTCCCGGTCCTTTAGCGGACCTCAATCAGGCTATCACCGGCGAGCAGATGCCCGCAGTTCAAACGTTTGGCCTCGGCCGCGACATCGGTGCCGGGGGTAAGCCCGGCCACCGTGACCCAGCCCTGCGTCCGCAACGCCTGCGCCCAGGCGCGCGGCGTGCCGACCGGAACATAAACCCGCCGTTCCGGAAGGCCGGGCGGCAGGATCGCCAAAATCGAGTCGAGAAACAAGGTCGCGCCGGTCGCCGGTTCGTTTCCGGCCCGGTAGCGGCCGCCGCGTCCCAATTCACACCCGCCAGCGCGTGAAAACAGCGTGAACGCCGCCCCGGTGTGATACTCGAAGCCGCGATACTCGACGGGATCGACGGTCAAGGTCAAGTCGGGCGCATCGCGGCGCACGCGTTCGACCACTTCGGCCAAGCGGTCGCGTTCGGCGCCGGCGGCGGCGGTCAGCGGCAGCCCGGCCAAGGCGGCCAGCGCGCGGTCGGCCGGGCCGGTGGCGGCCAGCAACGCGGTGAACAAGGGCGCCGCCGTTCCCGCGAGGCTGGCAACCCGGGCGGCGTCCTTATGATCGAGACCGGCGCGCAGGTCGGCCGCCGCCTCGCCGGTCAGGCCCAGGTCGGCCAGCAGCGCCGGAACCAAGGTGGGCAGCGACAGATCGACCGAGACCCCCGGCACATTCAAGGCGGCCAGCGCTTCGGCCACCAAAACCGCGACCTCGGCGTCGGCGCTGGCGGCGTCGCTGCCGATCAGTTCGATACCGGCTTGCAGGAATTGGCGTTCGGGCCGCAAATGCCCGCCCTTGACCCGCAGAACCTCGCCCGAATAGGACAGACGAAGCGGCCGGGGCTCGCCCGCCAGCCGCGACGCGGCGATGCGGGCCACCTGCGGCGTCATGTCGGCGCGCAGGCCCAGCATGCGCTGCGACAGCGGGTCCATCACCCGGAAGGCCTGGGCCGCGGTGGCGGCGCCCGCGCCATCAAGCAGCGTCGATTCGAATTCGGTCAGCGGCGGTTTGACGCGGGCGTAGCCTTGCGCCAGGAAGTGCCCCATGATTTGCGCGACGACATCGGCCTCGCGGCCGGCATCCGGGGGGAGCAGGTCGCGCAGGCCCGTCGGCAGCAATGCGCGGGTGGGATCGTCGTTCATCGGGGCGATTTTTTACGGCTGGTCAACACGTTCGCCGATGTATCGCGTTTGCGGGGCAAGGGCAAACGGAAAACTCATGCCAAGGGCAGGAAAACGACGAGGCAGGCGCCCTGCCTCGGGCAATGCTCGACCGAAACCATGCCGCCGTGATGGTCGATGATGCGCTTGACCATGTGCAACCCCAGTCCCACCCCGGCGCGTTGTTGGGTGGCGGGCGAGCGGTAGAATTTCTCGAAAATCCGCGCCTCGTCGCCCGCCGCGATGCCGGGGCCGTCGTCGCCCACTCGAATCCGCAGCCCGTTCGCCTGAATTTCCAGATCGACCCGCACTTCCGAACCGGGAGGGGAATATTTCACCCCGTTGTCGATCAGATTGCCCAGCGCGATCGAGAGCAGCCCGGCATCGCCCAGAATCGGCGGGACCACCGGCGGGCGCCTCAGCACGATGGTCCGTCCGGTCAGGCTGCGCCAATCGGCGCACAAGCGGTCGAGCAGCAAACCGGGGTCCAGCTGGATCAAGGACATCGCCTGAAAGGTGCTGTCGAGACGTTCATCGGCCAAGCAGGTGTCCATCAGACCAACCATGCGGCCGACGGCGCGCCGGACCTTCGACAACTCGCCTTTTCGCCGCCGCTCATCGGCGGGATCGGAAATCTCCAGCAAATCGGCGGCGCCGCCGATGATCGACAGCGGCGTGCGGAATTCATGGCCGACCATCGCCAGAAAATTCCGTTGGTCGCGCAGCAAAATCCGGGATTGCGCGGCGTCGGCGGTGGCAAGCTCGGCGCGATGCTTGGCCTGTTCCAATTGGGTCAGCCGCGTTGCCAGCCCGACGCTGAGCAGCACGACCTGCAAGACCGTGCCGACCTGGCCGCCCCAGTCGAGCAACCCCACCGAAATCGGGACCCCCAGATTGTGAAAGGCCACCAAGGTGACGCTGGTCAACTGAATCGCGAAGGCCGCCAGGTAAATCGCCGCCGGCCGGTTTCCCGCCAGCGCGTCGTGGAGGGTCAAGGCGATCTGCATGCAGCATAAAGCGATCACGAGAACCTGCATGATGGGAGCGGCATAATAATATTTGTCGAAAAAAACCAAGCTGGACAAGGCAAGTGATAGATATCCGCAATACCTGTAAAAAGGCGCCGCGATGGGGTGATGCCCGCACTCGACGATAAGATGTTTCGAGAAGAAATAACCGAGTCCGACAGTCAGTGTAACCGTCAATCCGGTCATTCGATCGGCCAGATAGGTCGAATCCGGAAACATGAATTGGGCGGCATAGCCATCGATATTTATGTAAAGCAGTTCTGCGGCGGCGATATAGGCGGTGTAGAACGCGTAAATCCTTTGCCGGGTGATGGCGTAGAGCGCCAGCCCGAAGATGAACAGGATCAAAACCGAGCCATGCAAGATCCCAAGAAAAATCGCCTCCGACGCGCTGGCTTCGACAAAGGCGTTGGGCTGCCACAGATGAACCTTCACCGATATCGTGCTGGTGGTTTCGATTCTGAGATAGGCTTCGAGATGCGTGCCGTAGCGGGGGCGGTTGACGCGGAACATGAAGTTGCGATAGGCGATCGGCCGGTCGGCGAAGGCCACCCGATCGCCCTCGCGGGTCACGATGAAACCGACCCGGTCGTCGGGGACGTAAAAATCGACGTGATCGAGAACGGGCATTTCGACCTCGACCAGCCAGCGCGAGGGCGCCTGATCATCCCAGGTCAAGGGCAGCCGCAGCCAGAACACGTCGCGGCTATACCCGGCCGACAGGTTTCCGGCCAAGGGAGCAAAGTCCGCGTGCAGGACGTCGCCGATGGTCATCCGGCCGGTGGGATCGCGCAATACCCCCATCTTGCCGCTCATGTCGATGCGCGGCGTCACGGCGTTCAACAGCGCGTCGGCGGCGGCGGGGCGGGTAACCGCCACCAAAACCGCCACCAGCAAGGCGAGAAAAATAGGCTTGATCGTCAAGGCAGGGCCCAAGGGAAAATGAGTCGCGGAACTATCCTAGCCAAGTTAGGATCGCGCCGCCTACCGGTTTCAAGTAAAGATTACCAATGAGCGAATACGCGGGGAAACATAGCGGGATTAGTGGATTTGTCGGCGAGGAACGTCGGCGGCGGCGGCGGATTCGCTTTTCGATGGACGCCATCGGCGCCTTGGAAGTTTCGGATCAATTGGCGGTGCTATGCCGGGGGGGCAGGATCGTCGAGGCCAATACCGCCGCCGGCACCCTGCTGGGGGCATCCGCGAAGGACGATTTGCTGGGGCGCCGCCTGGTCGATCTGGTCGATGCCGACTACAGCGAAATCGTCGGCGCGCAACTGAATTTCGAGGTTATCGAGCTGACCCCGGTGCCGGTGCGCCTGCTGCGCTTGGACGGCGCGGCGGTGACGGCGGCGCTGCTGATCCACCCGGCCCGTGAACTGGGGGACGATTACGCGGTGGTGGTGGCCCGCGATACCACCGCCGAAACCCGGCTGGCGAAAAAGGTGCAGACCATCGACCGCCAGTTCAAGGCGATCGTCGATCATTCGATGCATTTCATCGCCCGCTGCCTGGGGCCTCGGGTCACCTATATCAATCGCGCCGGCCGGTCGGTGCTGGGCATGCCCGCCGATGCCGAGCCGGGCCCGTGGGCCGATCTGTTCACGCCGGAATACCGCGAGGTGTTCGCCGCCGACATCGCGGCGTTCTTGGATGAAAGCGCGGTCTATCCGGTACGGATGCGCCGTTTCGACGGCACCGCCTTTGACGCCCAATTGTCGCTGACCCCGCTGCCCGGCGGCGGCGAGGCCGAGGTGGATTTCATTCTGGAAGTGCGCGACATCAGCGGCCAAAACCGCGCGGTGGCGGCGCTGAAGCGGATGAACGAGACGCTGGAGCATCAGGTCCAAGAGCGGACCCACGAGCTGTCGCTGGCGACCCAAAGGGCCGAGGCGGCCAGCCAGGCGAAAAGCGAATTCCTGGCCAATATGAGCCACGAGATCCGCACCCCGATGAACGCCATCCTGGGGCTGTCGCATCTGCTGGGCACCACCCGGATGACGCCCGAGCAGCGTGATTTCGTGCACAAGATCGCCCTGTCGGGGCGTTCGCTGCTGGGCATCCTCAACGACATCCTCGATTTCTCGAAGATCGAGGCGGGACGGGTCGAGCTGGAATCGATTCCCTTCCGGCTCGACGACGTGCTGGGCCCGGTCGCCACCATCATGTCGGTCAATGCCGGGACCAAGCCGTTGGAGCTGACGGTGGCCGCTGGAACCGACGTGCCGCCGGTTCTGATCGGCGATCCGCAGCGGCTGCAACAGATTTTGGTCAATCTGTCGGGCAACGCCGTCAAATTCACCGCCGAGGGCGGCGTCGCGGTCCGCATCGCGCTCGAAGAACGCGACGGCGACCGGCTTGCCCTGCGTTTTTCGGTCAAGGAC
>CAIULK010000262.1 GCA_903899885.1 uncultured Rhodospirillaceae bacterium
CCGAAGATCAGCCGATTCCGATTCACCCGCTGCCATGTCCATTTTGACCCGCTCCAGCAACCGTCATCACATTGATTTATATAGCATAATAAGCGATGGACGTCACGAAATGGCTCGGTCATCTGGGAAATCCGGGTTCAATTCGAAGAATTATACTGTCGTGGCGGGAGCGCCATGGCCTTGGCCCGGACGGTGCCAAAAAAACCAGAAATCGTATCGATAGATACCCGCATTTGGTTAGGGTTCTGGATGCTCTTCTCGCCGGGGCCCAACCTGCTCAAATCACCGAGGCCTTCTACGGCGAAGGTAAGCGTGCGAGCGATAACGCCGCGTATGATATCGAACGCGCCACATATTACGCTCGGCACGGCTATGCCGAGCTTTACCTTTTGAGCCCGCCCAGTCCCAGCAAGGAACGGAATTAAGAACGGCGGCTTAATTCCGGGCGACAACGCGGCATTCATGCCTATCATCGCGAGCCACCGACAACACGGAGGCACCACGATGACCTACAAAACGAAACGCCTTACCCTCGGCAAGCTCCACCCCGCCATTGCCGGACGGCTCTACACCGCCGATGAAGCGGCCCAGTATCTTGGGGTGGCGCAGCAGACCTTGGCGCACTGGCGCGTCAGCGGCAGCGGCCCGAAATTCGTCCACCTGACCAAACGCTGTATCCGCTATTCCGAGATCGCCCTTCGCGACTGGGTGGAGCAGCGAACCCAGGCATCGACCGCCGAAAACGACCGGCACGAGTAAGGGGCCGTCATGGCATCCCTTTCCGAGGCGACCGCTTTGCGGCTCGCCAGGGCGGCGGCGGCGATGTGCGCCGCCCCCGTGCCCTCGGACCACGACAAGGCGTTCATGGCGCGGGCCTTGGTTCTCGCCACGCTGCCCCATCGCGATCCGGGGAATCTACCGCAATGGCAGCGGAAAAACGGTCGGCTGACGCTGACCATCCGCCCCTTCGTCGCCAGCAGGTGAGGAGCGCCCGGACTTAACCGTCCGGGCGCTCTTTTCGTTTGCCCCCTCTTAAACGTGGCCGCGTCCCTTATCCCAGGGCGCGGCCTTTTCTGTTGTCCAACAGGAGAAAATCCCATGCCCTACGATCCCAATGAACCCCGCGACGTGCGCGGTCGCTGGACCGCGACGGAGTTGCTCTATCCCAGCATGCCGGGACCGAATTCCAATATCCCCGGCAAACGCTACGTCAGCCGTTTCTCGGTCGATGAGATGAAGAGGCGGTCGGGAACCTACGTCGCCACCGGTCCGGATACCGGAAGCCATCAATGTGTTCCCCTGGTCAAAGCGCTTATCCCCAAACTGGGGCCGACCGGCGACTGGACGAAGGGGGCTGACATAACCGGCCTCGACGATCCCAACCTGCAACCCGGTACGGCCATCGGAAAGGGCTGGGATGCCGACGGCAATTATCCCAACAAGGACCACGGCAACCATGTGGCGATCGTTGCCAGGATCGACCGCAGGGGAGACGGTCAGCCTGCGGTATGGGTTTTTGATCAATGGGAAGGGCACCCAGCACAGTTACGGCCACTGAACGCCGGTGAAGAAAGGAGCTATTCGGTGGTGACCCGCAAGCGATAAGATCACTCCCTGGTTTTCCACACGGCAAGGGGGAAGGCATGTTATCGTACCGCGTCATGGCGTTGGGACTCGCCGCCTTCCTCCTTGCCCCACCATCATGGGGGGCGGAGACGCCGCAAGGGCTTCTCCGCGTTTCGTGCCCTGCGATCTGGCCCGGCCCGGAGCATCAGGGCGAAAAGCTGACCTGGGCCAACAACTGGATTTACGGGGGTGAGAACGGCCCGGACGCCCCATTGGTTCCCCCGGAATACGACACCCAAGTCGAACTCGATTGCGCTTATGGCTATTTGGGTTCGAAGGCAGGTTATCGGGGCGGCTTCTCGTCCCCGCTTCGTCTTACCGTCGCCGTACCGGGGCATGCCAAGCGGTGCGACGGTCCGTTGGAGGGGCATAACCCCCGCTGGTGCGACACCGCGCCCGAGGCGGACGGAACCATCGGCCCGATCCTGATTTACGTTGCCCAGCGGGTGACGCTGGACACCACCTTTTTGGGGTTCAGTCTGCGGCAAGACAAAGCGCGGATTTCGTCCTTCGTCGAGACCGCCGGGTTCCATTGTGCCGAGACCGCCGCCGATGTCTTGGAGTGCACCCGCAACGAAGACCGGGTCGCCGTCCATTTTGTTGGCGGTCGCTCGTTCAAGATCGAGATGTTCCTGCCCAAGACGGTGGATTCCTGGACCTATGCGACCCATCGCTTCGGGCTGCACATGGATTTCGTGGGGAGCAAGACCGAAGGGCAACGCTGGTTGACCCCCGGCCAGCCCGCCGTGGTGTCGCGATCGAACGTCGATCTTCGCCTGCTGACCCTTCTCGATACCGAGGCGGCGGGAAAGGGGCCGTAGGCAACGGGTTTTCGGTCTTTTCCGACAGCCTGTGGATTTGCCCCGAATGCGCTCATGAATGGGCCGCCGGGGGCGACGTCGGTGCGGATGCCCCGCAGGAGGATCTGGGCGTGCGGGATGCCAACGGAAACCGGCTGGCCGATGGTGATACGGTTACCGTTCCCACAATTCGAAATGCTCCCCGCGTTTTGATTTGTTATCAGGCTATGCATAACATGCAGTCATGACGCCCGATCCCCGTGGCTGGACATGCAGAAACGCGGCAGCCTGTTCGCGGGTCATGTACGTGGACTGAACTTCCATACGGTTCTCCAGAAACGACAAAGCCCGCACGATGGCGGGCCTTTTGTTGATGTCGGTGTCTAAGGATGTTTTCGGTGGATTGACCCTTCACGCGTGGACGCTTACAGTTGCATCGCCCCTAGCATGAGGCTCCCGCGATGGCAGTCCTCCGAGGTATCGATCTTTGATGCCTGGATGTCCGCTTGCTGGTCACCCTGAATGTTGGCTCTTCATGCCCATGGGGACGTCCTTGGTGGTGGTCACGGTGCTCCGTTTTGGCGGGGCACAGGCCTGCTAGGGGATTAGCAGAGGAGTACCGAGATGAAGAAAAATCATCTCGGTCCGGTTCTCGGGCTGATCAAGTTGGTGACCGCTCTCGTAAAGCTCGCCTACTGGATTGAGAAGCTCGTAACCGTGACCGCTAACTACCAGAGACGCCCCCTTGAAAGTCAGGAATTACAGACAGAAATTCCAGCTACCTAACGGGAAATTCGTCTACGTTCAGGACTGCGGATACCGCCAAGAAGGGCGGAAGTTATTATTGTGGGCTCTGAGAAAATGGAGACCGCCGGGCCATTATTTTCACTACCAAGATGGCGGCCATGTTGCCGCCATCAAGACCCACCTGGAAAGCCAGTACTTCGCCAGGGCAGACCTGGAACGGTTCTTCTGGCACGTCACCAGGACCAAGGTGGTTCGAGCATTGAAGCAGATCGGCTTTCGGTACCATGACGCCTATGAGTACGCAGTAAACGCGACCGTTGCTGATGGCGGCCGATACTTTCTGCCCTTTGGCTTTGTAGAATCCCCCTTTCTCGCCACCCTCTGCCTGGACAAGAGCAATCTAGGCCATGCCTTCAGAGAGGTGATCAACAAGGGGATCAAGCTGTCCGTCTACGTTGATGATGTGATCTTGTCCGGTGACGACAAGGCTGAGATTGCAACAGCCTTGGACTTGATCGAACAGGTGGGCAGGGAGTCGGGCTTCCCCTTGAATGCCACAAAGGTCCAGCGAGTTGCCGCCGAGGTGTCAGCATTCAACATAGAAGTGGGAACTGGCCGAATGACTGTCTCAGACCAGAGGATGCGGGAATTTGAAACCGCAGTCCTCGAAGCCGGGGATGGTCACAGGTCCCGAGCCATCATTGCCTACGTCTCGACGGTAAACCTGGGCCAGTCTGAGGCCTTGGCCGAATTGCTGGAGAGTACATTCCTCGCCTCCCCTTGATGTGGAGAGGAGCGGAGGCGACATGCTGATCAGCCATGGGCGTTGGCCGTTTCCAGATTCTCGGTCTTCAGGGCTTTGCGGGACTGGAGGACCAGATTGCAGCGACGAAGGTCAGTCCGGTCGTTGTTCCGATACCGGACGACGTGGCCTCGAGGCGGGTTCATGATCAAGAATGCGAGGCCCTTGTTGTTCGTCTTGTGGAACAGTTTGACGTAAGCGGTTCTGCACCTCACCCAGGATGCGGATGGCTTCCTGCCGGGCGGCATCATACGACAGCACGTCGGAGCGCCCGATCTTGTGGCGCTTCTCCTCACCGGCCCTGGTGGTGAACTGAACCAGGAAGGTCTTGGCCGTCTTGCCGACGTACACCCCGAACCCTGGAAGGGAGGTATCCCAGACGTATTCCCCGGACTTCCCCTCCGGAACGGTGAGCGTCTTTAGCTTCGCGGCGCTTAGCTTCAACTTCATGATTTCCCTCACCTTTTTAGATCACCGGCTGGCGGTGGCCTTACAAGAATCTTGCAGGGGCCTTACAAATGATCCGTGTCTGCAAGTCGAGAAGCTTCCGACCAGGGAGGCAGGATAATTTGTAAGGCTCTTGTAAGTCAATGAGGGGGAAATAGGGGGATTTTGGGGGAGTGAGCGAGAATCATGCTCTTTCAGAAATGTGACAAATCAATGTGTTGGTGAACATGCGGGAGTCTGCGGGAACCGTTATCCAAAAGTTCCCAAGCTTACGACGAAGGTTCGATCCCCTTTACCCGCTTCAAGATTTGTCCCATAAAATCAGTCAGTTACGGATGGCGGTTGATGCCGCCGGATGCCGTGTCGGGCTTGCCGTTGCTGACACGGTGCCGACCTCTTGCGGCAAAGGGGCCAGGAAAACCATCTTGTGGTTCAAATCATCACCTCCGTGCATTAGGATCGCCTCCCCAAGCGGCGAGGTAAGCAATGGATAATGACGTGAAGTGCCCCCAATGCGGGTCGGAACATGTGTATAAGGACGGCAGCCTGTGGATTTGCCCCGAATGCGCCCATGAATGGGCCGCCGGGGGCGATGCTGGCGCGGATGCTCCGCGGGAGGATCAGGGTGTGCGGGATGCCAACGGAAACCTGCTGGCCGATGGCGACACGGTGACCGTGATCAAGGATTTGAAGGTCAAGGGCTCGTCCCTGGTCGTCAAGGGCGGGACCAAGGTGAAGGGCATCCGCCTCGTGGACGCCACCGATGGGCACAACATTTCGTGCAAGATCGACGGCATCGGCGCGATGAACCTGAAATCCGAGTTCGTGAAGAAAGCCTGAGGCGGGCTTTGGGGGGCGGCGCGCCAGAGGGTATTTTCGGATATCCCCCCGGAACCCCAAGCCTTCAGTTTTCCGCGGATGCGGTCAAAATTGATTGGTGTGGGAAAGGGAACCGCCGTCTAACCTTTCTTCAAAAAAAGGGGGCGCTACCGGCGATAGCCCAACATTCCCCGTGGCCTCAGGATCGGTGTCCAAGAAAGCGACTCCGCACGAAGCCGCCGACACTATTGATAACGGTGACCAGCGCCAACAGAACGACGATCAAGGCCAACGCTTCCCGGTATTCGAACAGGTGGAAGGCGGTGACGATTTCGAGACCCAACCCGCCCGCGCCGACCACGCCCAAAACCGTCGCGGCGCGGACATTGTGTTCCCAGCGGTAAACCGTCACATCGACCAGACGCGGCAAAATTTGCGGCCAGACGCTGAAACGCAGCACGCCGAGGGTCGATACGCCGTGGCTTTTCAGTGACTCGCCGGGCGCCGGATCGACATGCTCCAAGATCTCGGCATAGAACTTTCCCAACATGCCGGTGGAATGACAGGCGAGCGCGAAGATTCCCGGCAACGGCCCGAAACCGATGGCGGCCACGAACATCACGCCCCACACCAGCCCCGGGATCGACCGCAGGGTATTCAAGAGCAGCCGAACCGGAGCGCCCGCCCCGGCTAGGCCCGAATTGCGCGCGGCCAGAATCGCCAGCGGCAACGCCGTCGCCGCCGCCAACACCGTGCCGCACACGCTCATCGCCAGGGTCTCCAGCAAGGGGCGGCCCCAATGCGGCCAGCGGCTGAAATCCGGCGGCAGCGAGTCGGCGGCCAAGGTCAGCAGTGTCGCCGCCGCGCCCCGGTAGCGGGTGACGTCGAACGCCCCGGCATAGGCGAACGCCAAGACGATCACGAGAAGCGTTGCCGCCGTGGGCAAAAGCGATCGCGAGGCCCGCCTCCGCCCGAGGGCCAGAACGTCGGCGGTCATGGCGCGGGCACCGCATCTGGGCTTTCCTTGCGGATCGCCTCGATCCAGGTCCGGACCCGATCGACATCGGAATCGACGCACGGGATAAAGGATTCGGCGCGGAATACCCCCAGCGCCGCCGGGTCGCTCACCTCGATGAAGGCCTTGCGGATTTCCTCGCGGAACGCCGGGTCCAGCCCTTCGCGGAAGGTCCACATATATTCGGGAATGGCGGGCGACGGGGCCAGCACACGGACAGCGTTGCCGTCGATCTTGCCTTCCTTGATCAGGCGTTGGTAAATCGGCATCGACAGGCCGCCCGCCGCCGCCTTGTGGTTGGCGACCGCCAGGGCGACCGCGTCGTGCGCGCCCAGGACGCGCAGGGTGTAGTCGCGCCCGGCGACCAACCCGGCCTCCAGCAATTGATAGCGCGGCACCCAGGTGCCCGAGGTCGAGGCCGGGTCGCCGAACGCCACCTCCTGCCCCTTTAGGTCGGCCAGGGTTTTCGCGGGGCTGTCGGCGGGAACGATCACCACCGCCTGAAAGGTCGGCCCGACCACCTCGTGCGACGGGCGCGCGAACACCTCCAGCTTGGCGCGGCGGCTTTGCAGGATGTAGGTCACCGGCCCGAGATAGGCGATGTCCAGGCGTCCAAAGCGCAAGGCCTCGCCGGTCGCGGCGTAGTTGGCGCCGACCACCATTTCGACCGGCAGGCCAAGGCGCTTTTCAAGATAGGCGCGCAACGGCTCGTTCAAGCGCATCACGGTGGGGGCGGATTCGCCGGGCAGCAAGCCGATGACCAGCTTGTCCGGGCGGTTCGCGGCAAAGGATTGGGGGCCGATCAGCAGGGCTGCGAGCGACAGGGCGGCGGCAAGGCGTTTAATCAAGGCCGATCTCCTCGGGACGGTAGGGTTGAAAAAGGCGGGCTTGGGCGGCGGTGTCGAATTGGTCCGGGTGGCAGGTGAAGGCGACCCGTCCGTCCGCCAGCCCGACGATCCGGTCGGCCATCGCCAACGCGGTTTCGATCTGGTGCAGCACCACCACCAAGGTCAGGCCCGACGCCAAGGCGGTGCGGCGCAAATCTTGGCTGAGGTGACGCATCAGGCTGGGATCGACCGAGGCGAAGGGCTCGTCGGCCAACAGCAATTTGGGGCGGCGCACCAGCGCGCGGGCGACCCCCACCCGTTGCCGTTCGCCGCCTGACAGATGGCCGGTGCGGCGCCAAGCGTGCGCCAGCAATCCCACCTCGTCCAGAGCGTGGGCGGCGCGCTCGCGAAGAGTGTCGGGCCACGGCAACGGCGACAACGGGTGGCGCAAATCGGCCAAGCCCAGCAGCACGTTGTCGATGGCGGGCAAGCGGTCGATCAGGGCGTGATCTTGGAATATCGTCGCGGTCTGGCGCTGGTGGGCGCGCATCGCGGCGGCGGTGTCCAAGGAGCCGATGCCGCCCGCGCGGATGGTGCCGCCGCCGACCGGCGTCAGCCCGTTCAGAGCCCGGATCAGGGTGCTTTTCCCGGCCCCCGAGCGGCCGACGACGACGGTCACCGATCCCGCCGGAATGGTTAGATCGATATCGCGCAGAACCGCGAGGTTTCCCCGTCGCACGCTCACGCCGTTCAGGGTGAGCGCTGGTTCTGGGGACGAAAGAACCGTTTCTTCCGCTATGATGTCCCGGTATCGGTGTGGCGTGTGGTCGGTCATGATTTCACACCGCTTGATCGTCGAGTGCCAAGCGGTTGCCCGCCCGGTCGCGCAGAACACGGCGCAGCCACAAGGGCTTCGAGCCCGTCAGCAGCCGTTGCAGATTGACGATCACGTCGTCGATGTCGCGGACATGCTCCAGCTTGACCGGATAGACCGACAATTGGTGAATGCGCACCGCCGCCAGATCGCTCATCGCCCGGGTGAACAGGATCGAGCAACCGGCCAGCGCCTCGATGCGCGCGGTCATCGGATCGATGCCGGTGCCGTCGTCGTCTTCCATGTCGTCCATGACGCAGCCGCCGCCCGCCTTGGGACCGCCACCCGGCCCCTTTTTCCCCGAGCGCGAGAAATGCACGACGTCGGCGAAGTCCGCGCTTTCGGCGGTGACGTCGTAGAACACCATTTGCCGGGCCTGGACAAAATTGGCATCAACCTGGATCAGGCTGTTGGTGGTGATGGCGATTCGCAGATGTCCGGTATCCATGGTTTCGTCCTCAGGTCATTGGCAGTTCGGGCGTCATCGTCTCGCGCACGAAACGCAGCCGGAAATGGGGGGGCAGGGTCGGCGTCCGCGCCCGCCAGCGGCGCAGATCGATCAAGGGCAAGCGGTCGCCGGTCAGCGCCTCGACCGGAACGATGTGCAAAACGCCGTCGAGAACGGTGAAGAAGTCGATCGGATAGCGGCGCGGGTCGCGGTGATGGCCGCCGATCACGAAGCGGCATTGGCCGTCCGTGATGACGATTTTCGGATTGTCGCAATCGAAGCGGAAATGGCGGTTGAGGCCGATTTCGTCCTTGAACTGAAAGGGGACGTTGCCTTCGTCGTGATACCAGTGGATTTCGGCGGCGATGTCGGCCCAATAGCGGCGCAGCATCGCCTCGACATAGGCGTCGGGATAGGGCTGCCCCTCGTATCCCAGCCGGTAGGCGACGAACGACTGGATCAGGGTCATGCCGATGCGGGTGATGCGGATCGACAGCGAGGTCTGGTCCACGGTCGCGGTGGCCTTGATCAAGCCGTTGCGCAGTTCGGTCCATCCGGTGGAATGGGTGGTCGCGGCGTGAACGATGCGCAGGCTTCGGTAAATCTCGGCGGTCAGTTTGGCGATGCCGTCGGGGCGCGGAAGGTTTTGGTATTTCCGCCAAGCGGCCATGACGTCCCAGCCGACCGGTTCACCCAGGGCGGCGTCGAGTTTCGTGAAGGTATTGGAAAGACCGGCGACCGCCGCGTGCATCTCGCCGTCGTCGCCATTGCCGTCGATCGCCACGCTGGTCTTGCGTGTGTACATCTCGATCGGGCGGTATTCGGGCAAGGACAGACGGGTCATCGGCATCCTCGAGTCGAACCAAGGTTGGGCCGGCGGACCATCCGCCGGCCCAGGTTTCGGATTACCAAGTGTTCAGCAGCCACTCGCGGTCCTTGTTGAACTCCATGTGCGCGAACAGCGTGTTGGCGATCGATTCGCCCAGCAGCATGGCGCCCTGATAGCCCATCGTCGGCTGGCGGTAGAGGCCCGCCCGGTCGAAGGTGGGAAAGCCCACGCGGACCATCGGGATATTGTGGTCGATGGCGACGTAGCGGCCCTTGGAATGGCCCAGGATCAAATCGATCTTGGTGTCCGGGTCCTTGGCACGCTTTTCCAGTTCCCACAGGTCGGCGTTGCAGAACACCTCCATGTCCCAATCCACCGTTTTCTTCATTTCAAGAATCCGGGGGTCCTTCTTGTAGCGGCTGTTGTCGTCGCCCAGCAGCAGCAGGACCGGCTTGAGTTCCACCTCAAGACAGAACTGGGCCAAGCCGATCACCAGATCCGGATGGCCGTAAAGTGCGACCCGTTTGTCGGCGAAGAACATGTGGGCCAAGTCCTGCAACGCGTCCAACGCCACGCCGCGTTCCTTGATTAACGAGTCGGGGATCGGCTTGCCGGTGATTTGGCTGATGGTTTGCAGCATCGCGTCGGTATTGCCGATGCCGTAGGGCGTTTGCGCCAGCGTGTAGGGAACGTCGAACTCGGTTTTCAGATACTGCGCCGCCGCCGCCGATTCGTAACGGGCCAGGGCAATCGACGCCATCGCGTTGGCCGAGCCTTGGATGTCTTCCACCGTCGTGCGGCCGTGGGTGTGGATCGACTTGTCGGGCAGCATGGGGGAGTCGAAATCCTCGGTGTCCATGAACACCGTGCCGTCGACACCCATTTCGGATAGGTAGCGCTTCAACAGCACCACGTCGCCCGGATTGACCCAGCCGGGGAACAGGTTGAGCTTGCCGCTGGGCGCCGCCTTGGCGCTGGTCAGGCTTTTGATGATCGACAGCATGCATTCGGAATAGCCGCCGACCTGGCTGTTCTTGAAGCTGGGCGTATGCACCGGCACGACATGGATCTTGCGGCCGGGAAATTCCTTTTTCAGGGCTAGGTTGCAGCGGTGAATGGTGCCTTCGATGTCGTCGCCGATCACCTCGGTCGAGCAGGTGGTGATCAGCGGAATGACCCGCAGATCGGGATAGCGCTGGGCCAGCACCATCACCCCGTCCTCGATCCGCTTATGGCCGCCGAACACCGCCGAATCCTCGTGCAGCGATGTCGAGGCGATGTCGAAGTTTTCCTTGAAATGCTGGGCGAACAGCAGGCGCACGAACATCGTGCAGCCCTGGCCGCCGTGGACCAAGGGAATGCAGTCCTTGATCCCGATGCCGGCGTATTGGGCGCCGGCCGGTTGGCAGTCATACATCGGATTGATGATGCCCGCCCTCTCCCGGGTGGAAATTTCGCAACCCATGACGGACCTCTCAATACAGCGTGTGGTTAAGTTCGTGATTCAAGGAACCGGTGATGGCGATTTCGCTTAACCGGTCCTTCAGCCCGTGCATCAGATCGCGGATCTGGGCGGCCCCGGCCTCTTCCAGCCAGGGGAAGCGGGCCTTGAAGTCTTGCACCATGATCTTGGCGTCGGCGTAGAACAGGCGGTCCATCGGTGTTTCGCGGGCCGGGTCCTTGCCGGTCAGCAGCTCGGTGGCGGCCTTCAAGATGCCGTCCAGATTTTCCTGGCGGTCCCACGAGCGGGAAAAGAACTGCCACAGGCAGCGCTCCTGCACATAGTTGAACAGTTGGTCGATTTTCTCGGTGCTCATTCCGCCGCCTCCTTGACCGGGGTTTGTTTGGGCTCGCGGATATCCGTGGCGGCCAGCTTGAGAAGTGGGTTGTGCACGGCGTTGTACATATCGCGGGCCAGATTGACGAAGCCCTCGAAGCCCATATACGGCCCGTTGTGATAGGCGTGGCCGTTGACGTAGGGGATGTGCAGCTTCTTGACCAATTCGCCGACCCGCGGGCCGGTGAAGATGACGTCGGGCTTGACCAGCTCAATGATCTCGAAGAATTCGAGCTCGTTGCCGTCATCGATGTAGTAGGTGCCGCTATCGCCGCGCGCGATGACCTTCTCGAAGTCCTCCTGGTGACCGAACTTCGATGACATCGCGACGACCTTGACGCCCAGATCGTCCTCGACCGATTTGGTCCAGTGCCACAGGCGGGGGCCGCCGGTCCAAATCGCCATCTTGGTGCCGGTCAGGCGTTCCTTGTACCAATCCAGTTTCGGCTTCCACTTGGCGTATTCCTCGGCGATCAGGGCCTCGCCCTTCTCCTCGATGCCGAAGAAGGCGCAGATCTTGCGGATGCCCTCGGCCATATAGTTGAAGCCCCAGGAATCGATATCCAGGCGGGGGATGCCGTAACGTTTCTTCAGCTCGTTGGCGATATAACCCGCCGAGCGCGCGCAATTGACGACGTTGAGCTGGGCGCGGTGCATGGCGCGCAAATCGTCGTAATTGGCGTTGCCGGTGAAGTGGGCGATGACCTGGATCCCCAGGCGGTCCCAGTACTGCTGCAACAGCTGGCTGTCGCCTTGGATGTTGTAATCGCCGATGAAGTTGATGGTGTATTTCGAGGTGATCTCGGGCTCGACCGTGCCGACCTTCTCGTTGACCCAGCCGATGTTCAGCACATGGTGGCCCTTGGACTGTGACACGCCCGCGAAACCGGGGCATTCGCAGGTGAAGACATCGACGTCGGGGCGCGCTTCCATCACCTTTTTCGCCACCGCCTTGATGTCGTCGCCGATCAGCGCGGTCGGGCAGGTGGTGTAGACGATCATCCGCTTGATGTGCGGCATTTCGTCGAACGCCTCGTGCATCGACTTTTCCAAACGCTTCTCGCCGCCGAAGACGATGTGGCTTTCCTTCATGTCGGTCGACCACACGTACTTCATCTGGAAGTGGCCGTTGTCGCTGGGATAGCGTTTGGTGTGCCAGGTGTCGTAGGCGCAGCCGATGGGGCCGTGAATCATCTGGATCGTGTCTTTCAAAACACCGCCGATGACCAGCTTGGCGCCGCAGAACGAACATCCGCGTTCGGACAGTGTTCCGGGAATGGTGGGGGCATTGGAAATCGGCAGAAAGGACCGGGTGTCCTCGCCATCGACTTTTAAATAGATGTGCTTTTCGCGCTCAGGAATATCCTTGTCGCATTGCAAAAGGACCATGGGCATCGCCGTTACTCCTTGACCCGTGGCGGGGTTATTTGACGCAAGTGCCGATAGACCCGGTATCGCAGGAAGCGTGCCAGTCCCCGGTTTGGCGGAAAACCCTGGAAAACGGCCCATTCATCGTTCGGTGGCGAAAGTACATAACGGTGCGTTCCAGCCGCGATTCGTTCGGATGCGTCGCGCTCAGGGATGAAAGACGGCGATTTGGGCTGGCACGGGGGTTGCCATGGTTTCCCGGCACGCATCACGCCAAGGAGGTCCCATGGACATGCCCATCCGTACCGCCGTCGCCAGCAGCGACGGTCTCGTCATCGACCAGCATTTCGGCGAGGCCGAGGAGTTCCTGATCTACGACGGCCCCATTTTGGTCGAGCGCCGCGCCATCGCCGATCATACGCAAGGCGACGAGGACCGCCGCGATACCATCGTGCGCATGCTGGCCGATTGCGCCACCCTCCTGGTCGCCAAGATCGGCGCGGCGCCCAAGGAAAAGCTGGCCAAGGCCGGGATCGACGCGCACGACCGCTTCATCGGCCAAGACATCCCGATCGCCCTGGCTGTCCCGCCCGAAGCCTGTGTCGCCAAACCGGTGGACGACACCCCCGTTGATGGCGCGGGATTTCGCTTGCTGCACACCATGCTGCGGGTCGCCGATCTCGACCGCTCGGTGGATTTCTATACCAAGCGTTTGGGAATGACCGTGCTGGAGCGGCGCGAGCACAAGAAGAACCGTTTTTCCCAAGCCTATCTGGGCTATGGCGGCGGCTTCGAGGGCATGACCC
>CAIULK010000263.1 GCA_903899885.1 uncultured Rhodospirillaceae bacterium
CCGAAGATCAGCCGATTCCGATTCACCCGCTGCCATGTCCATTTTGACCCGCTCCAGCAACCGTCATCACATTGATTTATATAGCATAATAAGCGATGGACGTCACGAAATGGCTCGGTCATCTGGGAAATCCGGGTTAAATACAGGGACTCCCCCTTCATCGGATACCTCCAAGATACACGTCGCGCCGGGCGATCTTAGCGCCGGAATCGCCACGCTCAAGCCCAATCGATATGCCCCACACCGCCTTTTCATGCGGCCCATTTTTGGGCTTGATATGCCGCCGCATTTCTGGCACTATAGTGGCGGTTAAAAGTCCGCATACGGACCTTCTTATGTAGGAGTCCATCATGCAATTCCGCGAACGCAGCCGCGTCATCCAGCTTATCCGAACGGTCTATGACCCCGCGATCAAACGCGGCCGGTCCGAGGTCGTCGGGCGGCTGCCCATCGACGCCGCGGAAATGACCGACGAGGTGCGCGCCGCCTGCACCGAGGCCGAGGCCGAGGAAATCGCCGCGTTTCTGGCCCGCCGGGCCGAAACCTCGACGCGGGACGCGATGCGCGACGCGGCTCACGAGCTTCCGGTCCGCATGCGGCAAGCCGAGTCCTATTTCCGCGACGGCGAGGGCGACGGCGAATTGGCGGCGGAGATCTTCACCGCCTGGGATGATTTGAAAAAATCCATGGTGCGCTGCGGCTTTCGCAAATCGCGCCGCGACCACGAACGATAAGGGGACAACGCCATGATCAACCAAACCGACCTTCTGCGGATCGCCGACGACCTCGACAACGCCGTCGCCCTTCTGCTGCGCGCCACCGCCGCCTATCCGGCTGCCGTCGACGCCGTCGTCCGCCCCTGCGCCAACACCGATCGTTCCGGCAGTGGCGATGAACGGGCCACCAGCCCGCGCGTGCGGTCTTAGTACCGGCGCACACTCGAACTGACTTTCCCATCACCGGTTCGCCGGTATCTGCCGCCATTGAGGCGGCGGCCAATCGCCCGGCGAGGGCAGATAGGCGAGTCGCTTCAGCGGCTCGCCGGTCTTAAAGCGGCACGGTCAGGCGGGCGCACAGCCCGCCTTGGGGGCGGTTGAACAACACCAAATCGCCATTCTGGGCGTGGGCGGCGGACTTGGCCAAGGCAAGACCAAGTCCGATGCCGCCTTTTCCCTCGCCGCGCGCCGGATCCAGCCGGACGAAGGGCTGCATTGCCTTCTCCAAATCCGCCTCGGCGATGCCGGGACCGTCGTCGCAGACATCGATCCGCACCCGGTCCCCGGCGGCCTCGACCGCCAGATGGGCGGCCCCGCCATAAGCCAGCGCGTTATCGATCACATTGCCGATCGCCCGCTTCAACGATTGCGGCCGACACGAGGCGACCAGGCAAGCGCACGGCGCCAGCGTCACCGGCTGGCCGCCATCGGCCCGGTCGTCCACGATGCTTTGCACCAAGGCGGCGATATCAACCTTGCGCGCGGGCTCGGCCGCCGCCTCGTCGCGCACGAAGGCCAGCGCCGCGCCGACCATGGCGTCCATGTCGGCGATCGCCGCCAGCATTCGGTCGCGCTCGATGCCGTCGGGCAGCGCCTCGGCACGCAGCCGCAACAGGGTCAGCGGCGTGCGCAGATCGTGCGACAACCCGGCCAGCATCCGGGTGCGGGTTTCGACCACGGCGCGCAGCCTGTCTTGCATAAGATTGAAGGCGCGCGCCGCCCGGCGCATTTCCGCGCTGCCCTGTTCCGGCAAGGCCGGAGCGTCCAGATCCTGCCCCAACCGGTCGGCCGCCGCCGCCAGGGTCGCCAAGGGCCGGGCCACCCGGCGCACCGCCCAGGCCGACGCCGCCAGCACCACCGCCCCCATGGCAAGGAACACCACCGGAAGATCGTCGGGCGCGCCGCCGGGCGGACTGTCGGGAACTTGAGCGACCACGGTCATCCAGACGCCGTCCTTCATTTCCACCGCCGCCGCCAGCCGCCGCCACGGCCCGCCGTTCCCCATCATCATCATCATCGGCCGGGTTTGCGGCGCAGGCGCCGCGTCCAACCAGACGCGGACCCGGCGGCCCAGCCGGCGCCCGAGATAGAACGCCACCATCCGTTCCAGATCATTGCCGTCCCCCTCGGCCTCGGCGGCGGGCGGGGTGGCCGACAACGCGACCCGGAACCCCGGATCGCCGAGACCGGCCAGCAGGCGGGGGCGCCATTCGAGCGGCGCGTCCTCGATCAACTGAACGCTGTTGGCAACCCGCTGGGCGGTGGCGAAACCGCCGATCGCCCGCACGGCGCGGCTGCGGTCGCCCAGATGCATCCACATGCCGATGCCATACGACAGCAGCAACCCGACCGCCACGATGGTCAGGGTTTGCGCGAACAAACTGGCGGGACGCGGCAGCATCATGCGTGGCTGACCGGAACGGCGAAGACATAACCGCCACCCCAAACGGTTTTGATGATCGCCGGATCGGCGGGATCGGCCTCGATCTTACGCCGCAGGCGGCTGACTTGGGTGTCGATGGCGCGGTCGAAGGCGACCGCGTCGCGCCCGCGCGCCAGATCCAGCAATTGTTCGCGCGACAAAACATGGCCGGGACGCTCGACCATCGCCAACAGCAGATCGAACTCCCCCGTGCTCAGGGGTTGCGAAACGCCGTCCTCGGTCCGCAACTCGCGGCATTCGACATCGAACAGCCAGCGGCCAAAGCGGAACTGTTTGGTTTTGACGGCGGCGCGTTCCGCCGGCTTGCGGCGCAGAACGGCACGCACGCGCGCCACCAGCTCGCGCCCGCCGAACGGCTTGGCCAGATAATCGTCGGCCCCCAGTTCCAAACCGATCACCCGGTCAACCTCTTCGCCCTTGGCCGAAACAATGATCACCGGAATGTCCGAGGTGGCGCGCAGGCGGCGGATCAGCGACAGCCCGTCCTCGCCCGGCAGCATCAGGTCGAGCAGGATCAAATCCACCCGGAACTTTTCCAGGGCCTCGAACATCTGGCGGCCGTCGCCCGCTTGGGTGACGCGGAACCCCTCCCGGCTCAACAGGCGGGTGACGAGATCGCGGATCTCGGCGTGGTCATCGACGACCAGAATGTGCAAGGCGCCGTTCATCGCCACAGTTTGTCACAACTTCAGCCCATATCGGTAAAATTCACGGCACCTCCCGGGCGCTTAATAACAACCAAGGACAGAACGCCATTCATACACAGGAGGTTATCATGACCACAACAGTATCGGCACTCGGCGCCTTGTTGATCGCCGCCAGCCTGTCGGGCAGCGCGCTCGCCGCCGACCAAACCGCCCCCGCCGTCCCGTTTCCGATGATGGGACACGGCATGGGGATGATGGGAATGATGGGTCCCAGCGTCACCGATCCCGCGCAATTGGACGCATTGAAAACCCGCCTTGCCATCACCCCGGCGCAAGAAGGTGCTTGGAAAGCCTATGCCGACACGCTCAAGGCGGTCCCCGCCCTCGACACCAGCGCCATCCAGGCCGCCAAGACCCCCGGCGAACGTTACGACGCGATGGCCAAACAGCATCAGGCCCGCTTCGAGGCGATGATCTCGGTTCACAAGGCAACCGCGGATCTATACGCTGTGCTCGATGATCAGCAGAAAACCAACGCCCGTTTCGGAATGGGGCACGGACCGATGATGATGGGCCGGGGTGGCTGCGGCGGCTTTTAAACGATTTTCCGCCGGTTGACCGAGGTTACAATCGGCGCCTCCCCACGATGCATAACTTACAAACTGTAAGTTTTTCACGTTAGGGAGGGACCATGACAAAATCAAAGCTTCTGGCCGGGCTGGCCGCCGTCGCACTGATCGGCGGCTTGTCCGCGGCCCATGCGGCCGACACGCCCGCCGCCAAGGCGGCGGCCGAATTCAAGGCCCCGACCTTGACGGCCGAGGAAATGGATCAAGCCAAGAAGATCTTCTTCGAACGCTGCGCCGGCTGCCACGGCGTGCTGCGCAAGGGCGCCACCGGCAAGCCCCTGACCACCGACAAGACCCGCGAATTGGGCCTGGACAACATCAAGACGATGATCACCATGGGCAGCCCGGCCGGCATGCCCAACTGGGGCACCTCGGGCGAGCTGACCGAACAGCAAATCGATCTGATGGGCCGCTACCTGCTGAACGAGCCGCCGCAGCCGCCCGAATTCGGCATGAAGGATATGAAGGCGTCGTGGAAGGTGATCGTTCCGCCCGACAAGCGCCCGGCCAAGAAGATGAATTCGTACAATATCGACAACATCTTCTCGGTCACCCTGCGTGATTCCGGCGAAGTCGCGCTGATCGACGGCGACACCAAGAAGATCATCAACATCATCAAGACCGGCTATGCGGTGCATATCTCGCGGATGTCGGCCTCGGGCCGCTATCTGTACGTGATCGGCCGCGACGCCAAGGTCGATCTGATCGATCTGTGGATGGAAAAGCCCGACACCGTCGCCGAGATCAAGACCGGCATGGAAGCGCGCTCGATCGAAACCTCGAAATTCAAGGGGTTCGAGGACAAACTGGCGATCGCCGGCGACTACTGGCCGCCGCAATATGTGATCATGAAGGGCGACACGCTGGAGCCCTTGAAGATCGTCTCGACCCGGGGCAACACCGTCGATACCCAGGAATACCATCCGGAACCGCGCGTCGCCTCGATCGTGTCGTCGCACTATCACCCCGAATTCGTGGTGAACGTCAAGGAAACCGGCAAGATCCTGATGGTCGATTACTCGGATCTGACCAATCTGCGGACCACCAGCATCGACGCCGCCCCGTTCCTGCATGACGGCGGCTTCGACAGCACCGGGCGTTACTTCCTGGTTGCCGCCAACGCCTCGAACAAGGTCGCGGTGGTCGATACCAAGGAAGACAAACTGGTCAATCTGGTCGATACCGGGGCCAAGCCGCATCCGGGGCGCGGCGCCAACCTGATCGATCCGAAATTCGGCCCGGTCTGGGTGACCAGCCATTTGGGTGACGAAACCGTCGCCCTGATCGGCACGGATCCGATCAACCACAAGGCCAACGCCTGGAAAGTGGTCGGGAAGCTGAAGGGTCAGGACGGCGGCTCGCTGTTCGTCAAGACCCATCCGAAATCGCACAATCTGTGGGTCGATACCGCGCTCAACCCCGATCCCGATATCCACGGGTCGATCGCGGTGTTCGATATCGCGCATCTGGATGCCAAGCCCGAGATTCTGCCCATCGCGAAATGGGCCGATGTCGGCGAAGGCAGCCCACGCGTTGTTCAGCCGGAATACAACAAGGCGGGCGACGAAGTGTGGTTCTCGGTGTGGAACACCAAGACCAAGACCTCGGCGATCGTCGTGGTCGATGACAAGACCCGTAAGCTGAAGACGGTGATCAAGGACCCCCGCTTGATCACCCCAACCGGCAAGTTCAACGTCTACAACACGCAGCACGACATCTACTAAGTGATGACCTGGGGGGCGGATTCCGGTCCGCCTCCCTTTTTTTTCAAGGAGAGCCCATGACCACGGCGGGCCGCGTCTTTTTGGTCGGGGCTGGCCCCGGCGATCCCGATCTGTTGACCGTGCGGGCCGCCCGCCTGATCGCCACCGCCGAGGTGGTGGTGTTCGACCGCTTGGCCGGTCCGGCGATTTTGGCGATGATCCCGCCCTCGGCGCGGCGTTACGACGTCGGCAAGGAATCCGGGCGCCATCCGGTTCCCCAAGATGAAATCAATGAACTGCTGATCGAACTGGCCGAAGCGGGCGCCGATATCGTGCGCCTAAAGGGCGGCGATCCCTTCGTCTTCGGGCGCGGCGGCGAGGAAGCCTTGGCCCTGGCCCAGCGCGGCATCGCGTTCGAGGTGGTGCCCGGCGTCACCGCCGCGTCCGCCTGCGCCGCCTCGGCGAAAATTCCGCTGACCTTGCGGGGCGTGGCCGACAGCGTGCGTCTGGTCACCGGCCACCGCCGGAACGACGGCGCCTTGGATTTGGATTTCCAGCGGCTTGCCGATCCAAACTGCACCTTGGTGGTCTATATGGGGGTGGCCAGCGCCGTGCCCTTGACCGAAGGATTGATCACGGCCGGGCAAGACCCCGCCACCCCGGTGTTGGTGGTCGAAAAGGGCTGCACCCCCAATCAACGCCTGTTGCGCAGCCGCCTTGCGACACTGGCCGACGATTTGACCCGCTGGGCTCCCGAACCGCCCGCCCTGCTGATTATCGGCCGGGTGGTGGAGACCTTCGATGCGCCGCTGGGTTAAGGCCGCGCTGGCGATTTTTCCGCTATGCGGCCTCCCGGCCTGGGGGCAAGATCTCGCCTTGCCCAAAGTCAAGGTCCTGGAGCGCCTGCTGGCCGACGATTGCGGCGCCTGTCACGGCATGACCCGCAAGGGTGGTTTGGGACCGCCGCTGACCCCGGAGGCGTTGGCCGGAAAGCCGGATGACGCCCTGGTCCAAACCATCCTCGACGGCCGGCCCGGAACCCCGATGCCGCCTTGGCGGTCTTTGTTGAGCGAGGAGGACGCGCGATGGCTGGTGGGGCGGCTCAAGGAGGAATAGTCGCGGGCCTTATTCTGCTGCTCTTGGCCGCCTGCGCTCCTGCTCCGCGCGGGACCGGGGATCTGGGGGTGATCATCGAGCGCGCCGACGGCCGGGTAGCGGTGATCGAAACCACCACCAACACCGCGCTGGGCGAGGTGGGCGGCCTGGGCGATTTGTCGCATGCCTCGGTGGTGTTCTCGCGCGATGAACGCTTCGCTTACGTCTTCGGGCGCGACGGCGGCTTGTCGAAGATCGATCTTCTGACGCGAACCCTGGCCGCCCGCGTCGTGCAGGCGGGCAATTCGATCGGCGGCGCCATCAGCCAAGACGGACGCTTGATCGCGGCGGCCAATTACCAGCCGGGCGGCATCCGGGTGTTCGACGCCGGCACCCTGGCCTTGGTCGCCGATATCCCCACCATCGGGGCCGACGGGGTGCGCTCGCGCGTGATCGGCATCGCCGAGCTGAGCGGCACCCGTTTCATCTTCAGCCTGTATGATTCGGGCGAGACCTGGATCGCCGATCTGGCCGATCCCGCCCACCCCGTGCTGACCAAATTCACTAAAATCGGCCGTCAGCCTTACGACGGCCTGATCACCGGCGACGGACGCTGGTATCTGGCCGGTCTGTTCGGCGAGGACGGGATCGCCCTGCTCGACACCTGGCACCCGGAACGCGGGGTGCGCCGCATCCTGGATCATTACGGCAAGGGCGAAGAAGCGTTGCCGGTCTACAAGATGCCGCATTTGCGCGGCTGGTCGGTGGCCGGGGATGAATTGTGGATGCCCGCCATCGGCCATCACGAGGTTCTGGTGATCGACCGCGCCACCTGGACGGAAAAGGCCCGCATTCCGGTGCTGGGCCAGCCGGTGTTCGTCATCGCCCGGCCCGATGGGCGCGAGGTGTGGGTCAATTTCGCGCTGCCCGACAACGGCCATGTCCAAGTGATCGACACCCAGTCGAAAACCGTCCGCGCCACGCTGGAGCCGGGCCTTGCCATCCTGCACATGGAATTCACCCCGAAGGGCGAGCGGGTTTGGCTGTCGGCCCGCGATTCCAACCGGGTCACGGTGTTCGACAGCGACACGCTGGCCACGCTGGCCACGCTGGAGGTGCCCGAACCAAGCGGCATCTTCTTGACCGCCCGTGCCCACAAGCTGGGGATGTAAGCATGGACTATGACGCGCTCGACCGCCGCCTGCTCGACGAATTCCAGGACGATTTCCCCCTGGCTCCCCAGCCCTATGCCGTGATCGCCGAACGCCTAGGCACCACCGAGGACGAGGTCTTGGCCCGCCTGACCCGCTTGACCCAAGCGGGCACCATCAGCAGGGTCGGCGCGGTGTTCCGCCCGCACACCGTGGGGCGCAGCACGCTGGCCGCCATCGCCGTGCCGAAGGATCGCTTGGACGCGGTGGCGGAATTGGTTTCGGCCTATCCCGAGGTCAATCACAATTACCAGCGCGATCATCGCCTTAATCTGTGGTTCGTGGTGGCGGCCTGCGACGAAGCCAAGGTGGGGGCGGTGCTAACCGATATTGCCGCCAAAACCGGGCTGGAGGTTCTGGACCTGCCGCTGATCGAGGATTTCCACGTCAATCTGGGGTTCGGCTTGAAATGGAACTGATCGCCGCCCTGTGCGACGGACTGGCCCTGGATCCCCGGCCCTACCAACGCTTGGCCGAGCGTACAGGGCTGACCGAGGCCGAGGTGATCGCCCGCATTCAAGCGATGCGGGACGACGGCGTGATCCGCCGCTTCGGCGTGGTGGTCCGTCACCACGATCTGGGCTATCGCTGCAACGCGATGGTGGTCTGGGACATTCCCGACGATGTGGTGTCGGGGATCGGGCAACGGCTGGGCGCGTTGGACGAGGTCACCTTGTGCTATCGCCGCCCGCGCCGTTTGCCGGACTGGCCCTATAATCTGTTCACGATGATTCACGGCCGCGAACGGGCCGAGGGCGAAGCGATCATCGCCCGCTTGGCCGAACGCGAGGGGCTGAACGCCTATCCGCACGAGATTCTGTTCAGTCTGAAGCGATTCAAGCAATGCGGGGCGCGTTATGGTGGATGATGTCGACCGCCAGATCATCAACCGCCTGCAAGGTCACATGCTGGTCGCCGAACGCCCCTTCGCCGTCGAGGCCGCCACCATGGGCCTGGAAGAAGACGAACTGCTGAACCGACTGCGCCGCCTGCTCGACGCCAATGTGCTGACCCGCTTCGGCCCCTTGTTCGATATCGGGCGGATCGGCGGCCACGTCACCCTGGCCGCGATGGCGGTGCCCGCCGACCGCTTCGACACGGTGGCCGGGATCGTCAACGCCTTTCCCGAGGTCGCCCACAATTACGCCCGCGATCACGCGCTGTCGATGTGGTTCGTGGTCGAGGCGGAAACCGCCGAACGGGTGGCCGAGGTCCTGCGCGCCATCGCGGCGGCGACCGGTTTGACCGTGCATGATTTGCCGAAAACCCGGGAATTCCGGGTCGGCCTGCGGCTGGAGGCCTGATCCCCTTGGACGACACCGACCGCCGTCTTATCGTCGCCACCCAATCCGGTTTGCCGCTGGTCGAGCAGCCCTATCACGCGCTGGCGGTCCAGTTGGGACTATCGCCCCGCGAGGTGATGGACCGCATGGAACACATGGTCCGGGCGGGCGTGATCCGGCGGATCGGCGCGGTGCCCAATCACTATGCGCTGGGCTATCGCTTCAACGGGATGACCGTGTGGGACGTCGCCAACGCCGATATCGAGGAGGCGGGAACCCGAGTCGCGGCGCTGGCCTTCGTCAGCCACTGCTATCAACGCCCGCCAATCTTGGAGGCGGGTTGGCCCTACAGCCTGTTCGCGATGATCCACGCCAAGGACCAAGCCACCGCCGATCATTTGGTGCAAACCATCGCCGATGTGCTGGGGCCGCTGGCGCGCGGCCACCGCGTGTTGTTCAGCACCCGCATCTTGAAGAAAACCGGCCTGAGGATGTCCGCCTGATGTTCCGGCTGTCGGGATTCCTGCGCGAACTGAACGCCCCCACCCCGGTCAAGCCGCGCGCCAACCCGCCCGGCCCGGTGGTGGTGTGGAACTTGGTGCGGCGCTGCAATTTGGCCTGCCGTCATTGCTATTCCGCCTCGTCGGACAAGGACTTCGCGGGCGAGCTAACCACCGCCCAAGCGCGCGAGGTGTTGTTCGATCTGAAAAGGGCCCGGGTTCCGGCCCTGATCCTGTCGGGCGGCGAGCCTTTGCTGCGCCCCGATCTGTTCACCCTGACCCAAAGCGCCAAGGAGCTGGGCTTTCATCTCAGCCTATCCTCGAACGGCACCTTGATCGACGCCAAGGTCGCCGATCGCATCGCCCAGGCCGGTTTTGATTACGTCGGCGTCAGCCTTGACGGCACGCGGGCCGAGCACGACCGCTTCCGGGGCCGCGACGGCGCCTATGTCCGCTCGGTGTCCGCCTTGCGGTTGCTGCGCGATCGAGGGGTCAAGGTCGGCATGCGCTTCACGATGACCGGCGACAACGCCCGCTGCCTGCCCAGCCTGTTGAAGTTCCGCGCCACGGAGAAAATCCCGCGCTTTTATCTGTCGCACCTGAATTACGCCGGGCGCGGCAACCGTAACCGCGCCGAGGATGCCGATGCCCGCACCGCGCGCGCCGCCCTCGACCAGTTGTTCGAGGCCGCGCGGGTGGCGGGGGACGCGTGCGAATTCGTCACCGGCAACAGCGATGCCGACGGCCCGTTGTTCCTGCTGTGGGTGCGCCGCCATTTCCCGGATCAAGCCGGTCATATCGAGGCCAAACTGCGCCAGTGGGGCGGCAACGCCTCGGGCGTCAACGTCGCCAATATCGACACCCTGGGCTGGGTCCATCCCGACACGATGTGGGGGCATGTCCGGCTGGGCAATGTTCTGGAACGGCCGTTTTCCGAGATCTGGCGCGACCGCTCGGACCCGCTGAGGACCGGTTTGGCGGCGCATCCGCGCGCCGTGACGGGACGGTGCGGCCGCTGCCGCTGGCTGACCATCTGCAACGGCGGCAGCCGGGTGCGCGCCGAACGCGTGTTCGCCGACGTCTGGGCCGAAGACCCGGCCTGCCCCTTGACGGATGAGGAGATCGCCTGATGCGAAATCTTAGCTTGGCCCTGTTTCTCACCGCATTGGCCGCGCCCGCCTTCGCCGGCCCCGCCGACGATTACCGCACCTTCTGCGCCGACTGCCACGGCCCCAACCGCCTGGGCGCCCAAGGCCCCGCCTTGCTGCCGGAATTCCTGGCGCGCATTCCCGTGGACAAAGTCATCGCCG
The DNA here is from genome assembly GCA_903899885.1 of uncultured Rhodospirillaceae bacterium. Classification (GTDB taxonomy): domain Bacteria; phylum Pseudomonadota; class Alphaproteobacteria; order Rhodospirillales; family Magnetospirillaceae; genus CAIULK01. The sequence goes on from CAIULK010000263.1 coordinate 10,818, forward strand.
CGGGCCGCCCCGCCACCCAGATGGCCGGTTTCAGCGACCGGCTGACGCCCGACCGCATCACCACGCTGGCCCAATGGATCAAGACCGAACCGCTGGAAACCCCAAGCTGGGGGATGAGCGAGATCACCGCCAGCCACAACGTGCTCGCCGATCAAAACACCTTGCCCGCCAACCCGCCTTTTTCCTCGGACCCCTTGAATCTTTTCCTGGTGGTCGAGGCGGGCGATCATCATGTGACGATTCTGGACGGCGACCGGATGGTGCCGCTGTACCGCCTGGCCAGCCACTTCGCCTTGCACGGCGGCGCCAAATATTCGCCGGACGGCCGCTTCGTTTATCTTGCCTCACGCGACGGCTGGGTCTCGAAAATCGACATGTGGACCGGCACCCTGCTGGCCGAGGTGCGGGTGGCGGTCAACACCCGCAACATCGCGGTTTCCGACGACGGGCGTTTTGTGTTGGCGGGCAACGGATTGCCGGGCGGCTTGGTGATTTTGGATGCGTTCGGCCTCGCCCCCGTTCGGATCATCCCGACGCCCGGCCGGGTGTCGGCGGTGTACGCGGCACCACCGCGTCACAGCTTCGTCGTGGCGCTGAAGGACAGCCCGGAACTGTGGGAAATTCCGGCCTCGACCCTGACCCCGCGCAAGATCACCCTGGAAGACCGGCTCGACGATTTCTATTTCGATCCCGCCTATCAAAGGGTTTTGGGCTCGGCCCGCGATGGCACGGTCGGTCATGTCATTGATCTGGACAGCGGCCATAAGATCGCCGAACTGCCGTTTTCCGGCATGCCGCATCTGGGATCGGGGATCACCTTCGTCTGGCACGGCCGCCCGGTGATGGCCACCCCGCATCTGAAGGACGGCGTGGTCAGCGTGGTGGCGATGGACGATTGGAGCGAGATCAAACGCATCCCCACCTGCGGCGCGGGGTTCTTCCTGCGCGGCCACGAAATGGTGAAAACCGCCTGGGTCGATTGCTCGGCCTCGGCCGATCACAAGGACACCTTGCAACTGATCGACCTGGAAACGCTGGAGGTCACCGCCAGCCTGCGCCCCAGCCCCGGCCATACCGCCGGGCATGTCGAATTCACCCGCGACGGCAAACGCGCCTTGGTTTCGGTGATGGAGGACGACGGCGCCCTGGTGGTCTACGACACCACGACCCTGGCCGAGGTGGCCCGGCTGCCGATGCGCAAGCCGATCGGGAAGTACAACGTGTACAACAAGATCACGCTTTCACCCGGGACCAGTCATTGACGGGGGCCGCCGGTCAACACGCACACCCGCCGCAAGCCACCTCCCACGCCTCCCTATTCGCCGGAACCCCCTCGCCGTAAATGACGTAGCGGTTTTTTCCCAGCCGTTTCGCCTCGTACATCGCCGTGTCGGAGCGCGTCAGGGCGCAGGCGACATCGGGACAGGCCGACGGCCAAACCGCGATGCCGATGCTGCATCCGATGCCGTTGCCGATCGCCCCCACCTGATCGACGATCCGCCCGGCGATGGACACGGCGGTCGCGCGAATATGCTCGGTTTGGGCCGATACGCAGACCACGAACTCGTCACCGCCGAGGCGGGCGGGAATGTCGGTCTCGCGCACCACGTCGCGCAGGATCTGGGCGGTTTGGCGCAAAACCTCGTCGCCCCGGGCGTGCCCGTACAGGTCGTTGACCTGTTTGAATCCGTCGAGATCGACGAACAGCAGGGCCAATTGCCGTCCGCCTTGCAAGGCGATATTCGCCCGCGCCGCCTCGATCAGATCAAGGAACAGGGCGCGGCCGGGCAAACCGGTCAACTGATCGCACCGCGCGACCGACAGTTCGGTGGTGATCTGTTGATGGGCCACCACCGCCTCGGCCAAGGCCAGCGAGGCCTGCTGTTCCCGGTCCTTGACCAGTCCCAAGACTATCCCCAATTCATCGAACTCCCGTACCCGGGTGGCGGGAAGCACCGGCCGTTCGCCGCGCCCCAGAGCGGCCGAGGCGGCGCCGACCCGCGCCACCTGTTGTTCCAGATGGGCCGACAGGCGCACCGCCACGGCAATGCCCAGCCCCACCAGAACGGCGCCGCCCAAACCGACAATCCACATCACGCGGATCAATGGCGCATTAAGGACATCCGTCGGCACGGCGGCCGCCACCGTCCACCCCCAATCGGGCAAGGTAACGAGAGCGGCCTTGACCGGTGGCCCCTCCTTGAGATAGCCGCCGAACACCCCCGTCACGCCGTCCTTGATGGCCTCGACCAGCGACGAAGACGCGGGCTGGCCGACCAAGGTTTCAGCCGAGCGGGTACGGGCAACGTACAACCCGCCGCGATCGACGATCGCCGCCGTCCATTCGGGCGGCAAACCTTGGCCCCGCAGAAGATCGCTGAAAACGTCAATCTGAAAAACCATCCGCAGACAATAGACGATGCGCCCCTTGACGGTAACCGGCACCCCCAACGAGGTGACCATCTTGTGACTCACCGATCCGATGAACGGACCCGACGCCGTCGGCCGCCCGGTCTGAAACACCCGAAACACCGATTCCCAGGCCCCGGCATCGGGCAAGGCGGTGCCCAGCGGCGCCAGTGTATTGAAAATCTGCCGCCCCTCGGAATCGACCAAGGTTATGGCCATGACGTCGGGGTTCAGATCCACCAACCGCCGTGCGTGATCATACAAGGCCGGAAGATCGCCCCGCAGGGCCGAATTGGCATTCGCCAGTGTCGTCAGATAGCCCGCGGCAGCCGCCAAACGCTGCTCGACCGCATTGGCCATCGCACCGGTCCGCCGCACCAAATCGGTGGTTACGGCGCGCTGTTTTTCGACTCCCAAATCGTAAATCAGGACCGCGGAAAAAAGCACGACTGGAAACGCCGCGACCAGCGCGAGAAGCAAAAGCCATGCTCGAATGCCGAGGCGGAATTCAAGTTTCATGACGCCAACGCTCCTGCCCTTTATGGGCGAAATAGGCTGTTTAATAGCTGGCCCCATGATAGGTGGGGAATCAATCCCTACCTTCGGCCTATTCCAAGGCCAGTTCGTCTTGACGGAACAAGATGCGGCCTTCTTGCTCGAACCGGCTCCGCAAGGCCGGATTGAGGGCGTGGTCATAGCCGTGAAGATCAACCTTATACGGCAGGGACGAATCGCGGAACAGCGTGCGCAAACGGTCGATATCGGCTTCGGCGAGGGGACCATGGAGGACGAGATCGATATCGGACGAGGCGCCGTGCGTTCCCCTCGCCCGGGACCCGAACAGACACACGCTGTCGATCCGGCCCGCGAACGGCGCCAGGATGCGCCGAATCTCGGCCAATTGCCCGCCGGTCAGCCCGTGATCAGGGGGCGTCATCGGCGTCGGCCCGATCGCGTAGAATCGCGTAAAGCGACTCCATCGCGGGATAATAGAAGCTTCGCAACGCAACGATCACCGTTTCGAATTGAACGGCATCGTAGGTGTGCGACATTTTGTTGCGCGCGTCCAAGGCGTTCATCCAAACCTGACCATCGGCGACCAGATTGGCGGCGACCGCCCCCTTGATCACTTGGCGGGGGGTGATTTCATCGAAAACCACGTTTCGTGATTCCAGGTAATCCCTCATCACCTTCCAGGCCAGTTCCATCGCGACTTCGAAACGCTGAACGCAGCCCTCCTTTTCCAGCACGGACAGCTCGCGCACCCGCATTTCCGCAACCGCTTCACCCAGCAGCCGGACGGCACGGGAATAATTCTCGAATCGCATCCGCCAGCGGGATGTCTCGCTCATCGGGGCACCTCTTGGGAAAACGTAGCACAATCGGCGAAGTTAGGCCTAGGAGCGAACGGCTTTCAACCATCCATCACATCGTTCCCGGCGAAACCGCCCCCCAGGCCGCCGCCAACCGGCGATCGAGCGTGGCAAGGCCGGCGTCAAGCCGCCGCGCCAACCAAAGATAGGCGGCGTCATAGGCGGTCAGGCCTGTCCGTTCGGCCAGTTCCAGAACACCCGCGGGATCGGTGTCGATCACCCGGATCTCCAGGCGCGGCCACAGCCGGAACGCCGCCATCAGCGTGTCGCGGTCCGCCGGATGACGGCGCATCTTCATCAGGCAAACATTCGCGATTTCAAACGGCAACAGGGCGGGCGCCACCAGGGTGGCGCCCTTCAAATTCAGCGCCACCGCTTCTCCCTCCGGCTCGCCGAACAGCATCGCGGCCAAGGCCGACGCATCGACGACCTTAACGGCCATCGCGCGCCTCGCGCACAAGAACCGCCGATTCGCTTGGCGTCGCCAGCCCAAGCTGGCGGACCTCGGCGATAAGATCATCCGGCGACAATGGCGCGGGATCGCGCACCGCCGACTCGAGAATCACCATCAGTTCACCTTGCAGCGACCGGTGGTGACGTTCCGCCCGAACCCTAAGGCGCCGAACCATGTCGTCGGGAACAGTCTTGATCGACAAATTGACGGGCATGCCGCAGCTCCAAAACAGCTCCATTTTGGAACCACGTTAATCCCATTGCGCGCCGTTCGTCCACCCCACAATCAACGCATCGGTTGACCAATGTTAAGTCACCGCAGCCGCCCCGTCGCTACGGTGCGGGTTGGGGGACGTGCCTGCTCTGGGCGCATCCATCTTTCGGGAAGCGTCGCTTCCCGCAACGTAACGTACGAGGAGGTGCCATGTCGGAAGTTCTGACCAAGGCGGCGGCCCGGAATATTTTCTTTGGAGGTACGGTTTTCTTCTTTGTCGTTTTCTTGGCGCTGGTGGCCGACAGCGTGGGAACGGTAAGCAAAATCACCGATAAGCATCCGATCACGCCTTCGGTTGCCGCCGGTAAACGGATCTGGGAGAAGAAGGCTTGCTTCGACTGCCATACGCTGATGGGCGAAGGGGCACGCTACGCTCCCGAGCTTAAGAACGTTTGGCAACGTTTCGGCGGCGATACGGACGCGGAAGGTGCCCGTGCCAATCTGAAGGCATGGTTTGCCGCCCAACCGTCCCACGACCCGGCCCGGCATCAGATGCCGCAGTTCCATTTCTCCGATCAGGAACTCGAACAGATCATCGATTTCCTGAAGTGGAACAGCGAAATCGACACTCAGAATTGGCCGCCGCACATCGTCGGCTGAACCGGGGGACTGACACATGAAATACGAATCGCAAAAAGTTGCGAAGCTTTACTTCATCGGAGCGCTGACGCTGTTCTTGGCGCAGGTGGCCTTCGGTCTCCTGGGTGGACTGTTGTACGTCGCTCCGACCGCGTTGCCGGATTTCCTTCCGTTCAACGTGGTGCGCATGATCCATACCAATGCGCTGGTGGTGTGGCTGCTTATGGGCTTCTTTGGGGCCACCTACTATCTTATCCCCGAGGAAACCGAGAGCGAGCTGCATAGCGTCGGTTTGGCGAAATTGCAGTTCTGGGTGTTCTTCATCGCGGCCTTGGTCGCGGTGGTGGGCTATCTGTTCGGCAATTACGATGGCCGCAGCTATCTCGAACAGCCGATCTACATCAAGGTCGGTATCGTTCTGGTGGCCCTGATGTTCCTCTACAACATCTCGATGACGGTGTTGAAGGGGCGCAAAACGGTAATCAGCAATATCCTGTTGCTGGGGCTGTGGGGCGTGGCGGTGTTCTTCCTGTTCGCCTTCTATCTGCCCAACAACGTCGTCCTCGATAAGATGTTCTGGTGGTGGGTCGTCCATCTCTGGGTCGAGGGCGTCTGGGAACTGGTGATGGCGTCGATCATGGCCTTCCTGATGATCAAGATGACCGGCGTCGATCGCGAAGTGGTCGAAAAGTGGCTGTATGTGATCGTCAGCTTGACCCTGTTCACCGGCATCCTGGGCACCGGCCACCACTACTACTGGATCGGCACGCCCGGTTACTGGCAGTGGATCGGTTCGATCTTCTCGGCCTTGGAAGTCATTCCCTTCTTCGCGATGGTGTTGTTCACCTTCTCGATGGTGTGGAAGGGCGGCCGGGATCACCCGAACAAGGCGGCCATGCTGTGGTCGCTGGGCTGTTCGGTGATGGCCTTCTTCGGTGCCGGCGTGTGGGGCTTCCTGCACACCTTGGCCCCGGTCAACTACTACACGCATGGAACGCAAATCACGGCGGCGCACGGCCATCTGGCCTTCTACGGCGCCTACGCGATGATCAACCTTGCGATGATCACCTACGCGATGCCCTTGGTTCTGGGCCGCGAGCCTTATCACCAGCGGCTCAATATGTGGAGCTTCTGGATCATCACCTCTGGCGTGGTGTTCATGACCTTTGCCCTTACCTTCGCCGGCGTGGTGCAAGTGCACCTTCAGCGGGTGATGGGAATCATGACGTATATGGAAGTTCAGGACCAAATCGGCCTGTTCTACTGGATGCGTCTGGGCGCCGGTGTGTTCGTTGTGCTTGGTCTCGTCCTCTACCTCCTCTCCATGGTACCCCCAGGAAGGGCGAAGTCGGCCTGACGACACAAGGGGCGGCGGGCCATCCCCCGCCGCCCCGACTTTTTAGTTAGCCCTCGCCGGGCGGGCGCGTCCGCGCCCTTGGCCGCCGCCTCAATGGCGGCTGGAAAAATGGAGAGCCACGCTTGGACATCCCCTTTTATCTTCCCGTTGGCGATGAGTGCGCGTTGTTCGAACGCTGCTGGCGGCACAAGCTGCCGGTATTGCTGAAAGGCCCGACGGGCTGCGGCAA
>CAIULK010000264.1 GCA_903899885.1 uncultured Rhodospirillaceae bacterium
CCGAAGATCAGCCGATTCCGATTCACCCGCTGCCATGTCCATTTTGACCCGCTCCAGCAACCGTCATCACATTGATTTATATAGCATAATAAGCGATGGACGTCACGAAATGGCTCGGTCATCTGGGAAATCCGGGTTAAAATTCCTTCCAGTCATCCCCGGACCGCGGCTTTTGCGCCGGCGCGTGCGGCCGAGCGGCCGGTTTGGCCATCGGCTTGGCGGGCGCCGGGCGGCGTTCGGCCTTGGGCGCGGCTTGATGGTGAATGGTTTCGCGGACGACACCGGTATGGAAGAAGCCCATCAGGCGTTCCAGCTCTTGCGCCTGATCCTCCAACGCGGCGGCCGAGGCCGAGCTTTCTTCCACCAAGGCGGCGTTTTGCTGGGTCATCTCGTCCATCTGGGTTACCGCCGAGTTGACTTGGTCGATGCCCGACGACTGTTCCTGGCTGGCCGCCGCGATCTCGGCGACGATGTCGGCGGCGCGCTTCACGCTGGTAACGATCTCGTCCAAGGTGCCGCCGGCTTTTTTGACCAGTTCGGCGCCGGTGCGCACCTCCGTGGTCGATTGGCTGATCAAGCCCTTGATTTCCTTCGAGGCCTGGGCACTGCGTTGCGCCAGATTGCGAACTTCCTGCGCCACCACGGCAAAGCCCTTGCCGGCGTCGCCCGCCCGGGCCGCCTCGACCGCCGCGTTCAGGGCCAACAAGTTGGTCTGGAAAGCGATCTCGTCGATCATGCCGACGATGTCGCCGATCTTTTGCGAACTGGTCTCAATGCGCCCCATCGCGGCGATGGCGTCGGTGACCACTTGGCCGCCGCCGGTCGCCACTTCGCGCGCCCCGGCCGCCAGTTGGTTGGCTTGTTGAGCGTTGGCGGCGTTCTGTTTGACGGTCGAGGCCAATTCCTCCATCGAGGCGGCGGTTTCCTCCAACGCGCTGGCTTGTTCCTCCGAGCGCTGCGACAAATCCAGGTTGCCCGCCGCGATTTCGGCGGTGGCCGTGTTGATCGAGGTGGTGACGCCGGAAATCGTGTTGACCAGTTCGAACAGTTTATCGACCGTGCCGTTCAGGGCCGATTTGATCTGTCCGAAGGTGCCCGCGTAATTCTCGACCATCCGCTTGGTCAGATCGCCCTTCGATACCGCGTCCAGCACCTGGACGGATTCCTGCATGCCTTTTTCGTTCTCCATCCGGTTGCGCACCATGTCGGAGACGTCGGTGGCGTATTTGACCACCTTGAAGGGCTTGCCGTTCAAATCCATGATCGGGTTGTAGGAGGCTTGAATCCACACCTCCTTGCCGCCCTTGCCGATCCGCTTGAATTCGGCGGCCTGATATTCGCCCCGGTTCAGGGCCGCCCAGAATTGCACGTATTCCACGCTGGCGCGGTAGGCCGGCTCGACGAACATGCCGTGATGCTTGCCCTTGACCTCGTCCAGCGTATAGCCCATGGCGTTCAAGAAATTGGCGTTCGCCGTGATGATGGTGCCGTCCATGTTGAAGGCGATCACCGCTTGCGATTTGCTGATCGCGTCGATCTGACCGGCATAATCGGCGTTCTGCAATTTTTGCTCGGTGACGTCGGTGGCGTATTTCACCACCTTTAAGGGCTTGCCCTTGGCGTCGAGGATCGGGTTGTAGGACGCCTGGATCCACACTTCCTTGCCGCCCTTGCCCAGCCGCTTGTATTCGGCGCGCTGGAATTGGCCGCGATTGAGGTTGTCCCAGAACTGCTGATATTCGTGGCTGTTTTTATAGGCGGGCTCGACGAACATGCTGTGATGCTTGCCCTTGACCTCGTCCAGGCCGTAGCCCAGGGCATTCAGGAAGTTCTCGTTCGCCGTGATGATCGTGCCGTCCATCTGGAACTCGATCACCGCCATCGCGCGGCCGATCGCCGCCACTTGTCCAGCATGGTCAATGCGCAGCAAGGCTTGTTTCGAATTGAACATCGCAAAAGCTCCTTATGCGGCGGATTGAATGAGGATGGCCTTGTCGCGCTCGAGCAGGCTGTCGAGGTCGAGCAGCACCACCATCCGGTCCTCGACGGTGACAAGCCCGGCCAGGAAGCCGACATGACCATTGTTTTCCATGTCCGGCACCGGTTGGATCGCCGTGTCGGCGACGCTAACGATATCGACCACGGCATCGGCCAGCAGTCCCACCATCATGGCGCCGATCGCCACGACGATGATGACGTGGGTGGGGGTCACCTCGGTCAGGCCGTGGTGAAAGCGGGCGCGCAGATCGACGATCGGCACGATGGTGCCGCGCAGGTCGATGACGCCGCGCATGTGCGGGGGTGTTTCGGGCAGTGCGGTGGTCGGCGTCCAGCCCTTGATCTCGCGGATCGCCATGATATCGACGCCGTATTCCTCGGAATCGACGGTGAAGGTTATGAACTGTCGGCTCTCGTTCGACATGATACCCCCTGAAGTCCGCCTCGAATCGCGACGCGTTCCGGCCATACCCCAAAAGTATGAGCGTGGCGGGGGATTTCAAGTGCCGTAAACTTAAGGGTAAGAAATAGAAATTATAGAGTACAAAAACAGAACAAAACGCGCCGATGGGGATTAAATCCCACGCATGGCCCAACTGTCGAAGTCCATCGCCTTGGCAAGGCGGTCGAGCGCCCGGTCCGGGTCGAGAACGAAGGCGGGGGCACCCGCCGGAACTTCCAGAACAAGGGCGCGGCCGTCGGGGATCAGCCGGGTGCGTTTCAGCAGCGCGGTGGCGCCGCCGGTCAGGGTGTGGGCCAGCCGCAGCGCCGATCCCATCTTGCGGCACCGGCGAACCGCCGTTTCGTCCAGCAGGCCGATGGCGCGTTGAACTTGGGGGTTTTCCTCGTCGCCCTGATAGCGCACGAAGACCGTCAAGGCGATCGCGGCGCGCTCGGCATGCTCGACCCCCATGAAGGGCAGGCGCAACATGCGCAAGAAGGCCTGTTCGGCGCGGTAGTCGGGGTGTTCGCCCCAAAAGGCGTCGGACACCAAGCAGGCGGCATGGCGGATGCGGGTCTGTTGCGCGGTTTCATCCGGGAACAATGGGTCCATCCAGCGCATCAGTTCGTCGCCGTGGGTGGGAAAGCGGCCGTTCATCTGGGCGATTTGGCGGCAGACCGACAGCAGTGGATTTTCGCGCCGGGTTTTTTCCGGTAACCGCTTGAAGAATTGCCCCTCGCGCATGCCGTAGATCGAAAAGGCCAAACGATGCGGGTTGATCCGCACCAGGATGCGGTCCATCACCTGGGCGGCCAGCGGCAGGCTGGTCAGCCGCTTGCGCGACACGCCGGGCACCTTGTCCAGCGACCGGCGGCTTTGATTGGCGATCAGATCGACGATCTGGCGCGCGTCGCGGGCGTCCAGCGCGAAATTGTCGAGAACGGTCAGGGGGTGACGGGTCTGCGCGATGAACAGGCGGGCCAGCGCCCGCCACGCCCCGCCGACCGCGTAAACGGTGCCGCCCTCGCCCGCCGACAGCCAATCGACGCGCGACAGATGCGCGTCGATGATGCTGGCCGCCACCGCGCGGTCGTCGCCCGAGGATTCCGCCAAGCGCAACAGGCCCAGCGGCATGGTGACGTGGTCGCCCAATTGCCCGTCCTTGACGCCGATCAGCTCCAGCGAACCGCCGCCCAGATCGCAGACGATGCCCTCGGCCTCGGGCGTGCCGCACAGCACGCCCATCGCGGCCAAACAGGCTTCCTGTCCGCCCGACAGGGTCTTGACCTGCACGCGGTGGCGCCGGGCCAGTTCGCGCACGAAGGCGGGGCCGTCGTCGGCGTCGCGCACGGCGGCGGTGGCCAGAACGTCGAGTTCCTTGACCTCCATCGCGCGGGCCAGGGCGGCGAAGCGGCCGACCGTGGCCAGGGCCTGCTCGAATCCCTCGGGATTCAGCCGTCCGGTCGAGCCCAGACCAAGGGCCAGGCCGCACACCGCTTTTTCGTTGAACAACGGCACGGGAACCCGGTTGCCCGCGTCGTAGACGCACAGGCGGATCGAGTTCGAACCGATATCGACGATGCCGAGCGGTTCCAGGATTCGCTTGATTTTCATGGTCGGGACACCGTTACGACGAAAGGGCGGCGGCGGGCGGCGCCTTGGGGCGCCGGCCCTTTTCCAAGGCGCTGCCGCGGCCCGACAGCGATGGATTGGTCATGAACCAGCGATGCGCCGAAAAACCGGGTTGCCCGGTTTCCAGGCGGGTATAAACGCCATCGGGCCCCAGAATCCAGGTTTGTTCGGTGTCGCGCAGATTGGCGACCATGATCTGCTCCAAAACCTGGCGATGAACCGTCGGATTGGTGATCGGCACGAAGGATTCGACCCGCCAGTCCATGTTGCGCGGCATCCAGTCGGCCGACGAGATGAACACCTTGGCGAAGCGCGACGGCAGGGCATGGCCGTTGCCGAAGCAGGCGACGCGGGAATGCTCCAAGAAACGCCCGACGATGCTGCGCACCCGGATCTTGTCCGACAAACCCGGCACGCCGGGCCGCAGGCAGCAGATGCCCCGGATGATCAAATCGATCTCGACCCCGGCGCTTGATGCGCGGTAGAGCGCGTCGATCATCTCGGGATCGACCAGCGAATTCATCTTGGCCCAAATGGAGGCCGGTTTTCCGGCCTTGGCGTTGCCGATTTCGGTTTCGATCAGCCCCAGGATTCGGGTGCGCAAGCCCAAGGGGGCGATCACCAGCTTTTCCATCTTCTCGGGCTTGGCATAGCCGGTCATATAGTTGAAGGCCTTCGCCGCGTCGCGGCACAGCACCGGGTCGCAGGTGAAGAACGACAGGTCGGTGTACACCTTGGCGGTTTGCGGGTGGTAATTGCCGGTGCCGTAATGGACATACGACACCAAATCCAGGCCCTCGCGCCGCACCACCAGCGAAATCTTGGCGTGGGTCTTCAGCTCGATGAAGCCGAACACCACCTGGGCGCCCGCCGCTTCCAGATCGCGGGCCCAGCGGATATTGGCCTCCTCGTCGAAGCGGGCCTTCAGTTCGACCATGCAGGTCACCGATTTACCGGCCTCGGCCGCCTCGACCAGCGCCTTGACGATCGGGCTGTCCTTCGAGGTGCGGTAAAGCGTTTGCTTGATCGCCACCACCTGCGGGTCGTGCGCCGCTTGGCGGATGAACTGCACCACAACGTCGAAGCTTTCGAACGGATGGTGGACGACGAAATCCTTCTTGCGGATCGCGGCGAAGCAGTCGCCGCCGAAATCGCGCACCCGCTCGGGAAAACGGGCGTTGTAGGGCGGGAACAGCAGATCGGGCCGGGAATCGACGATGATCTGCTTGATATCGACCAGTCCCACCATGCCCTTGATGATCAAGACGTCGCGGTCGAAGACGTGCATTTCGTGGACGACGAAATCGCGCAGATCCTCGGGCGTGTCGGCGGTGAAGGTCAGGCGGATGACGTGGCCGCGGCGGCGGCGTTTCAGCGCCGATTCGAACACCCGGACAAGATCCTCGGCCTCTTCGTCGATGTCCATTTCGGTATCGCGGATCACCCGGAACAGCCCATGGCCCTGCACCGAGAAACCGGGAAACAGCCGGTCATGATGCAAGATCACCATGGTTTCGAGCGGCAAGAAGCGGATGTCCTCGCCCGGCAGGCGGACGAACCGCTCGATCTGGGGCGGCAGCGGCACCAGAACGCGCAGCGATTCGCCGTTTTCCAGCCGCAGCAGATGGAACACCAGCGCGATGCCGCCGTTGGGAATGAACGGGAAGGGGTGCGCCGGATCGATCGCCAGCGGTGTCAGCACCGGAAAGACGTGCTGCATGAAGCGGTCTTCCAGCCAGCGCCGTTCGCTGGTCAAAACCTCCTTCGCCTCGATGACGGCGATGCCCTGGACGCCCAGTTCGGCTTCAAGTTCGATCCAGCAGCGTTTCTGCGCCTCCAGAATGCCGTCGCGCTCATGGTCGAGGGCGGCCAATTGTTGCGCCGGGCTTAAGCCGTCCTGGCTTTGGGCGCGCACGCCGTTTTCGATCTGCCCCTTCAGGCCGGCCACGCGCACCATCGTGAATTCGTCCAGGTTCGACGCCGAAATCGACAGGAAGCGGACGCGCTCCAGCAGCGGGTGGGACGGGTTGAACGCCTCTTCGATCACCCGGTTGTTGAAGGCCAGCCAGGACAGCTCGCGATTGATGAATCGCTCTTTCGAGTGCGGGCCGATGGCCGCTCCCGCTTCGGGTTCTGTCACGACGTTTTCTCCGACATGGCGTTCGAGCCGCGCATCTTATATGCTCCCGCCGTCTTTTTGTCATGGCCGGGAAAGATGACGATCGTGCGACGGATTTTTCTTTTACGCCACGCCAAATCGAGCTGGTCGAACGCGGTTCTGGATGATTTCGAACGCCCCTTGAACGGGCGGGGCCGCCGTTCGGCCGATCGCATGGCCCGCCACATGGTGGAAACCGGGGTGCGCCCGGATCTGGTTTTGTGCTCGACGGCCCACCGCACGCGGGAAACCTTCGAGCGGCTGGTGCCCGCCCTGCGGGGCGTGTCGGTGCTGTTCGAGGATGCCCTGTACGGCGCCACCGACCAGGACCTGATAAACCGCTTGCGGCGGTTGGACGAAGCGGTGCGCAAGGTGATGGTGATCGGCCACAATCCGGGGATGGAGCGCCTTGCCGGCCGCTTGGCGGGCAGCGGCGATCCCGATCTTCGGGCGCGCTTGGCCGAAAAATATCCGACCTGTGGCTTGACCGACATCGAAATCGAGGCCGAGGCCTGGGGCAAGATCGCCGATGGCGGCGGCCGGTTGGCGGCGTTCGTCCGTCCCAGCGATTTGGAGGAGGGGGAGGGCGGGTGATGATCCTTTTCAGCCTGCGCTGTGCCGCCGATCACGAGTTCGACGCTTGGTTCCGCGATGGCGCCACCTATGACGCGCAAGCGGCGGCTGGTGAAATCGCCTGCCCCTATTGCGGCGACACCCGGGTGGGCAAGGCGATGATGGCGCCCCGGCTGAATACCGGGCGAGGCGAAGCCTTGGACTCTCCCGATTTGGCGGGCGAGGCGCGCCGTCTGCTGGATGAATTGCGCCGCATGGTCGAAACCCGGTTCGATAACGTCGGTTCCGCCTTTGTCGAGGAAGCCCGGCGGATTTATTTCGGCGAAACCGAATCCCGGCCGATTTACGGCGAGGCGACCGAGGATCAGGCCCGCGACCTGGAAGACGAGGGAATCCCCATCGGCCGAATCCCCTGGATCCGGCGGACCGACGGATGAGCGGTTGGGGGTGTCCGCATGCGGTTGACGGGCTGTGCGTCCGTCTTGCCAACCGGCCGTGCGATCCGGGCATGAAGGGCTGTGTTCTGCACGGCCGCTTCCGTTTTTCCAATGAGGATAAGAATTGTCCCGCGCCCTCGGCCAAGTCCGAGACCCAGGCGGAACCGCAATAGATGGTTTTTTTGAGCGCCGATGGGCACAACCCATTGCGATTCCATGACAAGTAAAAGCCCCCTGAAAACAAAAGAATCGTGCAGTAATGAAAGGATGGGATTAAGTGCCCATTAACGGTTTTTCTTGATATTGCTGGTGGTTGTGATCTAGGGTGTCGATGTCGCACACCGTGCCGGGGGCGTTTTGGGTATGATGCCGAACAGTTTTGGGGGCTATCTCATGTCCTTGGCTCGCCGAATCGCTCCGGTCTTGGCCGTGATCGCGATGGCCGCCTCGCTGGGCGGTTGCGCCATTCCTCCGATTGTTTCCGCGGTCAGCTACCTGACCGATGGCGTGATGATCGCCACCACCGGAAAAAGCCCGGGCGATATGGGTCTGTCGCTGGCGGTGGGCAAGGATTGCTCGACCTGGCGTGTCTTCATGGAAGAAGACGTCTGCCGCGACGAGGTTGCCTCGACCCCGGAAGCCGTGCCGGCCGATGTGGCCCGCGACGAGGCGGTGGCCGAGGCGCGGCTGGCCGACGGTTCCGGCGACGAGCCGGCCCGCGTGGCGATGGCCGACAAGGCCGTCGATGTGGCCTTCCAGCCGCCGGCCGCGGATGCGGGCGGCGTGGTCGCCGTTCTGCCGCGTTTGAGCGAGACTCTTCCGGTGGTGTCATCGTCCCAGCGGTTGGCCAAGCTTGACCATCCGGCGAAGGGCAAGCCCTTGGTCCGCGTCGCCAGCGCGGGTACCCCGGATGCGACGGTGGTCGTGGCCGGGGCGGCCTCGTCTCGTCCTCGTCTTGCC
>CAIULK010000265.1 GCA_903899885.1 uncultured Rhodospirillaceae bacterium
ATCCGATATCCGATGCGGTTGCGCCACCACAGCGCCAGCCGCCGCCAGCCATAACCGCCCGCAGCCAACGCGGAACGGCGCTGCCACGCCGTCATCGCCGCCGCCAAACTTTCGGCGGCGCTGGAAAAGCCGCCCTCGTGCAAATCCTCCTTGGCCCCCGAGGCATCGCCCAGCAATGCTTTCGAGAGCGCGGTTCCGGCGGCACGATGGAAATTGGCGTGCAGGGCGACAACCTGTTGGTAATCGGCGGACTCGCGGATCTCCGCGGGCAGAGCCGGATCAAACAGCCATTTGCCGAAGGCGCAAAGGTCGTCTCGGCCGACGATGTCGGGCGAATGTTCGCAATGTCCGGTTTCGATCGCCTGCTTTATGCGCGTTTTCCACAATCCGTGGGCGCCGAATGCCTTGGCAATTTCTTCGTTGATGCTCATCGCCGCCACCAACGCAATGTCTTCGTCCGAGCGGTTCTGGGGAACCGTTCGCGCGGGCACGAAGTTTCCTAACGCGAATGTTGAACCTTAGGCGAAACAACTATTAGGAGTCAAGGTGAAACGACCCGGGCGCGCCGCCGCCCCTCGTTGATCCAGGCCAGCCATTCCTCCATCCCCTCGCCGGTGCGGGCCGACACCGGGAGAGCGACGATATCGGGGTTGACCTTGCGGGCCCAGGCGATCGCGGCCTCGACGTCGAAATCGACATAGGGCAGCAGGTCGATCTTATTGATCACCATCATCGCGGCGGCGTGGAACATGTCGGGGTATTTGATCGGCTTGTCCTCGCCCTCGGTCACCGACAAGATCGCCACCTTATAGGCCTCGCCCAGATCGAAGGCGGCGGGGCAGACCAGATTGCCGACATTCTCGATGAACAGCACCGAGCCGTTCGCAGGCTCCAGGCTTTCAAAGGCGTGGCCGACCATGTGGGCATCGAGATGACAGCCCTTGCCGGTGTTGATCTGCACGGCCTTGGCGCCGGTGGCGAGGATGCGGTCGGCGTCGTGGCGGGTTTGCTGGTCGCCCTCGATCACCGAAACCGGATAGCGGTTGTTAATGGCCTCGATGGTCCGGCACAGCAACGTGGTTTTTCCCGACCCCGGGCTGGACACCAGATTGAGCGCGAAGATGCCGCGTTCGGCCAGATAGGCGCGGTTGCCCTCGGCCAGGCGGTCGTTGTGGGCCAGGATGTTCTGTTCGATGGCGATCAGGCGGGAATCGCCGTGATCATGGTGGTGGTGGTCATGATCATGATCATGGTGATCGTGCGGCCCAGTGCCGCAGCCGCACACGGTACACATCACGCGACCTCCATTTCCTTGATCCGCATTTCCTCGCCGCTGGTAACGGTCAGATGATGGCCGCCGCAGGCGGGGCACGGGTCGAACCGTTGAGCGATCGGGTGACTTTGCGCACAGTCCAAGCACCAGGCCGTGCCGGGAACGCGCAGGATTTCCAGTTTGGCGCCCTTGGCGACCGGGCTTTCGGCGGCGACCGCCTGGAAGCAGAATTCCATCGCATCGGGCAGCACGCTCGACAGTTCGCCGATCTCCAGCCACACGGTCTTGACGGTGGCGAAGCCCTGGCGGGCCGCTTCCTGTTCGACGATGCGGATCACGCTTTGGGTCAGGGACAGTTCATGCATCCAAGATCACTTCGATTTCGCAGGCGACACAGGGGTCGAACGCCGCCACCAGCAGGCGGACCCGGTGTTCGGGATTGTCGCCCGCCGGCTGGCCGGACAGAGCATGCACCAACGGGCCATCGGGATGGAAGTTGATATCGGTGGGGGCGGCTATGCGCCAGTCGCGAACAAGGCCACCTTCGATCCGGACTGAATGGGTCAGTGTGCCACGCGCCGCCTCGACCGAGGCGGTGCCGACACCATCGGTGACGGCGGGAATGGTGATTTCCAAGTCCTCGGCCGTCGCGAACGCGACCATCGCGGCGCGGGTTTCCACGACGCGGGCCAGAAAGCGGTTTTTCAAGCCGTTGCTGACGAAATGCCGTTGATGGCGGGAGAACGGCCCGGCTTCGGGCCTTGGCGGGCCTTGTCCGAACTCGGCCAGCCCCAATGCGTCGAGATGGGCCAGCAGGCGGGGCGGCACGGTGTCCAGCAGGTCCGCCAGCAGATCCGGCGGCGGGGCGTGACGCGCGGCGCGCAGTGCCTTTAGGCTTTTCAGGTCGGGGGCCTCGCCCAGCAGGACCGGCCAGTCGCGCGCCAAGGCGGTGCCGTGTTCGACCAGGGTTTCGGCCAGCAGCGGGCGCGGGCGGGCCTGGGGGGGCAATCCGGCGGCATTTTCCACGGCGGCCAAACCGCACAGCCGCTGGGCCGTGCCGCACAGGGAAAAAACGGCGGGAATCAAATTCAACACCTCGGCCAACGGGCGGCCGGTGAACAGACGGGCGGCGTCGGGCAGCCGGGTCGATGTCATGGCGATGTTTTGGAATACCCCGCCCGCCACGCGGGCGGTGACGGTGATTTTGGCCTCCATCAGGCCCGGCCGTCGGCCAGCACCTCGGCCATGAAGGACAAGGCGGCCAGCGCGGTTTCCTTGGGCATGATGTCTTGGGCGAAGCCGCCGCCAACCCCCAGAATCAGGTAATCGCCGATTTCAACGGATTCGGACAGCAGCATCAGCGAGCAGGTGCGGGTCGCGCCGAATGCCTCGACGGTGGCCATGCCGTTGTCGATCGCCACGACGCGCGACGGCACCGCCATGCACATGCTTACGCCGCCTTCGGGTGAACGGAGACCCCGAACCCGACCAGTTCGGCGGCCAGCGCCCCGACCAAATCGGGCAATATGGCGGACACTTCGGACGACAAATCCATTCCCAGCGTGATCGCTTTCGGTTCAACCCCAAGCATCACGATGGCCTTGGGCGAAAGTTCGTGCAAGGCCAAAGTCGCGAAGACGTCGGACAGGCCGACCTGATGCGGCGAGATCCGGGTTTTGAAAAACGCGCCGATCTGCTCGCCGCCCAAACGGGTGATGGTGCCGGGCGCGCGCTTGCCCCGCATGCAGTCGGCGATCAGCAGTAGATCGGCCTCGGCGATGCGGTCCAAACAATCCATGCCCGAGGTGCCGCCGTCGATAACCTCGACCTCGTCGGGCAAGCAAAACTGCTCGGCCAGCGCGTTGACGGCGTGCACCCCAACCCCTTCGTCGGTCAGCAAGATGTTGCCGACCCCCAGCACCACGACCCGCCGGGTCACAGCGCCTTGACCTGAACCACCTCGCCGGTTTCCTCGTCGTGAACGTGTACCGCGCAGGCGAGACACGGATCGAACGAGTGGATGGTCCGCAAGACCTCCAACGGCTTTTCCGTATCCGCCACCGGGTTGCCCAGCAGCGAGGATTCATACGGGCCGGGCGTATCGCTTTCGTCGCGCGGACCGGCGTTCCAGGTGGACGGCACCACGCATTGATAGTTGGCGATCTTGCCGTCGCGGATCACCGTCCAATGCGACAGCAGGCCGCGCGGCGCTTCGTGGAAGCCGTAGCCGACCACTTCGCCCTTCGGAAACACCGGCTTGTTGAAGGTCTGGACGTCGCCCTTGCCGATATTGTCGATCAGCGCTTGCCAGTTGTGGGCCAGGATATCGCCCATCGTGGCACAACGAATGGCCCGCGCCGCGTGGCGGCCGATCGTCGAATGCATCGCATCCAAGCCAACCTTGGCGCCAGCCAAGGACGACACGGTCTCAAGCACCTTGGTGGCGTAGTCGATGGTCGGTTTATGTCCGGCGGCAACGCAGTTCAGCACCGAGGCCAGCGGCCCGACCTGGGCGCGCGCGCCGTAGAAGGTCGGCGACTTCAGCCAGGAATATTTGCCGTCGTCTTGGAAGTCGGTGTAGTGCGGCGTGGTCTCGCCCTGATAGGGATGCAACGGACCGGCCTTGGAATAGGTGTACCAGGAATGCTTGACCGATTCCTCGACGCCCTTGCCCAGGAAATCGTCGCCGAAGCTGCGGATCGGCTTATAGGCCGCCAGATCGCCGCCGGGGATATAGCCGCCCGGCACCATGAACTCGGTGCCCTTGGTATCCATCGGGAAATCGGGGGCGGACAGATAGTTCATCACGCCCGCGCCATGCTTGGTCCAATCGGCATAGAAGGCGCCGATCGCCGCGACATCGACCAGATAGACCTGATTGACGAAGTCCGACAGCTTGTCGATCTGGGTCTTGATCGCCATCAGGCGATCGACGGTCAGCACCGACTGGCTGTCGGTGGCGATCGGGTTCGACACGCCGCCCACCGCCAGATTCTGGATGTGCGGGGTTTTCGAGCCCAGGATGGTGACGATCTTGTTGGCTTGGCGCTGAATGTCCAACGCTTGCAGGTAATGCGCGACTGCCAGCAGGTTGACTTCCGGCGGCAGCTTCATCGCCGGATGGCCCCAATAGCCGCCCGCGAACGGACCCAATTGGCCCGAGGCGACGAAAGCCTTCAGCTTTTCCTGGGTCTGAACCATCACCGCCTTGGAATTCAGCGGCCAGTTCGACAAGGATTGCGCCAGCGTCGCGGTTTTGCCCGGATCGGCCGACAGCGCCGAGACCACATCCACCCAGTCGAGCGCCGACAGGTGATAGAAGTGGACGATATGATCATGGATGGCGTGCGCCGAAATGATCATGTTGCGGATGTACTGGGCGTTGAGCGGCACTTCCAGTTGCAGCGCGTTCTCGACCGCGCGAACCGAGGTGATGGCGTGCACGGTGGTGCACACACCGCAGATGCGCTGGGTGATAGCCCAGGCGTCGCGCGGGTCGCGGCCCAAAAGGATCAGCTCGACGCCGCGCCACATTTGGCCCGACGACCATGCCTTGGTGACCTTGCCGCCCTCGACTTCGACGTCGACGCGCAGGTGTCCTTCGATCCGGGTGATGGGGTCGATGGTGATTCGTGTGGACAAGGTCTAGCTCCTCACGTCAGCGGGGTGGCCGGGAAGGATGGGGAAAATGCGAACGAAGACGATATAAGCCAGCACTTCGAGCGCGATGACGCCCAGCGTGACCAGCAATTCCGAAACCGACGGAAAGTAATGCCAGCCCGGACCGGGATCGTAGGCGATGAGGAAGGCGTCGATGCGGTACAGCACCGCGCCGGTCAGCATGTGCAGCGCCGCCGGAAACAGCACCGACAGGCGGGAGCGGTTCTCGGGTTTCCACAACATCCAAATCGGCGCGGCGAACAGCCCGGTCTCGACCAGGAAGGCAAGGCTGCGCCAACCCGAGGTGAAGATCGATCCGAAGGCGCCGCGCACGATGATGTCGCCGAAACGCAAGGCCAGGAACACCGACAGGATCATCAGGATGATCTTGCCCAGCTTGGCCAGCATCGGCAGCTCGCCCGTGATGTCGCGCTTGAAGCCGACGGCGGCCAGGGTCGCCTCCAAGATCACCACCGCGAAGCCCATGCAGACGGCGGTCAGCAGGAACAGCAGCGGCACCAAGGTGGTCTGCCACAAGGGATGGATATGCCAGCCCATCACGATGATCAGCGAGCCCAACGAGCTTTGATGCATGCTGGGCAGCAGCACGCCCAGGCCGATGAACACGAACATAACCTTGTTCAGCAGCGCCTTGGACTTGCCGAAATGCTCGAGGAAGGTGGGCGAGAACTCGATCCACAGCACCACGATATACAGCGAGATGCAGGCCGCCACCTCGAACATCACCGAGCCGGTGTTGGCGTAGGCGGGCGACAGGATGTGCCAGAAGTTCCAATAACGGCCCAGATCGATCAGCACCGACAAGCCGCCCAAGGTATAGCCGAACAGCGAGGCGGTCAGCGCCGGGCGCACCAGATGATGGTACTCGCCCTTGTTCAAGATATAGGTGACCAGGGCCATCGCGTAACCGCCGCAGGCAAACCCTGTGGCGATGACCACGTCCCAAACCACCCAGATCCCCCAGGTGTAACCGTTCGAGATGTTGGTGACCGATCCCAGCCCGAAAATGAAACGCTTGGCCAGCAGGAACACCGCCAACCCGATCAGAACGGCCAGTCCCAGGGTGACGGGGGTGACGAGAGTGCCGCCCAAGGCCCGATGTTTCGCCTTAGCCATGATGCGGCCCCCCATCCTCGTCGTCGTGATGATCCTTTGATCCGTGCCACGCCGCCCCGATCAAACCGGCCAGCACCACGCCCGGGGCGTACAAGCCGCCATACAGGCTGTGTTGCAGGGTTTCCGACTGCGCGGCGTAGGAACGTTCCGGCAAGCCGACCGGAAGGCCGAACTTGTCGAACGGAACCCCGGCCAGATAGCGAACCTGGGTGCCCCCCAATTCCGATTGGCCGTAGACCTGCGGCGTGTACTCCGCCGAGGCCCGTTCGTGGGTGTCGCCCGAATCGACGGTCCGGCGGGGGAAAATATTGGCTTGCCCCGGCACCATCGCCTTGCGGCGTTCGATCTCGGCCGAAAGGGCGTTATAGGCGCCGAACAGGGTTGCCCCGGTCGGGCAGGATTGGGCGCAGGCCGGAATCTTGCCGTCGGCGAGGCGCTGCTTGCACAGCTCGCACTTGGCGATCTTGGGAAAGGCGGTGTCGTATTGGAATTGCGGCACCTTGAACGGGCAGGCGGCGACGCAATAGCGGCAGCCGATGCAGGCGTCCGGGTTATAGGTGACCACCCCGTCCTCGGGCCGTTTTTGCATCGCCTGCACCGGGCAGGCCGACACGCAGGACGGGTCGGCGCAGTGCAGGCACTG
The DNA here is from genome assembly GCA_903899885.1 of uncultured Rhodospirillaceae bacterium. Taxonomy (GTDB): domain Bacteria; phylum Pseudomonadota; class Alphaproteobacteria; order Rhodospirillales; family Magnetospirillaceae; genus CAIULK01. The sequence goes on from CAIULK010000265.1 coordinate 6,714, forward strand.
GCGCTTGATGTGCGCGAAGCCGTCGATCACTTGGTCCTTATATTTCGAGGCGCCGTCTTGATACAGCTTGATGACGGTGAAGGTTTTGCCCGACAGATCGTGGGGAGTATCCCACAAACCGGTGCCGGTGGTGTCATCGAGCGGCAGATCGTTGGCGGTCTTGCAGGCCGACATGCAGGCCTTGCAGCCGATGCAGAGCGTCGAGTCGTACAGCAGGCCGATGGCGTGTTCGGGGACGGTTTTATTGTCCCTGGCTTCCGCCGGTGGGGCGCCGACAACCGCCGCCGCCGTTCCGACCAGCCCCGCCCGCAGAAAATCGCGGCGATTGATGGTCATGGGGGCTACTCCTTGCCGTCCTCGGACTGTTTGATGTTCTTCGTCAGCACGGCCGCCGCACCGGCCGCCGCGCCCACCACCGCCGACACCGCGGCGACCGCGCCCAGCGTGGCGCCGTTGCCCTGATCGTCGCCGACCTTGGGGTAACCGACCGGCGGGCGTTGGTTCTTCAGATCGGCCAGCGCGTGGATCGGCTTGGCGAAGCCGATGCCTTGTTCCGTGCAGCCGATGCAGGGATGACCGGTGCCGACTGGCCAGGATTGCATGCCGACGTCGCCGAACAGCACCACCGGGCAGTTGGCGTGGGTCTCCGGGCCCTTGCAGCCCAGTTTGTACAAGCACCAGCCCTGACGGTGGCCTTCGTCGCCGAATTCCAGCGCGAAGCGGCCGGCATCGAAATGGGCGCGGCGTTCGCAGTTCTCGTGCACCAAGCGGCCATAGGCGAACAGCGGACGATTTTTATCGTCCAGCGCGGGCAGCTTGCCGAAGGTCAGGAAGTGGACGACCGTGGCCAGGAAATTATAGGGATTGGGCGGACAGCCGGGAATGGTCAGCACATCCTTGCGGCCCAGCGCCTCGCCCACGCCGGTCGAGCCGGTGGGGTTGGGCGGGGTCGAGGGCATGCCGCCCCACGAGGCGCATGATCCGATCGCCACCACCGCCGCCGCGTTCGCCGCGACTTCCCGGGTCAGTTCCAGTGAGGTCTGGCCGCCGATCTTGCAATAGATGCCGTCGTCCTTGGTCGGGATGGCGCCTTCGACAACCAGAAGGTACTTGCCCTTGTTCTTTTCCTGGCTGGCCTTGCGCACCGTTTCGGCTTGGTGCCCGGCGGCGGCGAACAGGGTTTCGTGATATTCCAGCGACACGATGTCGAGGATCAAATTTTCCAGGGTCGGATGTTCGGCCCGCAGCAGCGATTCCGTACAGCCCGTACATTCTTGATGATGCAGCCAGATGACCGGCGGGCGTTCCTTCTTGGCTAGGGCGGCCGCGACCTCGGCCTCGGCGCCCTTGGGCAGCCCCAGGGTCGCGGCGATGGCGGCGCAAAATTTCAGAAAATCGCGGCGCGGAACGCCGAAGCGCATCTCGACATCGGTTTCGAGCGGTGTGCGGCTGTCGTCGTACATGAATCCCCCACCAGTCCAGGGTAAAAGCCCGACCCCCATAGCCGCAAAAGCCATGCCAACCCCTATGGGCAGGGAATGACTGGGAAAGCAGGCGGCTTGCCGCCCGCCGAATGGAAGAGTTATATCCACATTTGGAAACATCGCGTCCGGTTGCGGCGTCCGGGCGGCGCGGGTATGGTGGGGCGGTCGTGGTTCCAGAAGGGGACGGGATAATGGGCGGAAAATTGAGACGCCTATTGCGGCAAGCTGGCATGCCGGCGCCGCTGGCCGCGGGGGGCATCGTCGCGGTGGCGCTGGCCTGGGGAATTCTGGCGGCCGCCGAATGGGAGGTGGCCCGCCGCAATGCCGTCCGGCTGCAAGGGGCGGCGGAAAGCTTCGCCGACACCGTGCGCGGCGCCACGATGGATGGCCGGATCATGGGCGGCGCCCTGCTGCTGGGCATCGTCGATGACGGCATCCGCAAGGTGGCGACCGGCGAGTTGCCGCCCGACGCGCCCGAGGCCGTGCGGGGCCTGGAACAATTCCGTGCCGCCTATGGGGCCGAGGACGCGCTGGTCGTCAACGGTTCGGGCCGCATCGTCGCCTATCGTCTGGATCCGTCCCTGGGCACGCCATCGGGGTTGGGGCGCGACTTGTCGTTCCGCCCCTATGTGCAGCAGGCGCTGAAGGGGGTGGCCAACATCTATCCGGCGGTCGGCAAGAACACCCATCACCGGGGCCTGTATTACGCGGCCCCTGTCCGCGCCGAGGCGTCGCCGAACTCACCCGTGGTCGGCGTGATCGCCATCAAGGTGGCGATGGAGCAAATCGATGCCTTGATGACCCGCTGGCCGCATCCGGCGATGCTGGTGTCGCCGCTGGGCGGCGTGGTGATGGCGTCGAATCGCGGCGAATTGGTATTCGGCACGCTGGGCAATCCGACGCCCGAGATCTTGGCCGCCCTTCAAGCCTCGAAGCAATTCGACACGGTGTTCGACCGGGGGCCGCCGCGGGTTCTGCCCGCCGCCGGAAACGGCGGCATCATCACGCTGGGCAAGAAGCCCTATGATTTGGCCGAGGTGCCGATCGAATGGAATGATCCCGCCGGGGCGTGGTCGGTGGTGGTGCTGGATGACCGGAACAGCCTGCTGACGCCGGTCGAGCGGGCGGCGATTTTCCTGACGGCGGCGGCGGTGTTGCTGTCCTTTTGGATCGTATTGTTTTTCCTCGGCCGTTTTTCGTTGCGCAAGGCCGCCTATCTGGACCGGATCCGCAAATTGGGCCTAGCGATCGAGCAAGGGCCGACCGCCGTTATCATCACCAACGCGTTGGGCGAGATTGAATACGTCAATTCCCGGTTTTGTGAGCAGACCGGCTATGACGTCGAGGAAGCCAAGGGCCGGCGTATGGAATTTCTGCGCGCCGGCGTGACGCCCTCCGAGGTGTACGAGGATCTGTGGCGGACCATCCGGGGCGGGGGAAAATGGCGCGGCGAGTTGGTCAACCGCACCAAGGGTGGGGCTGAGTTTTTCGCATCGGTCCATGTGGCGCCGCTGTTCGCGCCGTCGGGCGAGATCACCCATTTCGTCAGCGTTCACGAAGACATCACCGAACGCAAGGGCCAAGAGCGCGCCTATTTGGAAGCCAAGGAAGAGGCCGAGGCGGCGACGCGCGCGAAATCAGCCTTCCTGGCGACGATGAGCCACGAAATCCGCACGCCGATGAACGGCGTGGCGACCATGATCGAGCTGTTGCAGAAAACTCCGCTGGCCTATGACCAGCGCGAGATGCTGGCGATCGTCGCCGATTCCTCGGCCGCGTTGCTGGCGATCATCGACGATATCCTGGATTTTTCGAAAATCGAGGCCGGGCGGTTCGAGATCGAGCGGGTGCCCTATTGTCCCGCCGACGTCGCCGAGGCGGTGGGCGATCTGCTGGCGCCGCGCGCCGACGAAAAGGGGCTGGATCTGGTGGTGTGGATCGACCCGGCGCTGCCCGCCCAGGTGATGGGGGATCCGGCCCGGACCCGGCAAATTCTGGTCAATCTGGTAGGAAACGCGATCAAATTCACTCAAAGCGGTGTCGTCGAGCTGGCGGTCCGGCCCGCCCTGGCCGGGCAGATCGAATTCGCGGTCACCGATACCGGGATCGGCATCGCCGAAGAGCGCCAAGCCCGCTTGTTCACGCCCTTTGCGCAGGCCGAGACCTCGACCGCGCGGCGTTTCGGCGGCACCGGGCTGGGCCTGTCGATTTGCCGGACGCTGGCGCAGATGATGGGCGGCGGGGTCTGGGTGGACAGCAAGCTCGGGCACGGCGCTTGCTTTCGTTGCCGGGTGAGCGCCGAAACCGTGGAACCGCCGACCCTGCGGGAACCGGTTCTGACCGGATTGCGGGTTCTGGCGGCGGGGGGCTCGGGCCGGGCGGCGGCGGCGTGGCGGGGGTATCTCGAACATGCGGGTGCCCGGGTAACGCTCTGCGAACCGCAAGAGGTGACGGGAACCCTGCTGCGGGCGGACTCTGGCTTCGACGTGTGTGTCGTTGATACGGCGCGGGCGGGCGGCGCCGGGGTAACCGAGGTGTTGAAACGGCACCCCGAGGTCAAAATGGTGCGCCTCGTGACGCGCTCGACCGATCGCCCCGGCGACGAACCGGCCGTGATCAAACCGGCGCGGTATGCCTCGCTGACGGGCGCGGTCGCCCGTGCCGCCGGGCGCGGCGGCGCCATTGATCCGCGCGACGGCGGCGGTTCGGCCGCGCGGAAATACCAAGCCCCATCGCGGGCCGAGGCCCTGGCGGCGGGTACGCTGATTCTGGTGGCCGAGGACAACCGCACCAATCAGCTGGTGATCGGCCGGGTTCTGGATTATCTGGGGTTGGCGCACGATTTCGCCGACGACGGCGTTGCCGCGTTGGAACGCTTGGTCGATACGCCCTATGGCTTGTTATTGACCGACGGTCATATGCCGCGCATGGGCGGCTTCGATCTGGCGCGCGCCGTTCGCGAGCAAGAGCGTGGCACGGGCCGCCATCTGCCGATCATCGCCCTGACCGCCGACGTTCTTTCCGATACCGCCCAGCGTTGCCGCGATGCCGGGATGGACGATATTCTTATCAAGCCGGTCTCAACCGACCGGCTGGAGCAGGTGGTTCGGCACACTCTTCCCAAGGCGATCGCAATGCGGCGCGGTGCCGATTCCGTGGTGATCGATGTGTCGGCGATCCGTGATCTCTTCGGCGGCGTGACCGCCGATCTGTGGTCGATGCTGGACGGCTTCTTCGCCGGATCGAAAGCGGCCCTCGCCGAGTTGGCCGCCGCCGGCGATGGGACCCAGGCGGCCGAGGCCGTTCACAAGCTGGCGGGCGGGGCCCGCATGGTGGGGGCGATTACCTTGGCCGACCTCGCGACGCAAGCCGAACACGCTTTCCTGGCGGGCGATGACACGCGCGGCCAAACCCTGGCGGCCGGTCTAGGTGCCGCCTTGGCCGACAGTGAACGCGCGATCAGGTCGGCGCTCGGGGCAGAGTGAAGAAGAAGGTCGAGCCGGTGCCGGGGATCGAGTTCAGTCCGATCCGGCCGCCGTGGTGCTGCACGATCTTGCGGCAAATCGCCAGCCCGATGCCGGTGCCCTCGAAGCGGTCGCGGGTGTGCAGCCGCTGAAAGATGTTGAAAATCTTCTCGAAATACTCGGCCTCGATACCGATTCCGTTATCGGCGATCGAAATCGTCCAGCCCTCGGCGTCGGCGGTGGCGAAGATCGAGATGACCGGCGGACGATCGGCATGGCGGTATTTCAAGGCGTTGCCGATAAGGTTTTGAAATAGGCGGACCAACTCGCTCGGCCAACCCGAAACGGTGGGCAGATCCGGGGCGACCGAAATCTCGGCCCCGCACTCCTTGATCGTTTCGGACAGATCCGTGATGGTTTCGGCGACGATGTCGCCCAGGGCGACCGGCATCGCCGTTCCGGTCAGGCGGCCGATTCTTGAGAATTCCAGAAGTTCCAGAACCATCCGGTTCATGCGGACCGCACCATCGCGGGCATAGGCGATGAATTCGCGGGCGTCCGAGTCCAGCTGGTCGGCGTAGCGCCGTTCCAGAAGCGCGATATAGCTGCCGATCATGCGCAAGGGCTCGCGCAGATCGTGCGAGGCGATATAGGCGAATTGCTCCAGTTCGTGGTTCGAACAATTCAGCTCGTCTAGCAGTTTTTGCTGCCGGTCGCGTTGCTCAACCCATTCGCTGATATCCTCGACGATGGACCAGATGGCGGGCCGGCCGTCCGGGCCGGTGACCAGAACGCCGTTCAGACGCAGCGGCACCAAGGTGCCGTCCTTGCGGCGGGTGTGTTTTTCATAAGGTCCGTAGCGGCCAGCTTTGCGCAAGCTGTCCAACTGGCGTTGTTCGTCCGGGGCATACTGGGAAGGCGTCAGCGCCCAAGTATCCAGCTTTTTCAATTCGTCGTCGGGATAGCCGCAGATGCGCAGGAATTCCGCGTTGAATTCGACGAAGTGGCCGTCCATATCGGTCAGCAGAATGCCGATGGGCGCCAATTCGTACAGGGTGCGCAGCTTTTCCTCGTTGACCCGCAGCGCCTCGGTTTCGCGTTGCAGCCACCCCACCAAGCGGTTGAAGCTGGCCACCATCCGTCCGACCTCGTCGTTGCGGGCGGTGGGAAGCGAGCGCAAGGGCGTCGTCCCCAGTGACATTTCGTCCAAGGCGCGGGCCGCGATCTTCAGCGGCCGCAGAGCGCGGCGCACGAATATCGCCGCGATCAGCGCGACCAGCATAGACACCCCGGCGGCGCCGCCGAAGACCATCCACCGCATGACGCGAATGGCCGCGAAGGCTTGGTCGGTGGGCAGCCGCGCGACCACGAACCAGCCGGTGGCGGGAACCGGATGGAACGCCACCAATTCCTCGACCCCTTGGGAGCTCACGGTCACGCCCGCCCCCATGAACCCGCCCATCGCTCGGTCGTGGAGGTGGTTGACGCCGGGTGGCGGCAGGGGTTTCAAGATATAGGCCGGGTCGGTGCCGGTGACGAACACCCCGGCCAACGGTGCCGCGACCAGGATATCGCCGGTTCCACCGCTCTCGCCGGAACGGGCGGCGGTCAGGAAATCGGCCGCCTCGATCCGCGCCAGGCCGATCATCACGGCCGCCGTGCGGCCGTCCGAGCCGGAAATCGGCACCGCGAACGGAATGACCGGAATGCCGTTGCCCGGAACTCGAACCGGCGATCCGATAACAGGCCGACCGGCGGCGGCGGCGTTGAAAACGTCGAGTCCCTTGTAATCGGGCGGAGTGGTGCGGGTGCCCGGCGGCCAAGTGGCGATTTCGCCGCCATCATCGGCGCGAACCACCGCAAGGCCCAGATCGAACAGATTGTAGATCGCGCGCCGTTCGGCCAGGAAGGCGTTCATCTGCCGCGGGTCGGACAGAACGCCGTCGGGAATCCGCCCGGCGACCCGCGCCAGGGAATCCAGCCGTAACCGCAGCTGACCATCGATGCTTTGAGCGACCGCCCGAGCGGTGGAATATTGCTGGGCCTCCAGCAAATTGCGCAAATTGCGCGTGGCGTCATGCTCCAGGAGGAACGCCAGTCCCCATCCGGTCGCCAAAATCAAAAGCCCGACCACCAAGGTCAGCCGGACCTGAAGGCTTTGCGGCACTCCCCACGCCATCGGTTCCCCGCTGCGTTTTTCCCCATTTGGTAGAATGTCACGCGGGGCCATTGATGTCCAGCGACGACAGGCGGGAAAAACCGTCCTCGAGATCGGCGATCAGATCGTCGGCGGCTTCTAGTCCGGCATGAAAGCGCAAGGCGGGGCCTTCGGGTGTCCAGCGGGTGGCGGTGCGCTTGACCGCGCCGCCCCAGGCCGGAATCACCAGGCTTTCGAAGCCGCCCCACGAAAAACCCAGTTTGAAATGACGAAAGCCGTTCAGCATCGCCTCCAGCCCCGGCCGTTCGACCGGCTTGAGGATTACCCCGAACAGCCCGCAGGCGCCGGAAAAATCGCGCCGCCACAGATCGAAGCCGGGATCGCCGGGGTGGGCCGGGTACAGGACCCGCGCGACCTCGGGCCGCGCCGCCAGCCACTCGGTCAGGCGTTTGGCTGTTTCACCGTGACGGGCCAGACGAACCGCCAGCGTGCGCAGGCCGCGCAGGCCCAAGGCGGCCTCCTCGCTGCCGGGGCAGGCGCCGAAGGCGGCGAAGCCGGTTTTGAGCCGGTGCCAAAGATCGAGGTCGCTCACGGTAACGGCCCCCAGCATGGCGTCGGCATGGCCGACGATGTATTTCGTGCAGGCCTGGATGGAAATATCGACCCCGTGCCGGAACGGCTGGAACGACAGCACCCCCCAGGTGTTGTCGATCGCCACCAGGGCGTCGGCGCCGTGGGCGGCGGCGGTCAGGGCGGGGATGTCGGACATCTCGAAGGTCAAGGATCCCGGGCTTTCCAGAAACACAAGCCGGGTGGCGGGGCCGAGCAGCGCCCTCAGCCCCTCCGGGCCGAGAACCGGATCGAAATAGGTGGTGGTGATGCCCAACCGGGCCAGCACGGTGTCGCAAAAGGTTCGGGTCGGCTGATAAACCGCATCGGTCACCAGCAGGTGATCGCCCGCTTGCAGCAGCGCGGTCAGCGTGCCGGTGATCGCGGCCAGACCGGAGCAGGTGGCAATGGTGCGCGCGCCGCCCTCGATCTCGGCGATCGCCTCTTCCAAGGCATAAACCGTGGGGGTGCCGAAACGGCCGTAGCGCAACCCCTCGAACGGCGTGTGGATGGCGTGCTCAAGCGCGGCCAGCGTGGGGTGCAGCACGGTCGAGGCACGCCAGACCGGCGGGTTAACGGCGCCCTCCGACAGAACGGGACGCCGTCCGGCGTCGAGGATGCGGGTTTCCTTCTTCATAAAGGCAATGATAGAATCGATCGACCCTTTCGGAAAGAAGCACCACCATGTACGCCTTCGTTTTCGCCCTTGCCCTGCACACCATCGCCGCCACCGTTTGGGTGGGCGGCATGTTCTTCGCCCACATGGCGTTGCGCCCGGCAATCGCCGATTTGGCTCCGGCGCTGCGTTTGGATATCATCCGGCGCGTCTTGGGGCGTTTCTTCGACTTGGTCTGGCTGGCGATTGTCACGTTGCTGGCCACCGGCTATGGGGTTCTGCTGCTGGGGTACCGGGGCGGGATTTCCGGCGGCGGCCCGCATATCGACGTCATGCAGATCATTGGCCTGACCATGATGGCCTTGTTCGCCTATATGTTCTTCGCGCCGTGGCAGTCGTTTCAACGCGAATTGGCGGAAGGGCAAATCGAGGCGGCGGCCCGCCATCAGGCGCGGATCCGGCGGATCGTCGGGATCAATCTGATCCTGGGTTTGATCACGGCGGCGGTCGGCGCCACCGGCACCTTGTGGGCCTACTGATCGATGGACCGCGGCGACGTCGAGATCCTGGCCAAGGACACCGTCTATAAGGGCTATTTCCAGATCGACCGCTACCGCCTGCGGCACCGCACCTTCGATGGTGGCTGGACGCGCGAAATCGTCCGCGAAATCTTCGAGCGTGGCCATGCGGTGGCCGTGCTGCTCTACGATCCGATTACCGATGTGGTCGGTCTAATCGAGCAATTCCGTACCGGCGCCTATGCCGCCGGTCTGGCGCCCTGGCTGATCGAAACCGTGGCCGGGATCATCGAGGAGGGGGAAAGCCCGGACGAGGTGGCGCGCCGCGAGGTCACCGAGGAAACCGGCTGCACGGTCTTGGACCTTGAATTCATTTCCGATTCGCTGATCTCGGCGGGGGGATCCTCGGAAACCGTCCGCCTTTATTGCGGGCGGGTGGATGCAAGCACCATCGCGGGCGTTCACGGCCTGGAACACGAGGGCGAGGACATCCGGGTCTTCGCGGTGCCGCTGGACGAGGCGGTCGCCATGGTCAAATCGGGACGGATCACCAACTCGGTGGCGATGATTTCGCTGCTTTGGCTGGTTACCGAACGCGAAAGGCTGCGGGCCAAGTGGAGGTGACATAGGGTAAGCGGCGCACAAATGCAAAGGACGTGCGGCACGGTGGCCATGCATCCCATCGCCAAACCGTGCGGTGACGCAGGCGAGAGGTGTGTGATAAGGTACCCAGAGGTATTACCTTGGGGTACCGCGCGATGTCGGTCTCAACCAGTCTAAAATTAGATGAAGACATCAAGGAAAGGGTTGGACGGCTTGCCATCGCTCGCCGCCGGTCGGCGCATTGGCTCATGCGCGAAGCCATAGGACAATATGTCGAGCGCGAGGAAAAGCGCGAGCAGTTGCGCCAAGATGCCCTTGCGGCATGGGCCGATTTTCAGAATACCGGGCACCATGTTACGGCGAACGAGGCCGATTCCTGGCTCGCTCGGCTGGAAGCCGGCGACGACGTGGAACCGCCTGAATGCCACGGTTGATCTGGTCGCCATCCGCTTTGCGGGACGTGGAGCGGCTAAACGACTTTTTAAAACAGAAAAATCGGGATGCTGCTTCCCGTGCTATTCACGCCATCCGGCTTGGCGTCCGCGTGCTTGCGGCGCATCCGGAGATCGGGCGGACGGTGGAGGATTTGCCGCCGGAGTTTCGTGATTGGTTCATTGAATTTGGCGATGGCGGTTACGTGGTGCGCTACCGCCACGATGGTAACGACGCCCTTATCTTGGCCGTGCGGCACGCCAAGGAGGCAGGTATCTGAGGCCCTCACTCCTTATCGTGATACGGATTTTTTCCGCCACGCACGAACAGGCGGATCGGCACGCCGGGCAGGTCAAACGCGGTGCGCAGTTCGTTGACCAGATAGCGGGTATAGGATTCCGGCAGATCGTCGGGCTTCGAGGCGAACACCACGAAGGTTGGCGGCCGGGCCTTGGCTTGGGTCATATAGCGCAAGCGGATGCGGCGCCCACCGGCCACGGCGGGCGGCGGGTGGCGGTCGGTGGCGTCTTCCAGCCAGCGGTTCAGGCGGGACGTTGAAATCCGGGTGTTCCAGGCGGCGTGGGTGGCCAGCACCGCGTCCATCAGCTTATCCAGCCCTTTGCCCGACAGCGCCGACAGGGTCACCGTGGTCACGCCGCGCGCTTGCGGCAGCGAGGTTTCCAATCGGTCGCGCAGGCGGCCCAGAACCTCTTGCGGGTTATCGACGGTGTCCCATTTGTTGACGGCGACCACCAGGGCGCGGCCTTCCTCGATCACCAGGCGGGCGATCGAGAGGTCCTGTTTGTCCAGCACGGCGGCGGCGTCCATGGTCAGCACCACCACCTCGCCCATGCGGATCGAAGTCAGCGTGCTGGCGACCGACAGTTTTTCCAGTGAATCCTCGATCCGGGCCTTGCGGCGCAACCCGGCGGTATCGACGAGGCGCAACGCCCGGCCGCGCCAGGACCAATCGACGGTGATCGAATCGCGGGTCAGCCCGGCCTCGGGCCCGACCAGCAGGCGATCCTCGCCGACCAAACGGTTGATCAGGGTGGATTTTCCGACATTGGGGCGCCCGACCACGGCCAGCGATATCGGGCGGTCGGGGCGGTCCTCAACCTCGTCTTCGCCCAGTTCATCGGCGCCGGGGATCTGCTCGTCGATATCGTCGATATCGTCGTCTTCGGGACCGGCGAAGGGCGCCAAGGCTTCGTACAGATCGGCCAGACCTTGGCCGTGTTCCGCCGACAGGCCGATCGGTTCGCCCAAACCTAGGCTGTAAGCTTCCAGGCGGCCGCCCTCGGCGGCGTTGCCCTCGCACTTGTTGGCGACCAACAGAACCGGGGTTTTGCAGCGGCGCAAATGTTTGGCGACATGGTGGTCGAGCGGCGTGATTCCGGCCCGCGCATCGATCAGCATCAAAACGACATCGGCGCCGGTCACGGCGGTGTCGGTCTGGCGGCGCATCCGGGCTTCCACCGAATCGTCGTCGGCGTCCTCGAACCCGGCGGTATCGACCACCGTGAAGTCAATGCCGTACAGGGTGCCGCGCCCCTCGCGGCGGTCGCGGGTGACACCGGGGGTGTCGTGGACGATCGCCAGCTTGCGGCCGACCA
>CAIULK010000266.1 GCA_903899885.1 uncultured Rhodospirillaceae bacterium
CGGCGACCACCGACCTGACGAACGCCACCCTTGGGACGGCATCGCTGTCGGTGAGTTCGGGGACGGCGACCTTGACGGCGGCGGAGGCCAGCGGGCGCACCATCACCGGCGCGGGCAACGTGATCGTGACCGGTTTGACGAGCAGTACCAATCTGTCCGGGATTTCGGTGTCGGGCACGCTGAATACGACGGTGACGGGGACCACCGATCTGTCGGGCGATACCAATCTGGGCAATTTGGGGATCGTGACGGTGACTGCGGGCACCTTGACCCTGACCGCCGCGCAGGCCAGCGGCCACGCCATCGGCGGGTCCGGCGCGGTGACGATCACCGACGGCACGATCACCGCCAACACCGACCTGCATTCCATCACCACCAGTCTGAACCTGCATTCCGGTCTGACCATCGCGGGCGGCAAGACCCTGACCCTGTCGGCGGCGGAAGTCGCGGCGGCGGTCACGGGTGGCCAATCCTTCGGAACCACCGGCACGCTGGCCATCGCCGACGGCAGCATCACCACCACCGTCGATGCCCACGCGATCACCGCCGGGTTGAGCCTGCAATCCGGCCTCAATGTGGGAAGCGGCGGGTCCCTGATCCTGACGGCGGCGCAATTGCTGGCCGCCGGGGCGATCACGCACACCGGTACCGGCATCGTCGCGGTCGAGGATTCGCTGTCGGCGAGCAGCTCTAATTGGGCGAGCTTGGTGAATGACGGGGCCGACGTTTTCAAAATGACCAGCTCGGGGGTCCTGACTTTGCCGGTTAGCGGCAGCGCCAATGTCACCATCGACGGCAACGGTAACGACACCTATGTGATGAGCGGCGGCGCGGGCTCTCCCTATACCGGCACGCTGACCATCGTCGAGACGTCTGGAACCAACACGCTGAATGTCAGCGGCATGGAACGGGCCTCTCTCTTGGGCATGGAGCAGGTCGGCAACAATGCCGAAATGCTGACGAGCAGCGGCGGAGCGCTGGTGATCGCCAACCAGTTCGCCGGGGGTTCGGGCGGGATTTCGACGATCATCACGGAAAACCACTATCTTGACGTGGTCGGCTTGACCAATGCGGCCACCGCGACCCAAGGTACGATCGAAGGCACCACCCTGACCGGGGCCACCGGGGTCGATTCGTTCATTCTGGGCAATCTGGGCGAAGGGACGCTGACGGCCGGAACGTTCGTCGGGGGGCAGGGCTACGACACCTTCTTCGTCGGCGGCGGCAACCAGACGGTGATCGGCAACGAGAAACAGCTCGACGGTCAATGGAGCGTCGATGGTTCGGTCGATTTCGCGCTGTCCTCATCGCCGGTGACCGTGGTTGCCCAAAGCGCGGCCGTCGATGCGACGGGCGTCAGCTTGGCGCAAACCAGCGGCAAGATCGATCTGGCGAGGATCTCGGGCGGAAGTTACGGCGACTATGTCAGTGTGTGGGAGAATTCCAGCGATCAGGTGATGGTCCGCGAATTCAACGCCGACGATCAGGCGCTGGCGGCGGCGAGCCCGCTATTCACCTTGGGCTCGGTCGAAAAGGTCAACATGACCGGGATGACCGGCGGCAGCGGTTTCGCCCTGGAATGGCAGGCAGGCGGCAATCAGCTCGATTGGGCGTCCTACACCTTCGACGGGTCGGGGGTGGCCAGCGAAAGCGGAACCGTCGGCATCACCATCAGCGGGACCGCGCCATCGGCCTCGACCATCGCGACCCTGACGAATTCGTCCGGGGTGGCGAACGGGGTTGTGGTGGCGTGGGCGGCGGGCGGTGTTGATTCGGCCGAAACCTTCGGTCTGGGCGGGGGATCGGCCACCGCGTCCTTCCAAGTGTCGGGATCGAGCGAAACGGCGGGCGCCGGCGGTCCGACGATGGTCGGCCTGCTGAACGGCAATGTGGCGGCCCTGTGGACCGTGACGTCGGGCGGCGGCTTTGTCGGCAATTTGGTCGAAAAGGTGTTCACCGCATCCGGCGCCACGGTGGGCAGCGAAACGTCGGTGATTGCCACCGGGAATCTGGTGAACGGCACCTATAAGGCGACGGCGCTTGAGGATGGCGGCTTTGCCGTGACCTGGGTGCAGAGCCTTGAAAACGGTCAGTACGGGGTGGAAACCCAGCTGTTCAACGCCAACGGGACCGAGCGTTCCGGCATTACGCAACTGGCCAGCGGCGGTTCGATCAGCGGCGTCGATACCGTCCGTCTGCTCGACGGCAATATCGCGGTGTTGTGGGAAAGCGGCAGCGGGTCCAACGCCGTGGCCAACGGCGTCATCGTTACCCCCGAGGGCCAATGGACCGGCTCGCCCTTCAGCATGGCGCTGACCACCGCCAACGGGTCGAGCGTCACCGGCATCAGTTCCGCCACCAATGGGACCGGCGGCTTTGTCGTCCAGTGGACCGACGGCGCGGGCGATGTTTACAGCCAAAGCTTTGACGCGATGGGACGCCCCGTTGAAATCGCGACGTTCGGCGGCAACACCGATACCTTGTTCGGGTTGGACGAGATCATCGGCACCAACGGCGCCGATACCTTGACCGGTGCGACCAATCAAACCCTGGTCGGCGGGGCGGGGGCCGACAGGTTGACCGGCGTGCCCGGCACCGAGGTCAGCTATTACATCTCGCCCACGGGGGTGCAGGTCAATCTGGGGGCGAGCGCCGGGGCCAGTTTGGCGGCGGGATACACCTTGGCGGCGGGCACCGCCCATGACGGTTTCGGAACCACCGACACGCTGTCGGGCATTTACAATGTTCAAGGATCGTCCTTTGCCGATCTGCTGATCGGCGGCGACAGCGGGACCTATACGCTCGACGGCGGCGGCGGGGCCGATAAACTGATCGGCGGGGCGGGCAACACCACCTTCGTGGTCGGCGCCAGCGACGGCGCCACGGTGACCGGCGGATCGGGTTACAACTCGCTGCAATTCAATGGCCATGGCGACTTGGCCGAATCCACCACCTTCGACGCCACCTTGGGCAGCAACGCCCATGTCACCGGCATCAACGAAATCGGGTTGTCGAACATCAACGCGGTGCGGACCCTGATCCTCGACGCGGCCAGCGTGACGCGCATGGCGCACAGCGCCGATACCCTGGTCATCGACGGCGACAGCGGTACCGTCGATCTGCAAGGAGCCTGGACCAACCTTGGCGTGACCGGGAACGGTTACCGGGAACTGACCGCCGTGGACGGCGGCGTGACCGATACCCTGTATATCAGCGCCGGAATCGATGTCGTGGTCGGCGCCACCCAAGGGGGGCAAACCGAGACGGTGAGCGGCGGATCGACCGTTCAGCTTTATGGCGGCGACGTCCTGGACGCCACCACCACGGTCTTGTCCACGGAGGGTACCGTGATCACCGCCGTGGCGGGCGACAACGATCTGGTCCTGACCGATTCCGGGGCGGTCACGGATTCGCTGTTCGAAAATGTTTCGCTGGGGGCGGGCAGCACGCTGAGCGACGCGTCGGTCACCTCGATCACCTTGGGCTATAACGCCGGGATGGCCGGAATCTCGGTGCTGAACCTGGTCGGCAACAGCGGCGCGGTGACGGTCGATGCTGCGGACTACAACGGCGTCCTCACCATCGTCGGCGGTTCGGGCAACGATACCTTCATCGTGCCGGTCGCGACCATGAGTGCCGCGAACTGGACCGCGGCCAATGTCGGTTACTCGGTCGGCACGGTCGGCGGCACGCAGACCAATGCCGGCACCGTGACGATGACCTATGACAGCACCAACGGCACCGGCATGTCGGCCTATGGGCCGGGGGAATGGACCTATACGACGGTCGTGCCGACGGCGGGCACCTACACGCTCGAATGGGCCTATGCGGGATACCATTCGCATTACGAGGCCACGGCGGAAATCTTCTTGTTGCTGAACGGCGTGGCGACCGAGTTGCAGAGCGGTGGCGTCAGCGGCGGCTTTTCCTGGTCGGGAAGCAATACGATCGCCGTCACCACGGGCGAAACCATCGGCTATGAGGTCGAGGGATCGAATTACGACGGCGATTGGATACTGGATGGCACGCTCAGCGTCACCTTGGTGCCGTCCTATGTGATCGAGGGCGGTTTGGGCGGCGCCAACACCGTCGAGATCACGGCGGCGGGCGCGGTCGGCGATGCATATTTCAACGGTGTCACCCATGTGCAGACCGTCGATCTGACGGCGGCCAGTTCGGTCAATATCGGCACGCATGCGGCGGCGGCCGGGATCACGACGATCAACGCCGAAAACGACACGGCGGCCTTGAGCGTCACCACCTCGGCCGGGGGCAGCCATGTGACGGTGCTGGCCGGTTCGGCCGGGGCGACGCTGACCACCGACGACACGGCGGCCACCTTGATCGGCGGGTCGGGCAACGACATCCTGATCGCCGGGGCCGATACGGCATCGGTCAGTTTCAGCGGCGGCAGCGGCGGCAATATCCTGGAAGTGGCGGCATCAAGTATTTCCGACAGCTTCTTTACCCATGTCAGCAACGTTGCGCGGCTGGATTTGGTGGGGGGCGGCTCGCAATCGGTGACGCTGGGCACCAATGCCGGATCGGCCGGGATTTCCGTGATCGATGCCACCGATGATAGCGGAACGGTGATTGTCGACGCCACGGGCGACGTCAACGCGCTGACCTTCCTGGCCGGCAGCGGCAACGACACCTTGATGGTTGGGGCGTCGGCCAGCTCGGTCAGTTTCGCGGGCGGCGGCGGCAGCGATACCCTGGAGTTGGCGGGTTCGGTTGGTTCCGACAGTTTCTTCGCGACGGTTCACGCGGTGCAAACCCTGGAACTGGATGGGGCCAGCGGGCAGCATGTGGCATTGGGCGGCAATGCCCAATCGGCCGGGATTAGGCTGATCGACGCATCGGCGACCAGCGGTATTGAGACCGTCGATGCGTCGGCCAGCACCGACGTCCTGACCTTCGTCGCGGGCAGCGGCGCCGATACCTTCTGGGGCGGCAGCGGCGACGACACCATCATCGCCGGAACCGGGACCACCTCGCTGACCGTCACCGGCAGCGGGACGGATACCCTGGAGGTGGCGGGGGCCAGCATCGGCGACGGTTTCTTCGCCCATATCGGCAACGTCGCGCGGCTGGATCTGACGGGCGGCGGCTCGCAATCGGTCACCCTGGGCACCAACGCCGCCTCGGCCGGGATTTTGGTGGTCGATGCCACCGCCGACAGCGGGACGGTGACCGTCACCACCACGGCCTCCGAAAGCAACATCACCGTGCTGGCCGGGTCCGGCGGGGTAACCCTGACCACCGACGACACCAGCGTCACCCTGACCGGTGGCGTGGGCAACGATACCCTGATCGCCGGGACCGACACGGCATCGGTCAGCTTCAGCGGTGGCGCGGGCCATAACAGCCTTGAGACCAGCGCGGGAACCATCAGCGATTTCTATTTCCACAACGTCGCGAACGTTCAAGATCTGATCGTGACCCAGGCCGGTTCCGTGCAAATCGGCATGGCGGCGGTGGCGGCGGGCATCACCATGATCGACGCCCTGAACGACGCCAATGCCCTGATCGTCGGCACCACGGCCTCGGCAAGCAATATCGCCGTGCTGGCCGGGTCCGGCGGGGTAACCCTGACCACCGATGACGCCAGTGTTACCCTGACCGGCGGGTCGGGGAACGACACCCTGATCGCCGGGGCCGATACGGCATCGGTCAGTTTCAGTGGTGGCGCCGGCAGCAATATCTTGGAAGTGGCGGGTGGCGATATCGTCGATAACTTTTTCACCCATGTCAGCAATGTCGCGACGCTGGATTTGATTGGCGGCGCCTCGCGGTCGGTGACGCTGGGCACCCATGCCGCCTCGGCCGGGATTTCGGTGGTCGATGCCACCGCCGACAGCGGCGCGGTGACGGTCAATGCGTCCGCCGAAAGCGGCGCGATTACCCTTATCGCGGGCAGCGGCACCGAAACCCTGACCGGCACCACCGGGAACACCACCTTCATCCTGGCGCCCGGCGGCCATGCGACCCTGATCGGCGGCTATTCCAACGGCACGTGGGGCAACGGCACGCTGGAATTCAGCGGCGGCGGGACGAATCAGACCTTCGACCTCCGCTCGGCCTCGATCGAGAGCGCCGTCAACGTGGTCAACCTGTCCTATTCGTTGTCCGTCGGCACGGTGATTCTGGATGCGGCCAGCGTCTACGGGATGACGAACGGATCGCACATCCTGACCATCAATGGCGGCAGCGGGCAGGCCGCCGATCTTATCGGCGCGTGGAGCGCGCAGGGTCTGTCCGGCGGCTACAATGTCTATACCGGCGTGGTGAACGGCAATACCGTGACCGTCGATGTCGCCTCCGCCATCACGGTCAACTCCCTCGACATCACCGGCGTGGTGCCGTTGTCCAACGAGGGAGCCGCCCCCGCCACGACCCTTTCGACCCAGTACGCGACGGCGTATAGCGGTGCTCTCGAAGCAGCCGATTCCACCGGCAACACGCTGAGCTGGAGCGAAATGGCGGGTCCGTCGAACGGTACCGTGACATGGAACGGTGACGGCACCTTCACCTATACGCCGCGCACCGGTTTCGGCGGGACCGACAGTTTCACCGTCGAGGCCCAGGACGGGGCGATGACGCAAACCCAGGTCATCACCGTCAATGTCGGCACGGTGGACATCGACGGCGCCAGCACGATCGTGGATGGGGATTTCGCGGGGTTCAACGGCGTGACCACGCTGGTGGTGAACAATGCCGCCTCGGTGACGCTGGGAAGCAACGCTTATTGGGCCGGAATTACGGTGGTCGATGCCACCGGCAACAGCGGGACGGTAACCGTCGATGCCACGAACGACAGCAACACGGTGACTTTCCTGGCCGGGAGCGGCGCCGATACGCTGAAGCTCGGGGCATCGGCCAGCTCGGTCAGTTTCGCGGGCGGCGGTGGCGGCGATACCTTGGAACTGGCGGGTTCGGTTGGTTCCGACAGTTTCTTCGCGACGGTTCACGAGGTGCAAACCTTGGTGCTGAACGCGGGTTATTCGCAATCGGTCACGCTGGGCACCCATGCCGCCTCGGCCGGGATTTCGCTGATCGATGCCACGGGCGATACCGGGACGGTAATCATCGATGCCACGGGCGACGGCAACGCGCTGACCTTCCTGGCCGGCAGCGGCAACGACACCTTGATGCTGGGGGCGTCGGCCAGTTCGGTCAGCTTCGCGGGCGGCGGCGGCAGCGATACCCTGGAACTCGCGGGTTCGGTTGGTTCCGATAGTTTCTTCGCGACGGTTCACGGGGTGCAAACCCTGGCGCTGGATGGGACCAGCGGGCAGAACGTGGTGTTGGGCACCAATGCCGCATCGGCCGGGATTTCTAGGGTCAACGCGTCGGGCACCAGCGAGGCGGTCGACGTCAACGCCTCCGGCGACGGGGCGAACCTGACCTTCCTGGCCGGCAGCGGCAGCGATACCTTCCTTGGAGGCAGCGGCACCGACACCCTGGTCTTGGGGGCGAATGCGGGGACGGTTAGCTTTGACGGCGGCAGCGGCGCCAATATCGTCGATATCAACGCCACCAGCGTTTCCGACGGCGCCTTCGCCGATCTGCACGCCGTCACGCGGCTGGACCTGACCGGCGGCTCGTCTTCCGTCCAATTGGGCGCCGATGCCGCCTTGGCCGGAATCTCGGTGATCGACACCACGAACAACGGCTACACCCCGGCGACCATCGATCTTACGGGCGACACCAGCGCGGTGACCGTGTTGGCGGGATCAGGGCAAGATACCGTGATCATCGGTGCCAATACCGGCTCGCTCACTCTGTCCGGCGGCAACAGTATTTTGAAGCTTACCGCCGCCAGTGTTTCGGACGGCATTTTCGCGAATGTCAGTGACGTCGGAATCCTGACCTTGATGGCCACGGGGTCGCAATCGGTGACTCTGGCCGGAGACGCCTATTCGGCCGGGATCATGCAGGTCGATGCGTCGGGCACCAGCGGGGCGGTCAGCGTTAATGCGTCGGGCGACAGCCGGGCGATAACCTTTATCGCGGGCAGCGGCCCCGACACCTTTGTCACCGGTTCCGGCGCCAACACCATCATCGCCAATGCCGGTGCCACTGGGCTGACGGTCAGCGGCGGATCGGGCAGCAATATCCTTGAGGTTGCGGCCAGCACGATTTCCGACAGCTTCTTTAGCCAAATCAGCGGCGTTTCGACCTTGATGCTGACTGGCGGCGGCGCGCAAAGCGTGGTGTTGGGCGCGGATGCCTATTCGACCGGGATTTCGCAGGTCGAGGTGGGGCAGACCAGCAGCCCGGTCATCATCGACGTTTCGGGCGACAGCCGTACACTGACCGTCGAGACCAGCCGGTACGGCGGCAGCGACACCGTGATCGCCGGAACCGGCAGCGACACCATCAATGGATCGGGCGTCGTCGAGTTCAACGCGATCGCGATCAACGAAACCAACCTGTCCCAGATGGTGGGCCAGTCCACCATCGTGGAGTCGAGTTCCGATGGTTTGAGCATCAGCGGCGGCACCGTGGCGATCGTCGGAACGGTGACGGACAGCGCGGCCTTCACTATGTCGAGCGGGACCCTGGAGGGGGCGGGAACCCTCGTTGTTCTGGGGTCGGTTTCGCCCTCGTTTGGCGGGACACTGGATGCGACTCTGGTGCTTGACGGCGGCGGCTTGACCGCGTTAAGCGGGGTCAGCCTGTCGGGAACGGGAATGCTGATTAACGGCAACGGAGCTTTGTATTTTGACGGTGCCGCCGACACCATCGCGCCCACGCTGGTCAACGAAGCCGGGGCGACGGTATATCTGGAAAACACCAATCTTTTCGGCGGAAGCGTCGATAATCAGGGTCTTTTCGAGCTGAGATACGATCCGGCGATGACGGTGACCGGCGCGCTGGCCAATAGCGGCGAGATGGACATCATGTCCGCCGCCACGGTGTCGGCCGGGGTGTTCGACAATACCGGCCTGCTGGCCTTGAGCGGCTATAATCTGAGCGTGACCGCTCCGGTTTTCGTTAATACCGGAATGATCGAAATCGGCGGCGACAGCCTTGTTCTGGGTGAAATTGTGTCGGCGAGCGGGGCCGTGATCCTGGGTGGAACGCTGGCGGTAACCGCGACCGGTCTGGAAATCGACCACACCTATACCGTCGTCAGCGGCGGGCACGGGGTCAGCGGTGTCTTTACCGCGATGACCGGCATGGCGGGCAAGACCGGTGATGCGTGGTGGGTCCTTGATCTTCAGTATTCGGCCAACGCAGTGACCCTGACCGCGCGGGCGGCCAGCGAGGGAACCGGCGTGTCCGGCCAGTATCTGGTCGCCGATGCCACCGCCGCCAGCAATCTCGACGGCACCGGCCATGTCGGCGACGTGCTGATCGGCCAAGCGGGCGCCGACACCTTCACCATCGACAACAACCAGTTCGACCTGATCGACGGCGGCGGCAGCGGCAACAACATCCTGGTTTGGGCGGCGGGCGGCACGGCCGACCTGTCGGCGTATCGCGGGCTGATCGAGAACGTTCAACAGATCAATCTGGACGGCGCGACCGGCACCACCCTGGTGCTGTCGGCGGACAAGGTGTACGCGATGGCCGATGGCGGCCCGCTGACGATCGAAAACGAAAGCGGCAAGTCCGACACCGTGGCGCTGGACGGCACCTGGACCTATCAGGGCACCATCGACGGTGGCGCGTATGGTGTTTATACGGCGATCACCAGCGATGGCGGTACCGCGACGATCGATGTCGGAACGGGTATAACGGTCCACAGCGGCACCGTGGTGGTGACGCAGGCCTCCGGCGGCACGCTCACCGTGACCGCTCCGTACGGCCACGGGGTCAGCTACACCCTGATCGGCACCGTGACCGCCGATGGCGGCGGGCTCTTCACGGTGACCACCGCGCACGGCAGCGTTACCCTTAATGACGCAACCGGCGTGTACACCTATTCCGCCAATTCCAACTGGTACGGCCTGGACAGCTTCCAATGGCAAGCGACCGACACCACCTTCGGCCTGACCTCGGCCGTGACGACGACCGAGGTGATTTCGATCGCCAATGTCGATACGGTGAATGTGGGCAATCTGTATTATTACTATAGTTCAGTGTCGGCCGGAGCCAATGACGAAATCCTCGTTACCGGGTCAGGTTATCTTGACGTCAATCTCTCGGCATCCATCCAGTATATCGATATGCGGATCAATGGGACGTTGGTTATCGACCATAATGTCAACTTAAGTCTGGCGTCCGGCGGGATGGTCGAATCCGGGGCGGCGCTTTCGCTGAACGGCGGGTTCTATTCCGGTGGAACGCTTGACGTCGCCGGGACCTTTTCAAGCTCCTCGGGGACCATCGAAGCCGGCGCCGACGTTTTGGTGACCGGCTCGCTGGGGTCTGTCTCGGGGTTGACCGTCAACGGCACGTTGGAGATCAACGGCGCCGACATGAGCTGGTCCGGCGCCAGTCTGGCCGGAAGCGGCGAGGTGATCAACGATGGCTCGCTGACCCTGGTGGGCGACACGACCTTCGACGCCACCTTCGTCAACCAAACCGGCGCCACGCTGACTTTGGATCGTGTGGGGCAGGGCGGCGATACCTTTGCGATTTCGACGATCATCAACGACGGGACCCTGATTGGGGCCGACGCCAACGACACCATCATCGGCAACATCGTCGATTCGGGAACGATCGAGGCCAGCGGCGGCGCCCTGGCCGTTCACGGCGACGTTACCTTCAACGACGGCGCCCGCGTCGATGTCGCGTGCAACGCAAGCGGCAACACGTGCACCGATCTGGCGGTCAGCGGCACGGTGATCTTCACGGGCGAGGCCGAGGGGGCCACCCTGGCGGTCCAGGCGACCGGCGACGAGGCTGGTCACAGCTTCAACGTGATGTCGTGGGACAATCTGGTGGGCAATTTCGCGGCGATGACCGGCATGACCGACGGTTCCTCGTGGGTCTTCGACCCCCGCGTCGCCAACGATCAGCTGATCCTGACCGGAGAAGCGGTTAGCCCGGCCACCAGTGGCTCCGGCCAGTATTTGCTGGGTGCGGCGAACGCAAACAGCACGCTGAACGGCGACACCTACACCCACAATGTGCTGATCGGTCAGGCGGGCAACGACACCATCCAGATCGACAGCACGTCGTTCGACCTGATCGACGGCGGCGGCGGCGTCAACACCTTGCGATGGGACGGCGGTGCCACCCTGGATCTGACCCATTTGGGACAAAGTCCGGCGGTGGGCACTCAGGTGCTGCAAAACATTCAGATGATCGATCTGACCCACGCCACCGCCGAAACCGCCTTGACCCTGGATCTGGCGAACGTTCTGCAAATGGCGGCGAACGGCAACACCACCACGGCGGCGCTGTTCGGCAATCAACCGGCCGTGGTGGTGATCGGCAACAGCACTTCGGAAACCGTCAATTTCGCGGGCGGCGGCTGGCAGGAAGGCTCGTCGGTCACCCTCACCGCGCCCGGCCAATCGTCGGACAGCTACACGGTCTACAGCAACGGCAACGCCCATGTGCTGGTCGAGCACCTTGTTCATGTCAACGGCGCTTCCGGCGTCGCATGAAGGCGGTTTTCGACAATGCGGTGCGCGCCCTGCAAACCGGGCGCGCGGCTGAGGCCGAGCGGTTGTGCCGCGGTCTTTTGAAAAAGCGGCCGAACGAGCCCGCTCTTCATCATCTGATGGCCGCCGCCCTCGACATGCAGGGGCGGTCGAAGGAGGCGATACCGCATTTCCGCCGCGCGCCCGCGACCCCCGAGGTCGAGATGGGTTTGGCGCAAGCCCTGCAACGGGCCGGACAAGCCGCCGAGGCGGTCGAGGTCTATCGGCGGGTTCTGAACGGCATGCCGATGATGCCCGAGATCTGGTCGAATCTGGGGGTTGCCCTGGAATCCTTGAACCAGTGGGCCGAGGCCGAGGCCGCGTTGCGCCAAGCGGTCGCCCTCAGGTCCGGTTACGCGCAGGCCCGCGCCAATTTGGCCCGCGTGCTGTCGAACAAGGGCACGGCCGAACAAGCCGCCGGACGCCTTGAAAACGCGCTCGCCGCCTACCGCGAGGCCACCACTCTGGCCCCCACGCTGCGCGAGGCGTGGTCGAACCTGGGCAACGCGCTGCAATTGGCCGGCCGTCCCGCCGAGGCGGCCGATGCCTGCCGCCAGGCCCTGGCGCTGGATCCCGATTACGCCGACGCCCATTCGAATTTGGGAGTCGCGCTGCAAGATTTGGATCAATTGGACGAGGCGGAACGGCACTATGCCCGCGCCATCGCCCTGCGCCCCGGCTATGGCGAGGCCCACCGCAATCTGGGTTTCGCGTTGCAGGAGATGGGGCGCACCCAAGACGCCGTCGCCGAATACCGCCGCGCCCGGATATTGATGCCGGACGATCCGGACACGCTGTTCAATCTTTCGACCGCCCTGTTGCGGCTGGGCGAGAACGAGGAGGGCTTCGCGCTGTACCGCGCGCGGTTCGCGGCGCGTGACGGTCATCCGCCGCTTTATCCCGCCCCCTTTTGGCGGGGCGAGGATTTGGCGGGCAAGACCCTGCTGGTATGGTCGGAACAGGGATACGGCGATATTTTGCAATTCTGCCGTTATCTGCCGCTGGCGCGCGGCCGGGCCGCGCGGGTGCTGTTCAAGGTGCCCAAGGCGCTGGAACGGCTGTTGACGACATTGCCGGGCGGGGTCGAGCTGGTTTTGGAGGGGCAGCCGGTTCCGGCGTGGGATGCCCATATCCCGCTGCTTGAGCTGCCGGTGGTGTTCGGCGCCGCCCCGCCGGGTCCCGTGCCCTATCTTGACGCGCCGGATTCGCCCGCCTGGGATATGCGCTTGCCAAAGGGTGGACCCGTGAAGGTCGGCCTGGTGTGGGCGGGCAATCCGGCTCAGCGCAACAATCGCCAACGCTCGATGGACCCGACCGCCTTGGCGCCGCTGCTGGCGGTGCCGGGGGCCGCTTTTTATTCGTTGCAAGTGGGTGGGGTGGAAGTGCCGGACGGGGTGACCGATCTGGCTCCCTATCTCACCGATTTCGCCGAAACCGCGGCGGCGGTGGTCCGTTTGGATCTGGTGATCAGCGTCTGTACCTCGGTCGCGCATCTGGCGGGGGCGTTGGGGCGCCCGGTGTGGACCGTGTTGACCCGGGCCGCCGACTGGCGTTGGCTGGAAGACCGCGCCGATACGCCGTGGTATCCGACGATGCGCCTGTTCCGCCAAACCCAGCGTGGCGATTGGGATGGTCCGGTCGCCGAAATCGCGGCGGCGTTGAAAGACCTTGCAGGATAATCGAACCGCTCTATTCTGCGGCGGCATGCCTAGGAATTATGAACGCCTGATCCTGATTTTGCTGCCGGTGTTGGCCATCGGCTCGATGATCGCCGTCTTGATCTGGGCCGTTCAGCACGGCGAAAGCTTGGCGGATCTTCCCAACGGCTGGGCGACGCTGCTGGGGGCCTGTTTGCAGATGGGCGCGGTGTATTTCGCGGCGCGCATGGGGTTCCGTGCCCAGGATCGTCACACCGAATTGGTCCGGCAATTGACGGTCAAGGCGCTGGTCGCGCCGATCAAGGCGGAATTGGTACACGATTACGAGTATCTGGCCGAAACCATGATGGCCAACCGCGCCACCCTGGCGGCGCTGGGCGCGGTCGATCCCGCTTCGCCGTGCGTGGTGACCCGCTATATCGATTTCGGCACGGAAATCTTCGACGCCCACCGGGCGCGGCTGGGCGAACTGGGTTCGTTCCTAGCCTATGTCATAACCCGCAACTTCTTGTTCCTGAAAGCCGCCAGCCGTGAAGAGCGGGTGGAGGTGCGGGCCGCCGATGCCGCGCCGGTAATCCA
Source organism: uncultured Rhodospirillaceae bacterium (assembly GCA_903899885.1). GTDB lineage: Bacteria > Pseudomonadota > Alphaproteobacteria > Rhodospirillales > Magnetospirillaceae > CAIULK01. The sequence goes on from CAIULK010000266.1 coordinate 13,841, forward strand.
GGATATTCTTCTGGCCCAGAACGCCCGGCTGAAAAGCATGGGTTACGTCATCGACCTGTTGCAAGCGGTCGAGGAAACCGGTTCGACCGACGAAGCGGTTCTGCGCAACCACGTCGCATCGCGCACCCAATCGGCCTTCGCGGGTGGCGTCGCGCTGGATTTTTAATCCCGGTTTGCGTGGCCGCCCGCTACGATCCCAGCTTCGCCCTAAAATAAGCGATGGTTTTTTCCAGCCCGGCGGCCAGCGGCACCTTTGGTTCCCAGCCGAGCTTTTCCCGGGCCAGTCCGATATTGGGCTGGCGCTGCAACGGATCGTCGGTCGGCAGCGGGTGAAAGATGATCTCGGACTTCGAGCCGATCATCGCCACCACGGTTTCGGCCAAGCTTTTCACCGTCATTTCGACCGGGTTGCCCAGATTGACCGGGCCGGTCACCTCGTCGGGGGCGTTCATCAGGCGCACGAAGCCTTCGACCAAATCGTCGATATAGCAGAACGAGCGGGTCTGGCTGCCGTCGCCGTAAATAGTGATCGGGCGGCCTTCCAGCGCTTGGACGATGAAGTTCGACACCACCCGGCCGTCGTTGGGATGCATGCGCGGCCCATAGGTGTTGAAGATGCGGGCGACGCGAATGCGCAGTTTGTGTTGGCGCCAGTAATCGAAGAACAGCGTTTCGGCGCAGCGTTTGCCCTCGTCGTAACAGGCGCGCGGGCCGATCGGGTTGACGCAGCCGCGATAATCCTCGGTCTGAGGATGCACTTCCGGGTCGCCGTAGACTTCCGAGGTCGAGGCTTGGAAAATCTTGGCCTTCACCCGCTTGGCCAGCCCCAGCATGTTGATGGCGCCGTGCACGCTGGTCTTGGTGGTTTGGACCGGATCGCGTTGATAATGGATCGGCGAGGCGGGGCAGGCGAGATTGTAAATCTCGTCCACCTCGACATAGAGCGGCCACGTCACATCGTGACGCATCAGCTCGAAATAGGGGTTGTCCAGCAGGTGGGCGATATTTTCCTTAACGCCGGTATAGAAATTGTCGGCGCACAACACGTCGCACCCGTCGGCCAGCAGGCGCTCGCACAAATGCGACCCCACGAACCCCGCGCCGCCCGTCACCAATACCCGCTTGCGCTCGTATGTCACCGCTTGTCCCCCGTGCGTTCGATCATGGCGTCATGGATTTCGGTTAGAATAGCCTGGATGTCATAGGTGTAGTGCCAGTCGGGGTAATGGTCTTGGAAGCGCCGCACGTCGCCGATCCACCAGATATGGTCGCCGACCCGGTTCTCATCCGAATACGACCAGTTCATTGGCCGCCCGGTCAGCTTCTCGCAAATCGTGATCGCTTCGATCATCGAACAATTGGAGTGGCGCGAGCCGCCGATATTGTACACCTCGGCCGAACGCGGATTCCGGTAAAAGTTCCAAAAGGCGGTGATCAGGTCGTGGGAATGAATGTTGTCGCGGACCTGTTTGCCCTTGTAACCCAACACGGTATAGGGCTCTCCCGTAACCGCGCATTTGACCAAATAGGACAAGAATCCGTGCAATTGCGCCCCGGAATGGCCGGGCCCCGTCAGACAACCGCCCCGGAAACACGCGGTCTTCATGTCGAAATAACGGCCATATTCTTGAACCATCAAGTCGGCGGAGGCTTTCGAGACCCCGAACAGACTATGCGTGCAGGCGTCGATGCTCATACTTTCATCAATCCCGTGCGCGGCCCAACGATGCGTCGGGTCTAATTCCCACCGGGTTTCCCCCTCGATCAACGGCAAGCGGTTCGGCGTATCGCCGTAAACCTTGTTGGTCGAGCAATAGATGAACGGGGCATCCGGGCAATGCTTGCGCGTGGCCTCCAGCAGCGCCAGGGTACCGTTCGCGTTGACCGTGAAGTCGGTCGCCGGATCGCGGGCCGCCCAGTCGTGCGAGGGCTGAGCCGCCGTATGGATGACCACCGCGATGGAGTGGCCGTAACGGGCGAACACGGCGTCGATCTCGGCCGTGTCGCGAATATCGGCCGTCACATGATGATAGCGCGGCAAGGTTCGCTCAAGCTCGGCGCGTGACCACGCCGTCGATGCGCCGTCGCCAAAGAACTTCCGGCGCATGTCATTGTCGATGCCGACGACATCCATTCCTTGAGCGTGAAAAAACCGGGTCGCTTCCGCGCCGATCAAACCGGCCGACCCGGTCACAATGGCAACGCTCGTCATTCAATTTCCTTTCATCGTTCGCGCCGCATCACGCGCCGAGTATTGGCTCGAGCATGGGCCTGTTATCGCGAAGCCACACGGACACGTCCTCGACAATATGTTCAAGACTTCGCCGGGACCGCCAACCGGTCGCGGCGGTAACTTTCGCGCAATCGCTGATATACCATGGCACATCGGCTGCCCTGGTCTCGGGTGTCTCGCCGATGGCGATGGTCCGGCCGGTCACACGCTGGCAAAGGCCGGTGAGTTCGGCCAACGACGTGCTGATGGCGGCGCCACCGCCGACATTGTAAACGACCCCGTCGTGGCGCCCGATATCGGCCAATTGCATCATGACCAAATCATACAAGTCATCCACATGCAGAACGTCGCGGACTTGATGGCCCTTGCCGCCGAATCCCATATAGGACAGCGCGCCTCCATAGGAATGCCGCGCCGCCCACAGAACCATGAATCCTTGGTCCACCTTGCCCATCTGCCAAGGACCGGCCAGAACGCCACAACGGTTGATCACGGCTTTCAAGCCGTACATCGCGCGGTATTCCTCCAAGATCAATTCGCTGGCCAGCTTCGTCGCGCCGTACAGCGACCGGCTGCCCTCCAAGGGGAAGTCCTCGGCGATGCCCGCCCGCGACCAGCCGCGGCCGGCCGCTTCCTGGCCGAGAACCAAACGATCGCCCTCGTTTACCAAGGGCAAGGCGCACAGACCGGCGATGGGATAGATGCGGCTGCTCGACAAAAAGACAACCGTCGCCCCGTGAACACGGCAATGCTCAAGGCAATTGAGCGTGCCGACCAGGTTGGTGTTGACCAAATAGGCGGGGCTGGCGCCGTACCCCGCATGCACGCTGGGCTCGGCCGAACATTCCACCAGAAGGTCGCACGGACCCGCCGCCGCTAAATCCTCGGGCTGGCGGATGTCGCCGTGAAGAAAGTCCACGCCGCCCGCCCGCAGCCGGTTCAAGATCAATTCGCTGCCGCGCCGCTTCAGATTGTCCAGGGACGTCACCCGCCACTCGGGGTGGTCGCGCTTCATCGCCAGGGCCAGGGATGACCCGACGAATCCAGAGCCGCCAGTAACGAGAACACGCTGAGACATCGATACGGCCCCTCAGGATAACCCACTTGTTGTTACATGGAGACGACGGCCCCGCGCAACTGCCATTTCATTCAAAGTCTATCTCGAAAGTGGGGTTTCCGTCCCGCTGCTACCCGGACCTTTTTTCCGCCGCGATCATCATCAGCGGATCGGACCCGTCTTCGGCCGGGCCGGGGGTAAGCCCGGCGTTCCGCAAGGCCTCGGCCCATGTTCCGGTCGGCCAGCGCGTGCATGAGATGCGCAGATAGGTGTGCATCGCTTCCCAGCGCGTATGGCGCAGCACGCCGTAAGCGAGCGGATTGCGCGACAACACCGCCCACATCGCCTCGCGCCGCCGGATCGGATGATCGGGGTCGGGGACGGTGAACAGCAATCGGCCGCCGGGGGCGAGCAGGCGGGCGAAATCGGCGAGCAGGGGGGCCGGGTCCGGCACATATTCCAGAACGCTCGACGACACGATGACGTCGAAGGCGCCGTCCGCGAACGGCAGGGGCCGGTCCGCTTTAACCGAGGTCCACGTCACCGCATCCGAACCGGGCCGCGAGGCCGCTTGGGTCAACATGCCTTCCGAAATATCGACGGCGGTCACCCGGTATCCGGCTTCGGTCAGACCGCGCGCGATTTCCCCGGTGCCGCAGCCGAAATCGAGGATGCGCGCGGGCGCCGCCACGCGGTCCGCCACGGCTTGACGGAAACGGACGACCCGCGCCGTCATCCGGCCGGTGGGCGCGTAGTGATCCGACCAGCAGCGCGAGAACCGGTCGAAATAGCCGCGCGCCGCGTCCGAACCGCTCACGGCGCCGTCACCTCGGGATGCAGGACCTTTTCCACCGCCAGCGCCATGCGGCTGGCTTGCACTTGCTGCCAAAGCGGGATCGGCCAATCCGCCTTGCCGCGCGCCGCCTCGACGAAGGCGGTCATGGTGGCGGCGAGGCCCTTGTCGGGCAGGCCGAGATCCAATCCCTTCGCCTTGGCCCCGGCGATGGTCAGGCGGCGGTAATCGTCGAGCGACAGAACCTTGCCGTCGGCGAACACCTCCATCCGTTCCTTCGGGTAGTCGGCCGAACCCAGCGCCGTGTACAGCAAGGTGGCGATCGAACCGTCGGCGAAGGTGAAGCTGGCCGAGAAATTATCGTCGCGCCGGTAATGCCCGCCGCCGGTGGTCAGCGCCACCGCTTGGGTTTGCGTGCATTCGGCCCCGGTCAGGGCGGTGAACAGATCGTAGATATGGCAGGCTTCGCCCCGGTTGCGCCCGCCGCCCGCCGCCCCGTGGGTCCAATGGTCGTGCGGCAGATGACCGGCGTTCATCCGGTAGGTCATGGCGATCGGGGCGGAACGGTTGGCCAAAAGGTCGAGGATCCGTTTGGCGAAGGGCGAAAAGCGCCGGTTGAAACCGGTCATCAGCACCGGACCCTGGGGGTGGGCGGCGTAAAAGGCTTCGATGGCGTCCAACTCGTCCGCCGTCAGGGCAAGCGGCTTTTCGACGAAGACATGCTTGCCCGCTTCCAGTGCCCGCAGCACCAGCGAACCATGACTATCGTGGCGGGTGGCGATCACCACCGCATCGACCTCGGGATCGGAAAATGCTTGTTCGACATCGGTCGCGGAATAGGCGGCCCCGAACTGACGCGCCAGAACCAAGGCGCCGTGGCCGGTGCGGCTGATCACGGCGCGCAAGGTAACCGCGTCGCCCATCGCTTTCAGATTGGGAAGATGAACCGCCTTGGCGAAGGCGCCCGCGCCGATCAAGGCGATCCGCAAGGCCCCCGAAACCGCCGCCGCCGCCCGGGGATTGACCACGCGGCCAGCCGCCGGGACGGGAGCATCGGGGTAATCCAGCAAGACCATCAGCGGCTTGTCGCCGCTTTTCAGCGCCGCATAGGCCGCCGGGGCGTCGTCCAAGCCGTAACGCGCGCCGACCAAGGGCGCCACCGTCACCCGGCCCGCCGCCAGCAGGTCGAGATAGGCCAGCATGTTGCGGTTTTCGGTCCAGCGGACGAAGGCGACCGGATAATCCGCGCCTTCTTCCTCGAAACGGCGGTCATAGCGGCCCGGGCCGTACGAGGTCGAAATCAGGAAATCGAGTTCCTTGGCATAGATGTCGCCCCGGTCGATGGCGATCGGAACATCGCCGACCAGCACCACCCGGCCCTTCTTGCGGCACATGCGGAAGGCTTGGTTCAAAACCTCGGACGAGGCCGAGGAGGCGGTCACCACCACGCCGTCGGCGCCGATGCCGCCGGTCAGGCGCTGCACCTGAACCGAGACTGGTCCGTCCTCCGCCCCGACCGCCAGATCAAGGCCCAATTGAACCGCCAAATCGGCGCGTTTCGGATCGAGATCCAGGCCGATCACCCGGCACCCGTTGGCCTTCAGCATCTGGACGGTCAACTGGCCCAACAGGCCGAGCCCGACCACCACGAAGGTTTCACCCAAGGTCGGAGCCAGCCGCCGCACCCCTTGCAGCGCGATGGCGCCCAGCGTCACGGTCGCCGCCGCATCGACGCCCACGGCGTCGGGCACCGGAACGCACAGATTGCGCGGCACCCGAATCACCTCGGCGTGAAAGGCGCATTGCGCCCCGGCCCCGGCCACGCGGTCGCCGGGGGACAGATCCTCGACCCCCTCGCCCACCGCCAGAACGGTTCCAGCGGCGGAATAGCCGATGGGAAGCTCGGCCCCCACGGTCCCGCGCACAAAGTCGAAGGTCCGGGCGATGCCTTGGCTGGCCACCATGTCGACCACCCGCTTGACATGGGCGGGTTGGGCCAAGGCGCGCTTCCACAAGGGCACGCCGCTCGCCTGCACGCCGGTCATCTCGGTGCCGACCGAAATGCACGAGGCGGCGACCCGGATCAGCACCGTGCCGGGTTCCACCAACGGCGCCGCGACCTCGTGAACCACGACCTCGCCCTGTCGAACCAATACCTGCTTCACGTTTCGCCCCTCGCCGTTTTCGTCAACACCGCCTGAAAGTTCCGCCGGACCGTGGTCGCGTCGTGGCGTTCCGCCGCCGCCCGCTTGGCCGCCCCGGACAACGACCGGCGCAGCGCCGTATCGGTCAAAAGCCGCGTCATCGCTTCGGTCAAACCCGGCAGGCCGGGCTGGTCCACGACCAATCCCCAACCGGCGCGGGCGGCGTAATCCACCTGCCCGACGCCGCGCGGACCATATACCAGAACCGGGGTTCCAGCCACCAGATAGGGGGGCACCTTGGTCGGCATCGAATAGCGGATGTAGGTTACCGAGGCCGGATCGAAATTGACCGGCAGCAGCAAGATATCGGCCGCCGCCAGCGCGCGGAAATAGTCCTCGTCATCGGTGATCGGCGGGCGGATGCGGATGGCGGGCGACACGCATAATTGGGGTCTTAGGGGCTCGACCAGAAAGTCCGGGGCATGGATGTCAAGCGTGATGTCTTGGCCCCGCGCCGCCAAATCCGCCACCACGCGGCAGCAATCGGCAAGCGAGCGGTCCTGCGCGAAAGGCAGGATCGAGCCGGTATAAAGCAGCCGCGCCGAGGGGCCGACGCTCAGATCGTGTTTTGCCAGGGCCGACCAGCGCTCGACATCGATGGCGTTTTGAAAAGCCTGAAAGGGACGCCGATAGCGATGTTCATACGCCTCGGCCATCGCGTCGCCGATCGCCAGGCCGGTGGTGGCCTTGGCCGCCGCCCCCCGGACCAGACGGCGCATCCGTCCCCGCTCGATGAACGACAGTAGGCCCGTGCGGAAATGCGCCTCGACCCAATCGTCCATGACATGGACGACCATCGGCAGATCGAAACGGGCGCGAATCGCCTCGACCAGTTCCATCATGCCGTTACCGCCCAGGATGGTGTACAGCACGTCGGGCCGGAAGTCGGCGATCCAGGCTTCTAATTCGGGTGAAAGACGGCCGATTTCAGGCAACCCGTCGCCGAAGATCAGCTTGCGGACGCGCCGCATCGCGCCGATCGAGGCGGGCGGCGGCACTGGTGCCACGGCGGCGGTGGACGGAGCGGCGGCGGCGGCGCGCAGCCGTTGCAGCGGCCCCCAGGCGCGGATTTCCGCCGGACCCAACCGGTAATACCGCTCGCACACCTCGTCGGTGGTCGGGACCGGATCGTCGTGGACGCAGGCCAAGGCGTCCTTCGGCCAATCCCGGAACAGGTTGGTGAAGGTGATGCCGGTGCCGGTGACCCGGTTGAACGCGGCGGGGGTAACAAGCAGGGCGCGCGGCATGTTCATCGGGGCCCTTCCATTTTCAATAAGCAATTCGCGCTCAAGTCTAATGAAATCCGAGTTCCCGGGGTTGAATCGCAGGATAAGAGCCCATAAGAGATCGAACCTCATCGACACAGTCGTAGGATGGGTCATGTTTCCGGACGACGTGACGAATGCACTCAAGTATGTGAACGAGTTTATTGGCCACTCCAGTCCCGCTGGGTATCAATATTCTTCTGAAACGTTTAGGTTGTTTCTGAAACACGCGATTAAATAGCCTGTCATGGTGAGCACAAATATTACGCAGGTCTATCGTTGATTTAATCCAGCTTGTCAAAATATCATGATCGTTTACGCATAGCCTGTTCCCGATATCGCGTTTTACGCCGTCAGAAAGCTGTTCATAGAAATGACTGGCGCCACCGAATGTCATCATATCCTTGATGATCCAGATTGGGGGAATCATGGGGGAATCATGGGGGGATTATAACGTGAAAAATAATGTTTCGCGCGGGCATCAGACGATAATTTTTTATAAAATATATCTGAAATGTCATGAAGAGCCCGGATCTGTTTTTGTTGATCTTTAAATGCGCCCCCATCAAAATATGGGTGTGCACCATAGCACGAGGTTAACGATTCAGAGATTGCGTTTTTAAAGACAATTTCAAAGCGCGAACAAAATCCTAGGCACAACATACGGAGTTGTTCATCGAATCTATATAACTGAATTATGTCGTCGAACGTTACTCCTGGATAGAATGATTTGTCCGGACTTCGATCATCACGCCTGCTTGAAAAATATATACGAAGCCGATTGTATCCGACTTCCTCAATTGTCGATATTGCCCGCGTGTGATCCGCAACGGCAAGGCCGCGCGAAACAAGATGCGCAACAAGATCGGCTGCTGATTTGTGGGTTTTGGTATAGGGTCTAAGGGCCACGGGCATGCCTGCCTAAGCGAAAGCCTGATGTGAAAAGGGCCGCCGTTTTGCACCTCCCCGAGGGGAGCGTGTGGCGACCCATGACAATTATGATTGTTGACACTCAGCCAACGGGAGCGCAACAAGAAAATGCAACATACAACACAGGCATGATAAGCAACGAAGGCGAGATCGCCTTCGTTGCTTATCATGCCTGTGACTGCTTCGTCAAGCGAACAATGCCGTTGATGTAGCACAAGAAACAGTGTATGCGGGGCTCTGACTAGTGTTGCAAAACAGATACATGAAACATGCCTGACCCGACCTCACACGCTCCCGCAGAAGCCGTCCTTATTAAGCAGCTCCATGCCATTGAGGCGCGGATATCCGAATTGCAAGCTGAGAGAGACGCCCTGCAACGTGTCATTGCTAGAATAGCCGTAGAGGGAGCTTGTAATATTGGTGTATCACGAAAAAATAGCGTTAACCGTATTCTCGTTGAAAGCATAATATTACGCGAGCTTTCTCCTCTGAGCAGGAGCCTTAGTAATTCAGATTTGTATGTATACGCACGTTCCGTTGACCATAAATTGAAAAACAGTACGTTTCGCTCCTATATCCATAGATTAAAGGAACGTGGTTTTATCGAAACAATCCAACATGGCGGTCCTTGGCGATTGACCGAAAAAGGGCGACTGAATATCAATTCAGGATAGGCAGCACTCTCGTGTATAGATCCGCCACCACCGTCGCTTCGCCCGCCCAGGAATTGGCGGCGAGAAAGGCGGGCAGCGCCGCCTTGCACCGATCATATTCGGCCAGCATGCGGCGCACGCCCTCCTCGGGTGTCGCGGCCCACACGCCGACGCCGCCTTCTTCAAGGATTGCGGCGAGCCCCGGATTGTCGTTGGCGAGGCAGGGCAATCCGGCCTGGGCGTATTCGTAGACCTTGTTCGGCGAACAATGGATTTCGTTGGGCGACACCGTGCCGTAGGCGATCACCCCGGCATCCGCCAACCGCAGAACACCGCTCAGATCGCGGCGCGGCACCCGGTCGAGCAGCAAAATCGCGCCGGGGCGCGCGCGGGCCGCCAAATCCGCCAACACCGGTCGGGCGGGACCGTCGCCGACCAGGACGAACTGATAATTCCCGTCCAAGGCCGCGATGGCGCGGGCATGGCCGTCCAACCCATAGCTGGGCGCCAGAAAACCGGAATAGACGAAGCGGAACAAACCGGGAGAGCGGGCAAGTTGGGGGAAACGGGCCAAGGTGTCTGGTTCGCTCATCCCCGGTTCGGGGATGGGGATATTGCGGACCACCGCCGGAATCCGGTCCAGGCCGTAATGGGCGGCCATCAACTCGGCCCGCTTGCGATTGGCCGCGATCACGCCATCGGCCCGGGCCGCGACGAACCGCTCGAAGCGGTAAAACACCCGTTCCGAAAAACGTTGGGGGTGGTCGCCGGGCAGAATCAGCTCGTGCGCGTCGTAGATCACCCGGGCCCCCACCAGCCGGGCCGCCAGCCAGCCTGGAAAGGCCAGGAAGTAATCGTGGGCGTGAACCAGCCGGGGCCGCGTGCGCAGCACGAACGCCACGAAACCCAGCCAGAACACGAACGGACGCAAGGGGCCCAGCGCGGGCAACCGCCGACGCACCGCCCGCCACGCCGCGGGGTGATAGGGCTTTCCCGAATCCAACGCATAAACCAGGACATCGAAGCCCATCGCGGCCACCGCGTCGGCGCACCGTTCGACCCGGCCGTCGTGGTCGATTTCGTTGAACACCCCCATCACGACGCGGTCCATGGTGCGTCCCCTATCTAGCGGAAAAGACGGGTTGTTCATGAGCGGCGATGTGGCCCGAAGAGGGTTCTGAGAGCTATTTTCGCACTGCGTCGCGAATACCCCGGATGATCGTCGATTGGGTCTCTTCATCTAGGTACGGATGCATGGGAAGGCTGAAGACCTTCTGGGAAAGGTCAATGGCAACAGACGCACCACCCGGACCGACGGGGTAGTGGGAATAAGCGGGCTGATTGTTAAGTGCGATCGGATAATGAACCGCGATCGGTATGCCCGAAGCTCGAATCGCATCGACCACTGCGTCACGATTCTCGACGATCAGCGTATATTGTGCCCAAGCTGACACAGTCTCGGAGCGGATGACGGGCACCTGGACAACATCACTCAGCCCCGAGGCGTAACGCTGAGCAACTGTATTGCGGGCAACGAGTTCGTCCTCGAAAATGGCGAGTTTTTCAATCAACACGGCGGCTTGAAGGGTGTCGAGGCGGCTGTTTACGCCGATCCGCACATGCTCATACCGGTGGCTTCCTTCACCGTGCGACCGCAATGATCGTAGTTTGTCGGCGGTCTCTGCGTCCTCACAAAAGAGAGCGCCGCCATCGCCATAGCACCCCAACGGTTTTGCGGGAAAGAAGCTGGTGGTCGTGATATCGCCCAGCGTTCCAACCCGTGCGCCCTTCCAACTGGCGCCAAAACTTTGAGCCGCATCGGCTAGGATTTTCAGGCCGTACCGCCTAGCCACGTTCCTTATCGCGTCATAAGCGGCGGGTTGCCCGAAAAGATCCACAACTATCAGACACTTTGGCCGCATGCCGTCCGCGTTGGCTTTTTCAATCGAAGCCGCTAGGTGATCGGGGTCCATATTGAAGGTGTCAGGAAGAACATCCACGAAGAACGGTGTGGCTCCGACCAGAGCCACGGCTTCGGCCGTTGCGACAAACGTAAAGGTAGGCACGAATACGACATCGCCTGGACCAACGTTCCAAGCCATGAGTGCGAGAACCAACGCATCCGTGCCATTCCCGCAGGTGACGACGTGCGCCGCGCCGGAAAAGTCCCGAAGACCGCGCTCGAATTTCGCGACTTCAGGACCGTTTATATATTGTCCATGGTCGAGTACCGCCGCCATCGCACTTTCGATGCGGTTTCCCAATCGACGCCGTTGAGCTTGGAGATCGATAAATGCGATGGCCATGGTATATCCATTCGATTAGAGGGCAAAATTGGCTGCGGGTAGCAGCGTATTTTTAACCTAGCGTCAGCGACGGCCTTTTTTCAACGCCGTCATGGGGACCGGCGTCTATGACTTGCGAGCAATACTAGTCCGGCGGCGGCCACCGGCAAAGTGGCGGCGTGGGTGGCGGCGACGACCACGGGCGTAACGTAAAAGGGCGAGAGAACGACGACGATATAAGCCAATGGCAGCAGGGCCAAAGCCGCAACACGTCGCTTAGCAAGGATCAGCGCGGCAAGGTATCCAGTCGGCAACACTAGCAACAGCGTTATCCGAATGGCAAGGCCGAAGAGATAACCCGGATCATTGGCGGCGGTTTGCATCCAGAATCGTAGACTGGCATAACCCAAATCGGCGAGTGCTGCTTTTCTGGCCTTAATTCGGTCGGCCTCGTCAGCCGATTTGATAAAAGCCGGATTGTCGGCAACCATCGTCACAGGCATGTTCGGCATCAGAATTGATAGCGCACGGCGCATTACCATGGATGCGTACAGCCCAGGCTGTTCTTGAACAAAGCGGATCCCGCGCTGAGTCAGCCACGCATTGTATTCCCAAAGCGAGTCTCTTTGGGCGTTCGGCGCATTAAGGCCGGTCTCGCGCGTATAAAATGCGCCGACCGACGCGTCGTCGTTTTGCACCCCATAGGGGTTTGCATATTGCCCGATCCCCGCCCAGAATGTATGCCCATATCCGCCCCGTATGGGCGAGGCTTCTCCGCGAATCGCCTGATTTATAAGAACGTTCGAGGCGATGGCGATGCCGCCGGACAGTAGACAAATCCCCGCCCTGACCCAGATGCGTCGAGGAAGCGGACGGGACTCGGTCATCACGGCCACTAGGAATGACCAAAAACCAGCGGCAATACCAAAAAGAACGGTGATGGATCGGAATTGAGCGGCCAATAGCAACAAAATTATGAATATTGCCGCGTCCTTCCACAGTCGCTTGGAGGGCGCCTCGTTCAAGCGCAGAAACGAAAGTGTCATTAACAACATGGTCATCGCGAACCAGGATTCGTACCCCGGAAAACTTGCTAAAAACAACTGCGGAGGAAAAAGGGCATAACTCATTCCCGCCGCCAATCCGGCCCGTTCGCCGCCCACGCATCGACCAATGGCGGCAGCGGCAAAAACCATCAATGAATCGCACAGGGCTTGCAGGATTTGGATCTTGGTATGAGTAACCGCCGGAAATATCCTTTCTACTAACCAATATAATATCAAAATCCCGCGATCCTCGGCACCGAACATGGGGGTGCTTAGACCGTGTGCAAAGTCGAGGCCGACGCGGGCCATCACACCCCATGTGGGTGGAAGGTTTACGAATTCAAGATTATAAACTAGGAATCCGATTCTTGCGGCAATAGCTAGAATAAAAATGGCCCCCATCCCGCAATCGCGCGAAAGGGGTGACCACTTTTGGAAAACGGCAGGCAGCTGTACAGTCATTTAATGCCCTATTTACATTGCAAGCCAGAGGCCAAAAGCCTGAATTAGATTGTGATATATATTTCGGATGTTGTTAACCTTTGAGTACCCTTGGGACCGTGGGAGAAGCGTGGTCAATCGACTCTCAATGGAACATCCGGCTCTTTTCGCGCGAATCACCAACTCCATTTGGACGACCCACCCACGCAGCCCGCGCGGAGATTTCAGCACAAGATCATTCAGAAGACCGCGCCGGAACATGATAATACCCTGAAAACGAGGCATTCTCCCAAATAATATGGTGAAAATGAGGCGTTCCGCCTTGGATAAGAGCTTGCCGATCATGGGCCGATTCCTTCCGTCGATGTAGCCGCAGATCATATCGGCATGAGCCATGCGCGGATAGAAATCCTCAATGATTGTTGAAGGAAATTGGCCATCCGCCGGAAAAAACGTCAGATACCGACCTTGCGCATTTGCGAATCCGCTCCACCATACCTCGCCGACGCATAAATTGGTTGGGTGGTGGATGACTCTGACAATGCGCTTTTCCTGGGATAGCTTGTCTGTCAAAGCCGACGTCCCGTCTGTACTGCCATCATCAACGATTAATATTTCACCTATAACACCGATATTGGAGATTGCCTTCAAAATATCGGCGACCGCAGCCTCCAATGTCCCGACCTCATTGTATGCCATTACGACAACGGTAAGGTCGATATCGGTCGTCTGGGGCGAGGTGATTGGGGGCATGATTAGCTTTCGATTGTCGGAATCCCGACGCCACGGACAACCCATTTTTCGGCAGCTATATCATCTTAATCGGCGGACTTCAAGGGCAATGGCCCCCGGCTTTTAAGGTCAAAACCCTTGACAGCTGAGTACGTTGTCGCCACCTTTTGCCTCGCGTGGAGGTGGGTTTCCCGAGAAGGCCTTGCCGAGCTGATAACGGAGCTTTCAACAAGTCATGACTCGATCGAGCGTGTTCATTCATCCGACGGCCACAGTTCATAGTGACGCCGATATCGGCACTGGAACCAAGATTTGGGATTTGGCGAAAGTTCGCGAGGGAACCCGGATCGGGAACAATTGTATTGTTGGACAGGGCGTGTATGTCGATACTGGCGTTATTATTGGCAATGCCTGCAAAATACAAAACGGAGTCAATATCTATAACGGCGTCACGATCGGGGATCGGGTATTCGTGGGGCCCAGCGCAACCTTCACGAACGACCTGTATCCGCGGGCGCATAGCGTGGACTGGAAGATCGTCCCGACCGTTGTCGAGGATGGCGCCAGTATCGGGGCGAACGCAACGATCATATGCGGCATTCGCTTAGGGGCGAACTGCATGGTGGCCGCCGGGGCCGTCGTCACCCGTGATGTTCCCGCTCATGGGCTGGTGATGGGTAATCCCGGCCGTCTCGCTGGGTATGTCGATGTGGATGGGCGTAAGATTGAGGCCCCCCCTCGCTAAGCCTCAAGAGCGTCGCGCGTATATGGTCGTAAATTCCCACACGTCGTAGGGGTTTCCATGAAAAAGTCTTTGACGCAGTCTTCCTTGCGATTTGGCGTCGTCGGCGCCGGTATCATGGGGCGGAACCATCTTCGAGTTCTGAAATCCTTAAAGAACGTTGATGTTGTCGGTGTTGTCGAGCCCGACCCGCAGCGGCGGGCGTTCGCGGTTGATACCTATGAATGTGAAGGTTTTGCGACCGTCGAGGAACTGGTGGGCCGGGTCGATGCGGTGTGCGTTGTCTCTCCCACGGAAACCCACGAGAAAATCGGCACTCATCTCCTGAAGAACGGCATCCATTGCCTTATTGAAAAACCATTGGCGGCGACCGAGGCGGAGTGCCTAGCGCTGATCGAGGCTGCTGAAAGGGCCGACGTGGTTCTTCTCGTGGGGCATATCGAGCGCTTTAATCCGGCGGTCCAGCAGCTTTCAGAAATGCTGAAGGAAGGACATCGGAAAATTCAAGCTATCGATGTCAAAAGGATGAGCTCCGCATCATCGCGTATCGTCGATGTGGATGTTGTTATGGACCTGATGGTTCATGATCTCGATATTGTTCTGACATTGATGGCGGATAAAGTTGTCGATATAACGGCTCGCGGTGTTTACTCCGGGGGAGGAAGGGGCAAGGATTATGTAACGGCTCTTTTAACCTTTGAGAGCGGAGCGCTTGCTTGCGTGACGGCCAGCCGGATCACCGAGAATCGAATCCGCGAGATGTTGGTTACCTCCGATCTTGGGTGCATCGCGCTCGACTATGCCTCTCAACGTATTGCGGTCTACAAGCAAAATCGCCCCGAATTCGAAACCGGGTTGGGAAATTACCAGTTTGATCTTTCGATGGGTCGTGTTCTCGTGCGTCCCGGTGAACCGTTGGTTTTGGAACTTAAGCACTTTGTCGATTGCATCGTGGCGAGAAAGCCCCCACTGGTGAACGGTACCGCAGCTCTCGAGGCACTGCGGCTCGTTTGGGAAATTCAGCGGAGAATTGAATTGGGCAACAGCTTTGGTTGACGTAAGGGGAAAATGCTTCGTCGTCACCGGGGGGGCTGGCTTCATCGGAAGCCATCTCGTCGAACGCCTTCTGACGGATGGCGCCCGTTCCGTTGGCGTTGTCGATAACTTCTTTCTTGGCAAAGACGAGAATCTAGCCGGTATCCAAAGTCGGTTTGGGTCCGCGTTGGCCGTTTATCGCGAGGACGCTGCGGATTTCGGCGCGATGCGCGCCGTTATGGACCGCGAACAACCCGAAATAGTCTTCAATTTGGCGACCAAGGCGCTTCTCTATTCCTTTTTTAACCCAGCGGGGGCCTGCCGGGTGAATTTAGATATTGCGTTAACATTGGCCGAACTTCAGAGGGCCGACGCGTTTTGTCGGCTTCTTCACGTGTCCACCTCCGAGGTCTACGGTACAGCTCGCTACGTTCCGATGGACGAAGCCCATCCCCTTCTCGCCGAAACGACGTATGCGGCCGGAAAAGGCGCGGCGGATCTTGCGCTGGCGTCTTATATCAAGATGTTCGACCTTGATATCGTCACCGTGCGGCCCTTCAACAATTATGGCCCTCGTCAGAATGACCAAGCCTTGGCGGCCGTAATTCCGCTGACGATCAAGCGAATCTTCTCGGGTGAGCCACCGGTTCTACTGGGAGATGGGCTGCAAACACGTGATTTTATCTTCGTCAACGACACGGTCGAGGCCATGATCGCCATGGCGTTCGCCGATACCGCGCGGGGCGAGGTCGTCAATCTTGCCAGTGGTGAGGAAACAACCATCAGGTCTATAGTCGAGACGATCTGCGGGATCATGGGGTACGGCGGTGAAATTCGATACGAGAATGCTCGGCCCGCGGACGTCCTCAGACATATGGCGGATGTCTCGAAAGCTTCGGCGATATTAGGAAAGATCGCCAGAACACCGCTGACCGAGGGTTTAAAGGAAACGGTTCGCTGGTATATGGATCAATATGAGAAAGGCCCTCGACCCGTGTGAGCGAGAAGCCGCCGCCGGATGGCGCCTTTTCCGCCCGGTGGCGAAGGAATAGCGGGCGTTCGTCACAAGGCTTGTGCGGGCGCCGCGCCGATGTTAGCAGTACGGCACCGGTTCGGTTTTTCATGGTCTGCCGATGGACGACGCAATTTCCCCCATTCATGATGCCCGCAAGCATGGCGAGGCCGTGAAAATGGGATCGGACCGCGGTTTCGGCGCGGTTTTCGCCGTGGTTTTCGGGCTGGCCGGTCTGTTGCCGATGCTTTCGGGACGCGAACCGCGTTTATGGGCGCTGGGCATGGCGGTCCTGGTGGCGATCTGTGCCTTGATCAAGCCCTCGCTGCTGCGGCCCTTCAACGGGGTTTGGTTCGCCTTCGGCCAGGCACTTCACCATGTGGTGACTCCGGTGGTGATGGGATTGCTGTTCTTCTTGGTCGTTACGCCGGTCGGGATCGCGATGCGCCTTAGCGGCAAGGACCCGATGCATCGGAAACGCGATCCGGGCGCCGCCAGTTACTGGTCGGCGCGGTGCCCTCCGGGCCCGGGGCCCGGTTCGATGAAACATCAATTTTAGGGTGATCCCATGTCGTTCCTGATCGAGTTGTGGGCTTTTCTGCGGTCACGCAAGAAATATTGGCTGCTGCCGGTCCTGATCATGATGGTTGTGCTGGGTGGTCTCGTCGTGCTGTCGCAGGGGTCGGCGGTGGCACCGTTTATCTACACCCTGTTCTAGACATGAAGATCCTCGGCATCTCGGCCCTGTATCACGACAGTGCCGCGGCATTGATTGAGGACGGGCGGATCGCCGCCGCCGCCCAGGAGGAGCGCTTCACCCGGAAGAAGCACGATGCGGCCTTTCCCCGGCATGCCGTCGAATATTGCCTTGCGCAAGCGGGCTGCGACCTAAACGACATCGAGTCCGTGGTGTTCTACGACAAGCCGTTCTTGAAATTCGAACGGTTGCTGGAAACCTATTTATCCTTCGCGCCGAGGGGGTTTTCCTCGTTCCGCGCGGCCTTGCCGGTCTGGTTGAAGGAGAAGCTGTTCCAAAAGGATCTGCTGACCAAGGACCTTAAAACCTTTTCGCCGGACTTCGACGGGATGGAGCGGCTGTTGTTCGCCGAGCATCACCTGTCGCACGCCGCGTCGGCCTTTTTTCCCTCGCCGTTCGAGGAAGCGGCGGTTCTGACGATGGACGGCGTCGGCGAATGGACGACCACCTCCTTGGCGATCGGGTCGGGAAACACGCTGGAGATCCAAAAGGAACTGCATTTCCCCCATTCGCTGGGGCTTTTGTATTCGGCAATCACCTATTATCTCGGCTTCAAGGTCAATTCCGGCGAATACAAGGTGATGGGATTGGCGCCCTACGGCGAGCCACGCCATGCCCAAACCATGTTGGATACGCTGATCGACGTTAAGGAGGACGGCAGCTTCCGGCTGGATATGTCCTATTTCGACTATTGCACCGGCCTGACCATGACCAACGGCCGCTTCGCCGCCTTGTTCGGCCAGCCGGTCCGCCGCGCCGACACCGATCCGCTAACCCAGTTCCACATGGATATGGCCGCCTCGATCCAAGAGGTCGCCGAGCGGGTGGTGTTGAGGCTGGCCCGTTCGATCCGCAAGGAAACCGGGATTCGCAATCTCTGTCTCGCCGGGGGCGTGGCCTTGAATTGCGTGGCCAACGGCAAGCTGGTTCGCGAGGGGATCTTCGACGGCGTTTGGATTCAACCGGCGGCGGGCGATGCCGGCGGTGCGTTGGGGGCGGCCCTGGCGGGCTATCACCTTCACCACGGCGGGGCTCGGCACGCCGATGGCCAACGCGACGCCATGATGGGGTCGTATCTGGGTCCGGAATGGGACCAAGCCGAGATCGAACGGCGCCTCAGCGCCGCCGGGGCGATCTTCACCGTGTTGTCCGGTGACGGTGTGATCGAGGCCGCCGCCCAGGCCTTGGCCGAGGAAAAGGCCGTGGGTTGGATGCAAGGCCGCATGGAATTTGGCCCGCGCGCCTTGGGCGGGCGTTCGATCTTGGCCGACCCGCGCTCGCCCTCGATGCAGAAGACCCTGAATCTCAAGGTGAAATACCGCGAAAGCTTTCGTCCCTTCGCGCCTTCGGTTCTGCGCGAGGACGTCGCCCAGTGGTTCGATCTGGAAGGTGATTCGCCCTACATGCTGTTGGTCGTCGAGGTGAAGGAGGCCCATCGCCGCCCGATAAGCGCGGCCGAACACGCGTTGTTCGGGATCGACAAGCTGAACGTGCCGCGTTCGGTTCTGCCCGCCGTCACTCACGTCGATTATTCGGCGCGGATCCAGACCGTGCACGCCGACACCAATCCGCGCTATCACGCGCTGCTCTCCGCCTTCAAGGCGAAAACCGGCTGCGGCGTTCTGGTCAACACCAGCTTCAACGTGCGCGGAGAGCCGATCGTCTGCACGCCCGAGGATGCGTTCCGCTGCTTCATGGGCAGCGAGATCGAGGTCTTGGCGGTGGGCAACTGCCTTCTAAAAAAGGAAGAGCAGAACCCGGAACGAAAACTCGATTATAAAAACGCCTTCGAACTGGATTGATGGCCGATGATCGATTCGATACCCACCGCGATTCCCGACGTCCGCGTCCTATCGTCTCGCTGGTTCGAGGACGAACGCGGTGCGTTTTCGGAAACCTGGAACCGGCACCGGTCCGCCGAGGCGGGCCTCGATATCGATTTCGTACAGGACAATCACGTCGTCTCCGCGCAAAAGGGCACGTTGCGCGGCCTGCATTTCCAGCGTTCGCCACATGCCCAGGCCAAATTAATCCGCGTGCTGCGCGGGGCCATCTTCGACGTCGCGCTCGATATCCGGAAGGGTTCGCCTTGGTTCGGACGTTGGGTCGGCGTCGAATTGTCGGCGTCCAACCGGTTACAGTTGTTTGTTCCGGCCGGGTTCGCCCACGGTTATGTAACCTTGGAGGATCAGACCGAGGTACTCTATAAGGTCGATGACTATTGGTCGAAGGACGACGAAGGCGGATTGCCGTGGAACGACCCCGATTTGGCGATCGATTGGCCCGAGCTGGCGGAACCGCCGGTCGTGGCGGCACGCGACGGCGTCTTTCCTCGGTTTGCCGATTTTGAAACCCCGTTCGTGTGGACTCCCCCGTCATGATCATTCTCGTTACCGGTTCGGCCGGCTTCATCGGTTCGGCGGTGTGTCACCGGCTCTTGGATGAAGGGCACCGGGTGATCGGCCTCGACAAGCTGACCTATGCCGCCAATCCCTTGACCC
>CAIULK010000267.1 GCA_903899885.1 uncultured Rhodospirillaceae bacterium
GCCGCAGCGCCTCGGCGTACAGCGGTTCCGCCTCGCCGTAACGCCCTTGCGAATTGTAGATACCGGCCAGATTGTTGAGGCTGGTCAAGGTATCGGGATCGCGATCGCCCGCGTGGCTGCGGGCGAACGCCAAGGCCCGCTCGGCCAACGGGGCGGCCTTGTTATAATGTCCCTCCTGGTACGCACCGAGAACGCTATTGTTCAGCGCTCGCCACTCCGCCCGCCAATCCGGCTCGGCGGCCAGCGGGGCGGCCCAGGTCATAACGGCGGCGAGGATCAGGGCGCACAAGCGGTTCCGTTTCATCCCGTTTCCCCCCTATGGACAAGATCGCGGCGGGCCGGGCAGCAGCCGCAGGCGCATCACCTTGTCTTGCGGCAGCTCATCCACCGCCGGCCATGCCCCATTCGCCCCCAGAACAGGGCGGATCAGCCAGATCCGGCTTTTGTCTTGCAGCAGCAGCCGTTGGCAGCCCTCGCCCAGGCGTTTGGTCCAGGCCTCGTCCGTCGCGGCCTCGTCGGCGACCAGAGTGATTTGAACATTGGGCAGGCCGGGCAGACCATCGGCCCATTGCCGTTCCGCCACCGCGCGCCCGTGCTGACGCGAGCAAAACACCGCCAAACCGGTGAAAGCAACCAACCCCACCAGCCCCAGACCGACCGTCCACCGCCGCCCCGCCCCCCGCCAATGGGCCACAAAGGCGGGCAGCAACAGCACCGCCGTCACGCCCACCCAGCCCTCGGTCAGCGTCAGTCCGCCCCAGATCACGATGAATTCCTTGGGGATCTCGATCCCCATCAGCCCCAGACCGAAGCGCTGGTAATAGCCGAGGGCGAACCCCCAGCCCATCGCGTACAGCAGCGCCGTTCCCGCCGCCGCGACCGCCCCCAGCAGCGCCGCGATCTCCGCCATGCTCCACCGCTTGGCCGCCATCGCCTAGGGCTCCATTTTCCGGGGAAGCGTATCGTCGGCTATGTCGCACTTGGGCTTGCAGGGCGTGCAGTCCGCGCTCCCCTCCGACAGGCGAACCCATTGATCGGTTGGGGTGAACCCGACGCGTTCGCAGCTCATATTAACGCAGGTCGTGGCGACGAGACCGCCGTGGGGATAGATGGTTTCTTGGCACCCCTTCATCCAGGTCTGACCATCCTTGTGCGCATAGCAGTGACAGGCGCCACCATCGGCCGCCATCGCCATCGGCGGGCACAGCCACAGGACAAAAAAAAGAAATCCCCCCATCCGCATCGACGGCCACCGGACGATGATTTTCCCGCTTCGGGGATGATTACACCGGCGGCCACGCCTGGCAAGGGCTTTCGGGCAGCCCCCTACATCGTCATCCCGACCATCGACTTGCGCACCTTTTCGAACGCCCGCACCTCGATCTGGCGCACCCGCTCGCGGCTGATGCCGAAGCGTTCCGACAGCGATTCAAGGGTTTGCGGGTCCTCGTTCAGACGGCGGTTGACCAGGATCTGCCGCTCGCGCTCGCCCAGATCGCCCAGGGCGCGCGACAGCATGTCGTGGCGTTGCCCGGCCTCCTCGCGCTCGCCCAGAACGGTTTCCTGATCGTCGCAATCATCGACCAGCCAGTCTTGCCATTCGCCGTCGCCGTCGATGCGCAAGGGGGCGTTCAGCGAATGGTCGGGGCTGGCGAGGCGGTTGTCCATGCCCATCACCTCGTCGGTGCTGACATCAAGCTTGGTGGCGATCAGCCGCACGTTTTCCGGCGACAGCGAGCCCGCCTCGATCGCCTGCAACTGCCCCTTCAACCGGCGCAGATTGAAGAACAATTTCTTCTGGGCCGCCGTGGTGCCGATTTTGACCAGCGACCACGAATGCAGGATATATTCCTGAATCGCCGCCTTGATCCACCACATCGCATAGGTCGCCAGCCGGAAACCGCGTTCGGGATCAAAGCGCTTGATCGCCTGCATCATGCCGACATTGCCCTCGGCGATCAGATCGTCGATGGGAAGGCCGTAGCCGCGATAGTTCATGGCGATCCGCGCCACCAGCCGCAGATGGCTTGAGACCAAGGCCTCGACCGCCCGCTCGTCGCCGTGATCCCGCACCCGCTTGGCCAAGGATAATTCCTGTTCGGCCTCCAGCATCGGAAACTTGCGGATCTGCTCGAGATAGCGGGTCAGGCTGCCGTCTCTCGCCGTCGCTGTGTATCGTGTCGTCGCGGCCATATCCGCCTCCTTCTGTGCCATCCGGGGCATATTCGTTACCCGCAATAATGCCACAGCTGGTTAGTCGGATATAGCTTTTTTTATAGTTCCTCTAAGAGTTTTAGTATGTGTCTGATATCCGAAGGTATAGGACTATCGAAACCCAAGGGTTCATTTCGCCCGGGGTGAAGGAACCCCAAGCGCACGGCATGCAAAGCCTGACGCGGAAAGTCGGTTAATGGGCGCAAGGTGTCGGCGCCCGTCCGCCGCGCCCGGCCATAGAGCGGATCACCGATCAGCGGATGACCGATCGAGGCCATGTGCACCCTAATCTGATGGGTCCGCCCGGTGGCGAGGCGGCATTCGACCAAACTGGCCACCGATCCGCCATACACCGCCAATACGCGGTAGCGGGTCAGCGCCACCTTACCGCCCGATTTGACCACCGCCATTTTCTTGCGGTTGACCGGACTGCGGCCGATATTCCCGGCGATCTCGCCCACCGGCGGCAACGGCACCCCCCAGACCACCGCGTGATAGGCGCGGTCGATGGTGCGGTCCTCGAACTGCTTGGCCAAGGCCCGGTGGGCACGATCGGTTTTGGCGGCAACAAGCAGGCCGCTGGTATCCTTGTCCAGCCGGTGAACGATGCCCGGCCGCGTCACCCCGCCGATGCCCGACAGACTGCCCTCGCACTGGGCCAGCAGCGCGTTGACCAGGGTTTGATCGCGGTTACCCGCCGCCGGATGCACGACCAGCCCGGCCGGTTTGTCGATAACGATGAGATCCTCGTCCTCATAAACCACGACCAGCGCCATCGCCTGGGCCTCGGGCTCGGCCGGACGTTCGGGGGGAACGCCCAGGGCAAAGCATTGGCCGGGTTTGACCCGCAGCGACGGGTCGTCTATCGTCCGCTCGGCCGAGGTGACCGCGCCCTCCTTGATCAAGGCGGCGATACGGCTGCGCGACAGGCTGGGCAAGCGCAGCGCCAGCCATTTGTCGAGGCGAAGCCCGGCTTCCCCGTCGGCGACGGGATCGGGATTGTGCAGGGTTGTTTGGGATGATGACATTTGAGTACCATTGAACCCCGGATGCTGACCGCACTCAAGACCTTGGTGATCGTGATGACCACGCTGCTGGCCCTTGGGTTGGGGGTGTTGGTGTGGGGCATTGCCTTCCGCGGCTCGGGCGCCAAGCCGCAACCGCCCGCCCCCACGACGGAATTGCCGCCGGTCCTGACCGTGGTCGATCCCGCCAGCGGACGGACCTTGGGCACCTACGTCCTAACCCCGGCGGCCCCAAAAAATCCGCTTGCATCCAAGCCCTGATTCCGACATAAGGCGGGCCTTGCCTTCAAGGCCCCTCGTCCCCATCGTCTAGAGGCCTAGGACACCGCCCTCTCACGGCGGTAACAGGGGTTCGAATCCCCTTGGGGACGCCATCCACCCATCGGGAACCGGCATCCAACCCTCTCTGCGGTTTTGGCGAGGGAACGGGCTTTGCCCCATCGGAAGCCGTTGGGCGAAGAACCGGCCAGTTCCTGACGCTGCCATTCGCTTGCGCTTGCTGGCCCCGTGCGTGGCACGACGCGGCCCGACACCCTTCCTGCCGGGAAACTGTTCTCAATTCAGATTGCGATCGTATTTTGCCGAATCAAGGGCAATTAATTGCGTAACGCGCAATATTGCTGATTGCATGGCCGGTGAGCGTTGCGTTATATGGCTACGCAATCGCAACCAACACGGAATCTGTCCATGACCTATAGCGCAGATCAACCCCGCGACTGGCATGGCCGCTGGACCGATGGCGCCGATGTGCCGCCGCCACCTCCCAGGCCCTTTGCCGCCACCATGCACGACTGGGCCCGCTACTTCGATGAAATGGATCACCGCGAACGATACAGGCAGTATCTGCTGGCCTTCGGCGGCGAAACCGGCCCCAACGAGTACACCTCGGGAGGCCAAGGCCGGATTCTGCTGGCTGGAGATCCGCCGACGGGCGGCATGGCTCGTCCGGGGCAGGCGGGCAGTTCGTCCGCTGACCCTGCGTCACGTCCCTTCGACAAGGATAAATTTGCCGACACGCTGCGTGAAAATGCGTACGATCAATCAAATGAAGCGTGCGCAGCCAATCTCCGAGAAGCATTTGAGGCAGCCGGCGGCGACTCGACCGGCCACCCGAAGCCAGCCAAGGACTGGGGACCGACGCTTCAGAAGAATGGCTTTGTTCCGGTGGACCCCAATGGCTATCACCCTCAAACAGGGGATGTCGTCGTTATTCAGCCCTATCCGGGCGGCAATACTGCGGGGCACATCGCCGGTTACGACGGCAATAACTGGACATCTGACTTCATTCAGCGCGACATGTGGGGCGGCCACGGTTACCGCAGCTATCGTCCGCCCTACGTCATATACCGCCATCCTTAGCCTTGTCGTGGCGGCGCTCAGTCCGGGCGCCGCCACGTCCGAACCGCTGGAGTCGAAGGAAATACTTACGATTCCTGCGGCATCGCTCCCCCATCCCCCGGCATCCGAGGCGGAGAGGGCGTTGGACGCTATGGTTCATTTAACTTACACTGATCGCAGCGATATCGTTGATTTCATCGTCAAGAGGCCGTGGCGCGACCGTTCCCTCGAACGGCGTTACGCCCCCTATTTTTCAAAAAAACTACAGGCAGCCTGGGCGCTGGCCGAAAAGGAGGCGGTCGAGAAAGAGTGCGGCGGACAGTACATCAAGGGCGACATCTGCGGGTTGGACTTCAGTCCGCTGTCCTGCGCCCAGGACCATAGCACCATCGGCTATACCTACCGAACATTGCGCGCGGGTGCGACCTCGGCGGAGATCGAGATGAGTTGGGCCGAACGCAGTGATGAACTGACCGCGACCTATTGGATGATCCGCCGGAACGGACGCTGGATCATGGACGGAGTTTTGTGCCGGTGGGGAGAAAAATTCCATTGGCCCGACGATGAACTTCGACCGGAACGAAAGGGTTCATCGGGCGACCAGAAACCCGACGCAACCCCCTGATCTATCGGGGAGAGGGTTGGACGCGAGGCCCGCTTGGCACGCCATTCCACAAAGTCAAACCGGCTCTACCTCAAGAACGTGTCCTCGGAAACCCCAAGTTTCGCCGCAGAAGAACTGGAAATATGGGTCGCTGATCCACCGCTCGCAGACGGCTTCGTCGGACAGGGCGTGCATTGCGCTCTAGGAATCGATCCCGATCAACCGCAGCAACGGCTGCCAATCGGCGGCGTGTTCGCGGGCGCGGCGGTCGCGGCTGTCCAGCACGGTGCCGCCCTCGGCCGCTAGCATCGGATAGGTTTGGCTGTCGCGCAGCCGGGTGATCACCGGAAAACCAAGCCCCTCGAAAAAACGATCAAGATGAATCGAGGCCCGCGTGTTCGCCCTCAGCCGGTTGCCGACCACCGCCACCACCCGCTTATGCTTGCGGACCGCCTTTACCTCGCCCAGTTTTTTCAGGAAATAGGCCGACGCGTCTTCGTCGAACGCACCGGGCAGGACCGGGATCACCACGATATCGGCAATCGCTATCAATTCCTCGACCGCCTTGTGACGCATGGCGGCGGGGGCGTCGATCACCAAGCGGTCGGCGGTGCCCGCCGTCTCGTCGATGCCGCGCGACCAGTCGAGCCCGCGGATCAAGGGAACACGGTCGCCGCGCCGCCTCAGCCAATTCAGACTCGATCGCTGACGATCGCAATCGGCCAAGCTGGTGGCCATTCCCGACAATGCGAAGGCCACCGCCAAGTGGGTCGCGATGGTCGTTTTGCCGCAGCCGCCCTTGATGTTGCCCACCAGCACCGTCAGCATCGCGCCCTCCTCTCCCCAGGTTAGGCCGACATATTAACCCAACGCGTCGGTGATCGCCTGCAACCGTTTAACCAAACGCGATGACAATCGTGTGAATTCCCGGCCCGGTGTCAATGCCTGTTCCGCCTCCTTGACCTTGCGCCGCAACGCGAGGTCGAGAATGCCGCCCGCCACGCGGTGGAATTGGGCGTGGTCGTCAAGGATTTCCCCGTAATGACCGCTTTGGCGGAAACCGTCGGGCAAATCGCCGCCGTGCAGCCATTTGCCGAAGGCGCATTTATCGTCGGCCGAGGCGTCGGCGACCGAGATATGGCTTTGTCCGGTGCGAATCGCCTGCCACAGGCGGCCCTTCCAGGCGGTATGGGCCTGAGCCGCCTTATCGGCGGCCAGGACCAGCTTGCGGATATCCAGACCCGTGCAGTGCGGGCAAATTTCCTCGATATCCCGGGCGTCGTGGTCCTCGCGGGTGTTGAAACGCCCGACCTCGCCGGTCACCCGCTCGGCCAAACGGGTGATTTCCACCATGGTCGCTTGCAGCTGCTCGGCGGTCGCCGCGTTGCGTTCACCGATATGCGACAGATCATCGACACTGGCCTTGATCTCGCTCATCGCCGCCTGCTGCTGCTCGACCGCGATGGCAATCGCCCCGGTCATCCGGCTGCTGTTGCCGACGCTGTCCGAGACCCGGGCAATCGACGCCCGGATCTGGCCGGTCATGGTCACGCCGTGGCTGACCTCCTCGCCGACTTGGGTCATCAGCCCCATCACATCACCGACCGCGCGGCCGGAATGGGTGGCCAACCGCCCGACTTCCTGGGCGACCACGGAAAACCCGCGCCCCGCCTCGCCGACCCGCGCCGCCTCCAAGGCCGCATTCAAGGACAACATGTTGGTTTGGCGCGAGATTCGCGAGATCGCCCCCGCCACTTCGCCGATCTTCTTGCTCGATGTCGCGATGGCATCGACCGCCGACACCATGCCTTCGACCTCCATGTCGCTCATCATCGCCATCATCGCCGCCTGCTCGGCGCTGGCGCTCGACGCTTGGGCACTTTCGGTGATGTGGGTGATCGCGTCGGTGGTTTGATCAATGCCGATCCCCATCTGGCGCAACGCGGTCAACTGACGGGCCGACCCCTCGGCGACATAGCCGATCGCCGCGGTCGCCTCGCCCGTCGCACTGCTGACCTGCTCAACATCGCGCGCGATGGCACGCAGGGTTTCGGCCAGAATGTCCAAGGAATCGTTGACCGAGGCACGGACGTCATTGACCAACCCGCTATTGGCCAGGGTCCGCACGCGGGCGGTCAGGTCGCCGTCGGATACCGCCAGCATCACCGATTTGATTTCCTTGAGGACCGGTTCGATATCGTCGAGCAACGCGTTGACGGCGCGCGCCGCCTCGGCCATTTCGTCATTACCGCTGGCCCGGACGCGCAGCGACAGATCGCCCGACATCTGAACCCCCACCAGCACCCGGCACAGGGCGGCCGCCGTGCGCATGGTCGTCAGCCCCAGATGCGCGGTAAAAACCACCAGACCCGCCGCCGCGCCCAGAAACACCAGCGCCGACGCCGCGATCCCAAACAGCCCGCCCCGCCCGACCTCGGCCCCGCCATGGCCGGACCACACCATGCCGATCGACGCGATTACCATTACGAGAACAAGGGAGATCTGAACTCCCAGCTTTTTCCACAGCGACATCGCCCATACCCCAAGCCAGCCCGGCCGGAGTGTGCCATTAACCGGCGTACCAGCTCAAGCCGCTCCATGCCGCTTTTCCGGTTGGCCGACTGAAGACGCCATGCTACAAGTGATTAAATATCACTCACTAAACAGATGCGCACATTTTATGGACACCCTAACCCCCAACGAGCCTAAGCAGCGGCACCGCCGCCTGACGCGGCAGGAACGCGAGGGCCGCATCCTCGAAGGGGCGATCCGTTTTTTCGCCGAGTTCGGGTTCGAGGGCCAAACCCGTGGATTGGCCGACCGCTTGGGCATTACCCAACCGCTGCTGTATCGCTATTTCCCGGACAAGGACTCGCTGATCGACCGCGTCTTCCGCGAGATTTTCGAACGCGATTGGAACCCGGATTGGGACGGCGTGCTGGCCGATTCCTCGCGCTCCCTGGCCGCGCGGCTGGACGACTTCTATCGCGGCTATCTCGGCGGCGATTTCG
Source organism: uncultured Rhodospirillaceae bacterium (assembly GCA_903899885.1). Lineage (GTDB taxonomy): Bacteria > Pseudomonadota > Alphaproteobacteria > Rhodospirillales > Magnetospirillaceae > CAIULK01. The sequence continues at coordinate 8,193 of CAIULK010000267.1, forward strand.
GATATGAACGGGCTCGGCTTTTCTTTTTCGCCAGCTTGAAGGACGACACCACCGCCACCCGATGGTTGACCACGTTGAACGCCCGTTTGTTTCAACCGATCCTTCGATCCCTGCGCTCACCGACGCGGACCACCTCGCCCGAGGACGATCTCGATCTAATCGTCGGTCTGCACAGCGCGCTTGCCGCCCTGACCATCCGCCGTCACCGCCGTGCGGCGGACAACACCGGGATCACCGCTCTGATCGGCGCCTTCATCGAAGGCGCCGATCCAAGGGGCTAGATCAGTTTCGACAACAGCTCGATCGGCGAACCGAACAAGCTCCACGCCATCTTGCCGCAGACCAGCAGAACCAGCGCGCCCAGCAGGACCCGCGTGTGTTCCGCCTTCAGGCCACCGCCCAGCCGGGCGCCGATCTGCGCGCCAGCCATGCCCGACGCCACCAAGATGCCCGCCAGCAGCATATCGACCGTGTGCGTCGTCGCCGCTTGAACGATCGCGACATTGGCGGTAACAAAAAGGATCTGGAACAGCGAGGTTCCCACCACCACGGCCGTCGGCATGCCCAGCGCGTAAATCATCAAGGGAACCATGATGAAGCCGCCGCCGACCCCCATGATCGCCGCCAGCACGCCGCCCAACACCCCCACCGCCAGCGGCGGAATGACACTGATCGTTAGATTCGAGCGGGGAAAGCTCATCCGCCCCGGCCAATCAGACCAACCCCAGCGATAGGTGCGGGCCGGACGTCCGGCCCCGGCGCCCGCCATCGCATGCGCGCCCTCGGCCAACATCAGGGCGCCGACCGAACCCAGGAAGACGACATAGGAATACTGGATCACACCGTCGATCCGGCCCATGGCCTTCAAGACCGCGAACAGCCAAACGCCCAGAACCGACCCCACGACGCCACCCGCCGCCAGCAGCAGGCCCATGCGGACATCGACATTCTGGCGCCGCCAGTGGGCGACGACGCCCGACGCCGACGAGCCGAACACCTGGATCACACCGGTAACCACCGCGACCGTTGGCGGAATCCCCATGAACATCAACAGCGGCGTCAGCAAGAAGCCGCCGCCGACCCCGAAAATCCCCGACAGCAGACCAACGCCGCCGCCGACCGCGATCAATCCCCACAGATCGACCGAAACCCCGGCCACGGGGAGAAACAAATGGGTATCCATCGCCTTATTCACCAAAGAACGGGAAAGGCTTTTCCAGCGGCGCCCGCCGGGCAAACGTCAGGGCGAAGAATTGGTCAAGAAATCGCCAAACCCGGGCGAAGCTCAAGACCGAAAACGATTCAAATGTCGCGGAATGATTGTGGGCCACCGATGCCTCCTGTAAGATAATTCACTTACAGGAATTCTACACCGTGAACATGACATGCCCTTTGGCCCTTGATTAAAAGGGTGTCAGCCCAACCCATTTTGTTCATGAATGAATTATGACGCGCCTGTCATGTTGGCGCGCTGGTCCAGCAGGACCTTCAATAAATCCGATTCCCGGCGGGCCGACATCGCCCGATAACCGCGCCGCTCCAACGCTTGGCGCGCCGCTCTGTCGTGTACCAGCCGGTGACAGACCTCGGCGATATCGTCGCGGGCCGCCCCGGCGACCGCCCCGGTCAGATCGGCATCGATCGCGGTTTGGGGCGATATTTCGGCAACCACCGCCTTGCGGTTGGCCAGCAGATACGACACCCGGACCACCTCGAATACCTGCGCCTCGTGCTTGTGCAGGTTGACCACCAGTTTCGCGCGCGCGATCAGCGCATCGCGGGCGGCGCCATAGCAATTGAACATCGCCGATACGATCAAGCCGCGATCCTGGATCGCCTTCAGCACGACGCGGCGGCGCTCGTTGACGACGCCGTAAAATAAAACATCGATGTCTTGTTTGGCGGCCGGTTTGATCCGGGTCAATTGCGGCATGGTGCCGATGGGCAGCAGATGGCGGCGCGGCGCCAAATCGCCGAGACGTTCAAGGTTGCGCGGGCTGTAGTCCCACACTTCGAAGCGCCTGAGCGCGGTTTCCAACTGCGGCGCCCACTCGAACAGCGAGTCCTCGACCTGCTCCAAATTGTACATCACGGTCTGGGGCGGCAAGTGGAGGATCTCGCTTTCGGGCAGCATGTGCATGCCCAGAACGATATTCACGCCATCGGCGATAAAAGCATTGATCCCCGCGCTGGCCGTGTGCCCCAGGGCGCGCAGACCGAACACCAGGGTCTCGGCGATTTCCGCGAAGGCGGCGGCGTGCGGATGCCCGATGATGACGATCTGGAAACGCATTCCGCCCCTACCCTTTCTTGGGCAAGGGGACGGCGGCCAACACGATGTCCATCCTAAGGCCGGGATGGTTGTCGGCCAGAACCAGCCGTCCGTGATGATGGCGCACCACCGCATCGACCACCGACAGCCCCAGACCGGTGCCCGGTTGATGCCGGCTGGCGTCCAAGCGCACGAAACGCTTCAGAACCTGCTCGCGCTTGTTTTCGGGGATACCCGGACCGTCGTCGGCAACCGACAACACCGCGAATTCGCCTTCTTGGCGCAGCCCGGCCCGGATATGTCCGCCCTTGGGCGTATAACGGATGGCGTTGTCGGCGATGTTCGATAAGGCTTGGAACAACAGATGCGGATCGGCGATCGCCCGCATTGGCACGCAGCCGCCAAGCTCGATCGACAGCCCCTTTTCCTCGGCCAGCGGCTGAAAATAATCCACCAGATCGACGACCAGATCTTGTAATTCCACCGGCTGAAAGTCGGGCGCCACCCCATGGTCGAGCCGGGCGATGGTCAGCAGCGCCTCGAAGGTATCGAGTACGCGGTCGGTATCGTCGAGGCAGGCGCCGATGGTTTCCTCGTGCTCGGCGCGGTCCGTGCCGGGCAGCAACGCCAATTCCAGGCGGTTGCGAATCCGCGACAGCGGGCTTCTCAGATCGTGGGCGATATTGTCGGTGACTTGGCGGGTTGCCTGCATCAGCTCGACGATACGGTCCAGCATCTCGTTGAGATTCTGGGCGAGATTATCGAATTCATCGCCCGAGCGGCTGAGCGGAAAGCGCGCCTCCAGGCTGCCGTGCAAAATGCCGGTGGCGGTCCGGTTGACACGGCCCAGGCGGCGCAACACCCAGCGGCTGGTGGCGATACCGGCCATGGTCGCCAGCAGCACGGTCAACACCACGGCGATGCCCAGGGTCTCCTCGATGACGCGCCGGAATTCGGCTTCTTCCGACAAATCGCGGCCCAGTACCAGCACCGTGCCATCCGGCATCGTCACCGCGTGCAGGCGCGCCAGCACCGGATGATCCGAATTCAGGCGGTCCACCTTGGCGTCGGAAAAGCCGCCGGGCGGCGGCAGCGCCGTCTCGGGCGCCGCGAAATTGGTCACCGCCCCCAGCCGATATAGGCGCGAGCTGCCGCGTTCGGCGACGATCCGCGCCGCGACGGCGGCCGAATCGCCGTGCCCCTTCATGTCCTCCAAGATACGCTGCCGCTCGGCCAAAATGGCTCGATCGACACGGGTCTGCATGATCGACATGGTGTTGAAATAGACAAAGGCCAGCAAGGCCCAGCCCGCCAGCACATAAAGCGGCACCGCCAGCAGGGTCAGGCGGAAGGTCGCCGAGCCGAAGGGCGAGTTACTCACCGGCACGGAGACAATATCCGGCGCCGCGCACGGTTAAAATGATCGGGTTGGCGAAACCCTTTTCGATCTTCTGGCGCAAGCGGCTGATGTGAACGTCAAGCGTATTGGTCTGTGGATGGAAATGATAGTCCCAGACCGCCTCGCGCAGCATGGTCCGGGTGACGATTTGCCCGGCGTGCCGCATCAGATATTCCAGCAGCCGGAATTCGCGCGGATGCAGCGGCACCGGTTTTCCCGCCCGGGTCACCTGCCGGGTCGACAGATCCATTTCGATGTCCCCGGCCTTCAGCTTGGTCTGCGGCTGGGCGTTGTCGCGCCGCCGCACGATCGCTTCCAGCCGGGCGTGCAGTTCGGCCAGGACATAGGGTTTGGTGACGTAATCGTCGCCGCCCGCCCGCAGGCCCCGGATGCGTTCATCGACATGCGACAAGGCCGACAGGATCAGGATCGGCGTGCGCACTCCCTCGCCCCGCAGCATGCGGATGATTTCCAGCCCCTCCAGGGTCGGCAACATGCGGTCGATGACCAACGCGTCGTATTCCGACCCGCGCGCCATTTCCAACCCGTCGGCGCCGTCCGCCACGTGATCAACGACGATGCCGAATTCCGACAAGCCGCGCTTGAGATAGCGCGCCACGTCCCCGTCGTCCTCGATCAACAACACCCGCACCGGATTTCCCTCGTCCGACCTGTTCCGGAGCTACATTAACGGCAATCGGCGGGCGGAGGAAAGCCTGTCCGTGAGACGAGAACCTCGGCCGCGCCGCCAACGAGAATTCAGCGCGACGCGGGAGACATCCGACCACTTTACACAACCGCGAGGCACCGGTACGCTCGCCACGGCAACTGGCGCCACACATTCCAACGAATGGCCCCGGCAAGGCGAGAAATGCGATGATACTGCTCCACCGGATTTACTCCTACCCGATCCTTTTCATCGGCCTGGCACTTTGCACGGGGTGTGCCGAAATGCCAACAAAGTCCTCGCCCGAGTTTTTCAGCGCGTACAATGGTCACGGTGAATTCGCAAGCAAGCCGAAATCATTAAAAGAGAGTCAGGACGACGTTTTGGCGATGATCGAATTTTGCGTGGATTTGGACTCGGAAGACGATCGCGAGCTTGATGGAGCACCTAACTTTTATTCCGTGCGAAAAAATGCCATAAAGGACTTGGAACCGGTTAAAGACCGCGAAACTGTCGAAACATTGGACAGCCGATCCTTATATGCCAAGGATCATGGGAACATAAATCGGCACGATCCGACCCAGAACGGGTTTCCGTCTTTCAACAATGCTTGGACCCTCTGGCACAACAAGAAGACGAACCAGTACGCCTTGGCGTTTCGCGGTACCGTCATAAAAAACTGGAAAAGCGTCGCCGAGGACGCCCTTGTCGCGACAATTCCAGCAAAAAATGGCGTGGAAATTCCGAGGGGGAACTTTCTTCCTCTTACGTTTGCCGAAATTCCCCGCGCGGAAATTCACTCCGGGTTCGCCTACGCCGTCGTCCAGTCGTTATTTGATGCGAAATACGGGGCGCTGCCGTACTTGGTACGCAATGTGCCGAAGGGGAGCACCTTGATTTTGACCGGACACAGCCAAGGTGCCGCGCTCGCCACCCTGGCACACGCGCTTTTGTTCCATACACTCCATCCCATTGATGGCGGCAAGAACCCGTTCGGCATACCGGAATGGACACTCCGCTCGTATGTATTCGCCCAGCCGCGCCCGGGGAATGTCCAGTTCGCCCTCGACTTCGCCCGCGTCAGCAATCAAGGCGAAACCGCCTACGTATTTCAGAACACGCACGATCCGGTCACCATGGTTCCCGAAACGCACGCGCTCGTCGCCGATGCCCTCGCCGACGCGTTGGCGGAAACGGACGGTGACGGCCCAATAAACCTCGCGGAAACAGGATTTAATGCGATCCGGGGATGGATCGCGCGGAGCTTGCAAGACGGGCTATCCGACAAAATCGAGAGAAGCAAAAGCCGGTTTATCACCGAATACTGGAAGGGTGAGATTCTTACCGGAAATTACAAACCTGAACGAGAGGCCGGGTCGCAAAGCTATATGCCTGCCGGGAACGTCATAGGCTTGGTTGGAAACAGCGACCCCACGCAATATTATGATTACCCGACCGCCAAAACGGATACGTTCTTTCAACACCACGCCCCCGTATACAGAAAACTGATCGATGATTATTTCAAATAACCGCTCACGGCGCGATGGACGGCGACGGTTGCCGCCGGGCGGGTTTTCGGATTAAAAACATCCATGTCCTCATCCGTCATCCGGCGGGCCGATTATGTGGCCCCGGCGTTCCGCATCGACACCGTCGATCTGGAGATTCGCCTTTTCGACGACCACGCGATGGTCCGCTCAACCCTGAACATCCGGCCCGAACGCCCGGGGCCGGTGGTTTTGGACGGTGCCGACCTGGAAACCCTGTCGGTCGAGGCGGGCGGCGTGCCGCACCGCATTCAGGGCGAACAGTTGATCCTTGAGGTTCCGGGAACCGATCCGGTACTCCTTACAACCCTGGTGCGGATCGATCCTTGGGGCAACAGCCGCTTGTCGGGCTTGTACCGCTCGGGCGACATGCTGTGCACCCAGTGCGAGGCCGAGGGCTTCCGCCGCATCACCTGGTTCCCCGACCGCCCCGACGTGATGGCCCGCTTCCGCGTGACGCTGGAGGCTGAGCGCGCCCGCTTTCCGGTGCTGCTGTCGAATGGCGATTTCGTCGATGACGCCGATTGTGGCGACGGCCGCCACCGCGCCGTTTGGAACGATCCGTTCCCCAAACCCTGCTATCTGTTCGCCGCCGTGGCGGGCGATTTGGCGTTGATCGAGGATCATTTCATCACCCGAAGCGGACGCGGCGTGGCGCTTCGCTTCTGGGTCGAGCCGCGCGCCGCCGACCAAACCGCGCATGCCGTCGCCTCGCTGAAAAAGGCGATGGCCTGGGACGAGCAGGTCTTCGGGCTGGAATACGATTTGGGCGTCTACAACGTCGTCGCCGCGTCGCATTTCAACATGGGGGCGATGGAGAACAAAAGCCTCAACATCTTCAATTCGAAATTCGTCCTGGCCAAGCCCGACACCGCCACCGACGGCGATTTCAAGGGCATCGAATCGGTGATCGCCCACGAATATTTCCATAACTGGACCGGCAACCGCGTCACCTGCCGCGACTGGTTCCAACTGACCCTGAAGGAAGGCCTGACGGTTTTCCGCGACCAGGAATTCACCGCCGATCAAGGCAGCCGGGGGCTGGAACGGATTCTCGACGTGCGGGCACTGCGCGCCCGCCAATTCCCGGAAGACGCCAGCCCGATGGCGCATCCGGTGCGCCCCGAATCCTATATCGCGATCGACAATTTCTACACCGCGACGGTCTATGAAAAAGGCGCCGAGGTGATCCGCATGATCCACACGCTGCTGGGGCCGGACGGCTTCCGCAAGGGCATGGATCTGTATTTCGCCCGCCACGACGGCCAAGCCGTGACCTGCGACGATTTCGTCGGCGCGATGCAAGATGCCTCGAAGGTTGATCTTTCCCAATTCCGCCGCTGGTACGAACAAGCGGGAACCCCGCGTCTGTCGGCCGCGTGGTCGCACGACCCGGCCACCGCCCGCTTTCACCTCACCGTGTGTCAGAGCGAACCCGCCTTGCATATTCCGCTGCGGCTTGGACTGGCCGGCGCCAACGGCGACGTGGCGCTGAGGCTGGAGGGCGAAAACGCCGCCCAAGGGGCCAGCCGCGTGCTCGACATCACCCAGGCGGAACAGACCTTCGTGTTCGAGGATGTCGCCGACGCCCCGGTGCCGTCGCTGCTGCGCGGATTCTCGGCGCCGGTGATCCTGGAAGCGCCGTTCGACGATGCCGATCTCGCTTTCTTGATGGCGCACGACAACGATCCCTTCCGCCGCTGGGAGGCCGGCCAGGATCTGGCCAGCCGGATGATCTTGGGACTGACCGGCACCCCCCGCCCGGAGATGAACGAGCGTTTCGTTGCCGCCTGGGGCCGTGTGCTGGCGGATGCCCTGAAGGACCCCGCCTTCGCCGCCGAGGCGCTGCTGCTGCCGTCGCTTGGCGTTCTGGCGGAACAACGGCCGCACGTCGATGTCGAGGCCTTGTATCAAGCGCACCGGTTCGTTCGCCGGTCGCTGGCATCGCGGTTCCAAGCGCCGCTGGCCGCCCTCTTTGATCTGCTCAACGACCCGGTCTGGACATTGGACGGGGCGGCGATGGGCCGGCGCGCGCTACGCAACCGCGCCCTGGCGCTGTTGACCGGCCCCGGCGACACCGGACGGGCCGAAACGCATTTCCAGACCGCCAGCGGCATGACCGATCGCCTCGCCGCTTTGACCGCGCTGGTCGATGCCGGCCTCGACGCGGCGGCCCCGGCGCTCGACTGGTTTTTGAACCGCTGGCGCGACGATCCCTTGGTGATCGACAAATGGCTGATGGTGCAAGCGGGAGCCGATGATCCCGGTGTTCTGGGGCGCGTGCAAGCGCTGCTGGACCATCCCGCCTTCGACATCCGCGAACCGAACAAGGTGTATGCCCTGATCGGCGGTTTCATCGGCAATTTCCGCTGGTTCCACGCCGAGGACGGCACCGGCTACGATTTCCTGGCCGGACGGATCCTGGCGATTGATCCAGCCAACCCGCAACTGGCGGCACGCTTGGTCAAACCACTGATTCGTTGGAGGCGATTCGACGAAGGCCGCGCGCAAAAGATGCGGTCGGCGCTGGAACGGCTGTCGGCTCAAGGCGATCTTTCGCGTGACACCCGGGAAATCGTCGATCGGGCTCTCGCCTGACGGCTTGAAATCGGACATACTCCCGGCCCATGCGCCTCTCGATTCTCCGTCTCGGCTTCGTGGCCGTTTTTTTGCTGCTCGGCCACGCCGGTTACGCTGGCGGCTGCCCCGGCGATTTACCCGTCACGCCGCCGGGAACCCCGCGTGAGATCGACCTCGAGGATCTGCTCAAAACCCCGCGCCAGCCCTCGCCCCGGATGGAACGCGCCTTCGTCACCGCCGACGGCGATCTGTTACGTATCCGCCCGATCGACCGCCGCCAACCCGGTTGCAAGGGCGAAGCGATCCGGACGTGGCGTTTGTGGCTGGGCAGCAACCGCCAGGACGCGGTGATCGCCGTTGTGCCGTCCGCCGTGGTCCGCACCCAGTTGGGCGGCGAAGCGGGCCTCACCCGTTTGATCGGCACCCGCATCCGGGTCAGCGGCCGCCTGTATTTCGACGCCAGTCATCGCGGCGAACTGACCCGCACGCGCGGCACCTTATGGGAAATCCGTCCGGCGACCGCCGTCGATCAGTGCCCGGCCAACGACAGTTGTGATCCGGCCGCCGAGCCCGCCCCCGCCGAAACGCCGCCCGCCGCTCCCCCTCCCGCCGAGGATACCCCCCCTCAATGAACGCCAATACTCCGGTCACCATCTCGTATCGCTTTATTCTGGCCGGGGGCGTCAACGAAGAGATCACGTTGCGCTTCGAGCGCGACACCTTCCGCCTGATCCCCGAACCCGGCCCCGTGCCGTTCTGGGCGGCGCTGTCGTTCCAACGCTGCGAACATTGCCCCTTAAGCGGCGAGATCTGCCCCTTTGCCGCTGGCTTGGCTGGCTTCCTTGACCACTTCGCCCGCTTCTACTCCTATGAAAAGGCGGTGATCGAGGTTACCACCAAGCAGCGCTCGATCGTCGGCAAGATGGCCATCCAGCACGGCATGGCGTCACTGATCGGCTTGATCGGGGCGACCTGCGGTTGCCCGCATTTGGCGTTCCTGCGCCCGATGGCGCGCTTTCATCTGCCCTTCGCCGGCGATACGGAAACCCTATTCCGCGCTTTTTCCACCCACCTTTTGCGGGAATTCCTGGACAACGCCAAGGATGGCCGCGCCACCATCGACATGAGCGGCCTGCGCAAAAGCTACGACGCGGCGACCTTGGTCAACCGCGGCATGGCCGACCGCGTCCGCGCCGCCTGCGACCGCGACGCCGCCGTCAACGCGGTGATCGTGCTCGACACCTTCGCCCAAGCGGTGCCCTTCGTCATGGACGACGATTTCGACGAGTTGAAGGCGCTGTTCATCGCGTGAAGTGATGGTTTGTTAACTCGTAAAGCCCCATAGTTTGTGGAACCCTTTTCAAGGCGGCACAAATCATGGCGGCAAACGACACACCGATCGGCAAGGCACCCAAGGACGCGGTCTATGACGTGTCGGTCGAGGTGTATGCCGTGCTGGGCACCGCCACCCTGCCGATCGCCCAGCTGTTGAAACTGGGCCGTGGCGCCGTCGTGGAATTGGACCGCAAGGTCAACGACCCGATCGACCTGTACGTCAATCAGCAGCGCATCGCCAAGGCCGAAGTGGTGATCGTCGAGGACCATCTGGCGGCTACCGTCTCGGAAGTCGTCAAGCGGGGATAAAGGAACGGAACCGCCGCCTTCGCATACTCCCGAACAGGGGCGATCAGACCGGTACGCTGAATCCTTTTTCATGAAACAAACGCAGGCCGGCGGCCGCCGCGTCGGTGTCGTAGACCGTCCCGCGCCCCCGCTCGATTTCGGCCAGGGCTTTTTCGATTCCCAAGGCGGCCCGGTAGGGCCGGTGCGAGGAAATCGCCTCGACCACGTCGGCGACCGCCATGATCCGGGCCTCGGGCAGGATCGCCTCGCCCGCCAGACCATGCGGATACCCGCTGCCGTCCATGCGTTCATGGTGCTGCAACGCGACGTCGGCCACACACCAGGGAAATTCCGCCTCCTTCAGCACGTCGTGACCGGCCTGGGCATGAACCTTGATCAACTGGAACTCGATCGCGCTTAACCGGCCCGGTTTCGACAGAATTTCCGATGGCACGGCGATCTTACCGATATCATGCAGACAACCGGCGATCCGAAGGCCTTCCTGGCGAGCGGTATCGAATCCGAGTTCGGCGCCGATGGCGACGGCAATCTCCGCCACGCGCCGCGCATGGTCGGCGGTGTAGGGATCGCGCTTCGCGCTAAGGACCATCGCCACTTCCGCCGTCCGCAACAGCGCGTTCTTCAGCTCCTGAACCGAGCGCCGGACTTCGCTCGCAGCCCGCTTCCTCTCTGAGATGTCTTGCAGCATGCCAACGGTGATGAGGCGCCCGTCTTGCATGACGCGGGCGATGTTCGAGCCGACCTCGACCACTCCGCCATCGGGGCGCAGCACGGCGAACTCGAACGGAAGCGTGCGGACCTCGCCGCCCGCCATGCGCAGCAAGTTTTCCGCGACCCGCTCGCGGTCGTCGGCGGCGACCCAGCGCAACGGGTCGGTCCCGATCATGCTGTCAGGCGCGCTTTGACCGGCGATCTCGGCGTAGCGCTGGTTCACATAACTCAACCGTCCGTTCTGAATGATAAAAATTCCGGCGATCGATTGATCGACCAACCCATGGAACATCGCTTCCGCCGCGCGCAGGCTGCTTTCCGCCCGCAGGCGTTCCCGTTCGTGGGCGAAATTGTCGAGGGCGAAACTGACGTCGTCGGCCATTTCCTCCAACAGATCGCGTTCCCGGGAGTCGAAAGAGCCGGGGGCGTCGGCGTACAGGACGAACGCGCCATCGACGGCACCGCCGCGGCACAACGGCAAGGCAGCCAATGCCCCCCAACGCGCACCCCGCGCCCGCCATGGTGCGGTTGCCGGGTCGTGCTGGAAATCCTGACACCAGTACGGCCGGTTCGCGCGGATGGCGATTGAGGTCGGGCCGCCCCCGAATGGACTGTCTGGGTCAAGCGAAACGGCGATATCCTTGAGATAGCCGCGATCGTCGCCGAAGCTGGCGACCGGCCGGACCATCCGGCTGCCCCCGTCGATCATGCCGACCCAAGCCATCCGCATGCCGCCGAACCGCACGGCGGCACGGCAGATTTCCGGAAACAACTCGTTTTCGCCGCCGCAACGCACGATGGCCTTGTTGCACTGACTGAGGGCGGCATAAAGCCGGGTCAGCCGGCGCACTTCCGCATCGGCGCCCCGTGGCAGCCTGGGCGGCGGACGGGTCGGCGTTTTGCCCGGTCTCATGCGGTATGCCATGCACCCTCCGTACGCACGCCGGTTGATACCAGGCCTCGGCCTGGAACGGGATTGCTCCACCCGCCCGTCACCCAGCCGGCGCACGCAAGGCAGTCGCGGACGGCGAACACCAATTTCCGGGCCGAGACCGGCTTGCCCACGCAGGCGGTCGCCCCGGCCAACATGGACTGCCCCACTTCCGAGATTTCCAACCGGTCGCCGATTCTGGAATCGGTTAGAACGATAATCGGGATATCGCGCCGCTGGTTGACGCATCCGCCACGGATACGCCGAATCCAGTGGGCACAGCATTCGCCCCCGGCCACATAGTCAAGAAGCAGAAGATCCGCCGCCTCGACCGCCACGAGTTGGCCGTAAACCATGGCCTCGGTAATCCGAAAGTTCCCCATGAGGTCGAGGATCGCCCGGGTCCGGTTGGATTTCGCCACGTCGCCGATCACGACGATATGTTTGGGCCGCGCCGTCTGAGTGTTCACGAGACTAACCTTCCAGTCACGGGAAAGGGCAAGCCGGCACCGCCAGGGTGGGCGGGGTGAAGCGTTGCCGGCGCCGGTGCCGCCAC
>CAIULK010000268.1 GCA_903899885.1 uncultured Rhodospirillaceae bacterium
GTGGCGGATGTCCACCTCCCAGCCGCACGCCGATGGCGCGGCACCGGTCGCGGCGGGCGCGCCGCCCGTGCCGACGGCCAACGCGCCGGCCTCGGCTGGGGCACCGGTTCCGCTGCCGGGGGCCGCCTCGGCCGCGCCGGCCGCCGAGAATTGGGACGATGCGCTGGCGCAAAGCCGCCGGGTGCCGATCCGCACGCCGGATTTGGCGGGCTCGGTCTCGCTGACCGGTGGACGGATTGATGATTTGACGCTGACCGCCTATCACGAAACCTCCGACGCCAACAGCCCGCCGATCCGCCTGCTGGCGCCGACGGCCGCGCGGGAACCCTATTATGCCGAATTCGGCTGGGTCACCCAGGACGCGGGCGTCGCCCTGCCCGGCGCCGACACCATTTGGTCGGCCGCCCCCAACGCCCAATTGTCGCCGGCCACCCCCTTGGTGCTGAGCTGGGACAACAAGGACGGGCTTCGCTTCATCCGCACCATCGCGGTTGATGACCAGTACATGTTCACCGTCACCCAACGGGTCGAGAATTACGGCCCCAAGCCGGTGGCGCTGTACCCTTATGCCTTCTTGTCGCGCGCGGGCACGCCGAACGTGGCGGGCACCTACATCCTGCATGAAGGTCCGCTGGGCGTGTTGGACGGCACCTTGAAGGAACACAAATACGCCGACCTGAAGAAAGACCCCCTGGACGATCATAAAACCATCGGCGGCTGGATCGGCATCACCGACAAATATTGGCTGGCCGCGCTGATTCCCGACCAGAAGGCCGAGGTCAACGGCCGTTTCATCTATCAAGGTGATCGCGGCATCGACCGCTATCAGGTCGATGTCACCCGCACCCAGCCCCTGGTGGTCGCCCCCAATTCGGCCGTCGAGGACGGGGTACATCTGTTCGCGGGCGCCAAGATCGTCGATCTGCTCGACGGATATGGTCAAAGCCTGGGCATCGACAAGTTCGATCTGGCGATCGATTTCGGCTGGTTCTGGTTCCTGACCAAGCCGTTCTTCTACATCCTGCGCATGCTGCATCAGGCGTTGGGCAACATGGGTCTGGCGATCATGGCGCTGACCGTGGTGATCAAGCTGGCGATGTTCCCCTTGGCCAACAAATCGTTCGAGGCGATGGCCAAGATGAAGAAGTTGCAGCCCGAGATCCAAAAGCTGCAAGCCCGGTTCGGCGAGGACAAGGTTCGCCAGCAGCAGGAAATGATGGCGCTGTACAAGGCGGAAAAGGTCAACCCGGCCTCGGGCTGTCTGCCGGTTCTGGTGCAGATTCCGGTGTTCTTCGCGCTGTATAAGGTGCTGTTCGTCACCATCGAAATGCGCCAAGCGCCGTTCATCGGCTGGATTCACGATCTGTCGGCGCCCGATCCGACCACGGTGTTCAATCTGTTCGGCCTGTTGCCCTTCGATCCGCCGGGTTTTTTGCAAATCGGCCTGTGGCCGTTGGTGATGGGCCTGACCATGTGGGGCCAGCAAAAGATGAACCCGCAACCGGCCGACCCGGTTCAGGCCAAGATGTTCCAGTTCCTGCCCATCATCTTTACCTTCTTGCTGGGTAAGTTCGCGGCTGGTCTGGTGATCTATTGGGCTTGGAGCAATTCGCTGTCGATCCTGCAACAGTGGGTGATCTCGCGCCGGGCGGCGGCGAAGGGGTGAGCACATCCGAGGAAGAGGCGCTAAGGGTCGAGGCCGCCCGTCTGCTGTTCACCCGCGAACCCACCTTCGTTCGCGGCGTGGTCAACATGGACGGGCTGCCCGGCTCGCAATTGCCGGAAGTGGCCTTTGCCGGGCGCTCCAATGTCGGTAAGTCGTCGCTGATCAACGCGTTGTTGGGCCGGTCCGGGGTGGCGCGCACCTCGAACACCCCCGGGCGCACGCAGGAGATCAACTTCTTCGATCTCGACCATCGCTTGATGCTGGTCGATCTGCCGGGTTACGGCTTTGCCCAGGCGCCCAAGGGCAAGGTCGAATTGTGGACCCAGTTGATCCGCGATTACCTGCGCGGACGCACCGAATTGCGCCGCGTGCTGCTGCTGATCGATTCGCGGCACGGCTTGAAGGAAAGCGACCGCGACACAATGGCCCTTCTCGACAAGGCGGCGGTGGTTTATCAAATCGTCCTGACCAAGGCCGACAAGCCGAAACCCGCCGAGGTCGAGGCCGTCGCCGACAAGGTGCGGGCCGATATCGCCAAGCGGACCGCCGCGCACCCCCACGTGCTGATCACCAGTTCGGAAAAAGGCACGGGGCTGGCCGAGGTGCGGATGGAATTGTTCAACCTGGCCAAGCCGGAGGCCGTGTGATGACCGATGTGACGAACGATCGCCAAGGCTGGCTGGAACACGCCAAGGTGCTGTCCGAGGCGCTGCCCTTCATGCGCGCCTATTCCGACCGCACCATCGTCGTCAAATACGGCGGCAACGCGATGGACAAGGCGGATCTGTCCGAACTGTTCGCGCGCGATATCGTGCTGCTCAAGCAGGTCGGCGTCGATCCGGTGGTCGTGCATGGCGGCGGCCCGCAGATCGACCAGATGCTCAAGCGCCTGAACATCGTCACCGAACGGGTGGACGGGCTGCGCTACACCGATCGCGCCACCGTCGAGGTGGTCGAGATGGTGCTGGCGGGTTCGATCAACAAAAAGATCGTTTCGGCGATCGCGGCGGCGGGCGGTTACGCGATCGGCCTGTCGGGCAAGGACGCGCGGCTGATCCGGGCGCGCAAGCTGCGCCGTTTTCGCACCGAGGCCGACGGCAGCACGACCGAGCTGGATCTGGGCTTCGTCGGCGAACCGGCCGAAATCTCGCCGCATATCCTGGACATCGCCCACAAGTCGGATTTGATCCCGGTGATCGCCCCGGTGGGCGCCGGATCGGACGGCGAAACCTACAACATCAACGCCGACACGGCGGCCGGGGCGATCGCCGCGAGCGCCAAGGCCTGCCGCATGCTGATGCTGACCGACGTGTCGGGCGTGTTGGATAGGGAAGGCAATTTGATCCCGGAAATGACCGTCGCCCAGGTCGAGGCGGCGATCAAGGACGGCACGATTTCCGGCGGCATGATTCCCAAGGTGGAAACCTGCGTCGAGGCGGTGAAGGCCGGGGTCGAGGGCGCGGTGATTCTGGACGGCCGCGTGCCGCATGCCATCTTGCTGGAACTGTTCACGCCGCACGGGGTGGGGACGCTGATCAAGGCGGACTGATGTTCGCCCATTCCTTTCCCTTCGATCCCACCCATGGCTATGGACTCGAGGATCTGCTGGCGGTAAGCGGCCCCCCGCCGCCGCCGGATTTCGAGGATTTCTGGCGCGCCCGCTGGCGGGGCGCCGTGGCCCGAGATCCCCGTCCGCGCCTTGCCCCATCGCCGCTCGATCATCCCGATTGGCTGGTTCAGGATATCACCTACGAATCGACCGGCGGTTTCCTCATCGGCGGCTGGCTGCTGACGCCGCGCCATCGTCCGGTGGTGCGCGGCTTGGTCATCGGCCACGGTTATGGCGGGCGCGACGGCCCCGATTTCGATCTTCCGCTGACCGACGCAGCGGCCCTGTTTTTGTGTTTTCGCGGGCTGTCGCGAAGTGCCCGGCCTGGGATTTCGACGGACCCGCAGTGGCACGTTCTGCACGATATCGACAAACGCGGCGATTATATTCTGGGCGGTTGCGTCGAGGATTTGTGGCTGGCGGTCTCGGCGCTGGAAGTGCTGTTTCCGCGGGTGTCCGGGCGCATCGGCTATCTCGGCGTCAGTTTCGGCGGCGGCATCGGGGCCTTGGCCATTGCCTGGGACGCGCGCATTCGGCGCGGCGCCCTGGTGGTGCCGACCTTCGGCCACCATCCGCTGCGTTTGACCCTGCCCTCGACCGGCAGCGCCGCCGCCGTGCAGGCCTATCACCGCGGCCATCCCGGCGTTGTCGAGACCTTGGCTTATTTCGATGCCGCCATTGCCGCCGGGTTCATCACCGTCCCAATGCTGGTGGCCGCCGCCTTGTTCGACCCGTGCGTGGCCCCGCCCGGTCAGTTCGCGATTTTCAACGCCATTCCCGAATGTAAAACACTGTTCACACTCAGTGCCGGTCATTTCGAGTACTCCGGGCAAAAGCGGCAAGACGCCGATCTCGGCCACATTCAGGAAAGCTTTTTCGCCCCGCTATGAACCGCGAATACCATCGCTGGCACAGTCCCCGGATGGGACGCGACATGGAGCTGCTGGTCCTCGGCCATGGCGGTGCCAAGGTGGTGGTGTTTCCAACACGCGATGGCCGTTTCTGGGAATACGAAACGCTGGGAATCGCGGGCAGCATTGCCCATAAGGTCAAGGCTGGGCAGCTCCAGCTTTACTGCGTCGATAGTGTCGCCCATGAAAGCTTTTATTGCTTCTGGAGCCACCCATCGGGCCGAATCCGCCGTCACGCCCAGTACGAGGATTACATCCTGAGCGAGGTTGTCCCCTTCATGGAGGCGCGCAATCCCCACCCGTGTTTGATCGCCCATGGATGCAGTTTGGGAGCCTATCACGCCGTTAATATCGCCTTTCGCCACCCGCATCTGTTTTGGAAGGTGGCGGCCTTTTCGGGACGTTACGATCTGACCTTGCCGGTGGAAAGCTTTGGCAATCTGTTCGACGGCTATTACGACGACGACATCTATTTTCACACCCCGACCCACTTCTTGCCGCGGCTTTCCTGCGAATGGCGGCTGAACCATCTGCGCCGCATGGACGTGGTGCTGGCGATCGGCGCGGAAGACCCGTTCCTCGACAACAACCGCCATCTCAGCGCCATCTTGCATGACAAGGGCATCAACCACGCCCTGCACATTTGGGACGGACGCGCCCACCATGGGCGGCGCTGGCGGGAAATGGCGCCGTTGTATGTGTGAGGATTACGCGGGGCGAACGGGGACCGCGTGAAGCGCGACGCCGAGAATCCCCAGCACCTTGTGCACGGTGGCGAAGCTGGGATTGCCATCGGCGGATAGCGATTTATACAAACTCTCGCGCCCCAGGCCGATTTCCTTGGCAAGCTCGGTCATGCCGCGCGCCCGTGCCACCACGCCCAGGGCGTGCAGCAGGATCGCTGGGTCGTCCTCCTCCAGCGCGGCATCGATATAGGCGGCGATCTCCTCGTTCGAACGAAGGGCGCTCGCGCTGTCCCAGGCCAGTGTGGTTGTTGCCATGGTGTTGCCCTCTCCTCGCAAAGCCCGGCTGCCAGCGCGACGGCCTGCGCGATATCGCGTGCTTGGCTATCCTTGTCCCCGCCCGCCAGCAGGATGACGAGAGCCTCGCCTCGGCGGACGAAATAAACGCGGTATCCCGGTCCATGGTCGATCCGCAGTTCCGATACACCGGATCCGACAGGCCGAACATCACCCGGATTGCCCAGGCTCAACCGGTCAATGCGAATCTAAACGCGGGCCCGGGCACGGAGATCGCGCAAACCGTCGAACCATGTTTTAATGGCCGGGGTCTGGCGGATCTCGATCATAGGGATATTGTATCTTTAATAATACAAAACGACAAGGATTGGGGGCATGACGCGCGCGGAGTTACGGTGCTGAAGCATTGCAGTTTGGATGTCGCCTAACCCCCGTTCGCCATTCGTCAAGCTCAGTCAAAAGGCGATCAACCGTTTTCCACATAGCTTCACCGTGGATGCGCTCATTATCGACAAAACGGTGGGCTACCAGACCGACATTCAGCTGTTTGCGTTTAGGGGTTGGGACTTTTGTGCGAAGTCTAGCGAGCGCACATCACGCGCATTACCCCTCCATCACCAAATCATCCCTATGGATCAATTCATCCGGCCCGCGCCAGCCCAGCACGGCCTCGAATTCCCCGGATTTGCGGCCCTTTAGGGCGATTGCCTCGTCGGCGGCGTAGTTGGACAGGCCACGGCCCAATATCTTGCCCGCGCCGTCCTTAATCAAGATGCAGTCGCCGCGTTGGAACGAGCCCTGAACCTCGCGCAGTCCGGCGGGCAGCAGCGAGCGCCCGGCGGCCAGGGCGCGGGCGGCGCCCTCGTCCACCATCACCCAGCCCGACGGGTTCATCGCCCCGAAAATCCATTGTTTGCGCGCCGTGTGGGGCTCGGCCGAGGGGACGAACCAGGTGCAGCGCGCGCCCCCCTCGATCGCCGCCAGCGGGTGTTCGGGTTGGCCGAGCGCGATCACCATCCGGCAGCCGGCCGACAGGCAGATGCGGGCCGCCGCCAGCTTGGTGACCATGCCGCCCGAGCCATAGCCCGAGCCGGGATCGCCGGCCATCGCCTCGATTTGGCTGGTCATTTCGGTGACTTCGGGGATGAAGCGCGCGGTGGGGTCCTTGCGCGGGTCGGCGGTGTATAGGCCGTCGATGTCCGAGAACAGCACCAAAAGGTCGGCGCCGATCATTTGGGCGACGCGGGCGGCCAAACGGTCGTTGTCGCCGAAGCGCAGCTCGGCGGTCGCCACCGTGTCGTTTTCGTTGATCACCGGCACGGCGCCCAGTTTCAGCAGCGTATCGAGGGTGGCCCGCGCGTTCAGATAGCGTTGGCGGTCCTCGGAATCATCCAGGGTCAGCAGCACTTGGGCAACGCTAAGGCCGTGGCGCGCCAGGGCTTCTTGATAGGCGTGGGCCAGACGGATCTGGCCGGTGGCGGCGGCGGCCTGTTTCTCGGCCAGCCGCAACGGCGGCACCAGCCCCAATTGACGCCGTCCGACCGCGACCGCGCCGGACGAGACGATCACCACCTCGCGGCCCTGTTTCTTCAAACGGGCGACATCGTCGGCCACGGTTTCCAGCCACGCGCGCCGCACCTCGCCGCTGTTCTCCTCGACCAGCAGGGACGAGCCGATCTTGACGATCACGCGGCGGGCCTGAGACAGCGGGGTCATGGTTCGGGATCGGCCTCGTTCTCTCGGTCTTCCTCGCGCGCCGTGCGGATGGTTTCCAGCAGCGCGCCCAGCGCCGGGCGCAATCCCTGGCCCGACACCCCCGACAGCGCCATCACCGGCTGGCCGGATGCTTCGCGCAGCGCCGCCAGTTTGTCGGCAACATCCTCCTCGGTCAACGCGTCGCATTTGTTCAGCGCGACCACCTCGGGCTTTTCAGCCAGCCCGGCGCCATAGGCTTCCAGCTCGTGGCGCACCACGCGGTAAGCCTCGGCGGCATCCTCGGCGGTGCCATCGACCAGATGCAGCAGCACCCGGCAGCGTTCGATATGGCCCAGGAAGCGATCGCCGATCCCCACCCCTTCATGGGCGCCTTCGATCAGGCCGGGGATGTCGGCGATGATGAATTCCTCGCCGTCTAGCGTGGCGACCCCCAGATTGGGGTGCAGCGTGGTGAAGGGATAGTCGGCGATCTTCGGCCGCGCCCGTGTGACGGCGGCCAGAAAGGTGCTTTTCCCGGCGTTGGGCAGGCCGACCAGACCGGCGTCGGCGATCAGCTTCAAGCGCAGCCAGATCCACATTTCCTGGCCGGGCCAGCCCTCGTCGGCGCGGCGCGGCGCCTGGTTGGTCGAGGTCTTGAAATGCGCGTTGCCGTAAGCGCCGTCGCCGCCCTTGAGCAGGGTGACGCGTTGGCCGACCTTGGTCATGTCGGCCAGCAAGGTTTCGCGGTCCTCGTCCAGAATCTGGGTGCCGACCGGAACCTTCACGATGATATCGTGCCCCTTGGCGCCGGTTTTCTGGCGGCCCTGGCCGTGACGGCCGCGCTGCGCCTTGAAATGCTGCTGATAGCGGTAATCGATCAGGGTGTTCAGCCCATCGACGCATTCGATGATCACGTCGCCGCCGCGCCCGCCGTCGCCGCCGTCGGGGCCGCCGAATTCGATGTATTTCTCGCGCCGGAAGCTACAAGCGCCCGAGCCGCCGTCTCCGCTTTGCACGAAAATCTTAACTTGGTCCAAGAATTTCATCGCGGAGCCCTAAAACACGAAAAGGGGAACGGCGAACCGTTCCCCTTCGAAGACGATGCGGCGTTGGAGAACAGCCTTACTCGGCCGCCTCGGCCATGGGCTGCACGCAAACGAAGGTGCGGCCCAGCTTTTTGTGCTGAAATTCGACGGTGCCGGTCACGGTCGCGAACAGGGTGTGGTCGCGCCCCATGCCGACATTGGCGCCGGGATAGAACTTGGTGCCGCGCTGACGGACCAGGATGTTGCCGGCCAGAACGGCTTGACCGCCGAACTTCTTGACGCCCAGGCGCTGCCCGGCGGAGTCGCGGCCGTTGCGGGAAGACCCGCCTGCTTTCTTATGAGCCATCTTACGCTCTCCCTAAGTCTTTAATCAGCCGACCGAGATATCGGTGATGCGCAGGATGGTCAGATCCTGGCGGTGACCGTTCTTGCGGCGCGAATTCTGGCGGCGGCGCTTCTTGAAGATGATCAGCTTCGGGCCGCGGGCCTGGGCCACGACGGTGGCCTTCACCGACGCGCCCGCCACGACGGGCTGGCCGATCTTGTCGCCAACCATCAACACCTGATCCAGGACGATTTCGCCCCCGGCCTCACCCGCCAACCGCTCAACGCGGATGACGTCATCCTTGGCCACTTTGTACTGCTTGCCACCGGTGCTGACGACTGCGAACATGACGAAACCCTGCAACTACGACGAACGACGCGCCGAAAAGCCATAAGGCTCGGCGCGAGAAGGCGGCAAACTACGCTTGGGGGACGGGCCTGTCAAGCGGTGAGTCGTCTTTAAAAAGCTCTTCGCCGGGCGGGCGCGTCCGCGCCCTTGGCCGCCGCCTCAATGGCGGCAAGTAGTTCAGCGGCTTGACTTGCTCTCGCAAGGTCTTACTCTCCGCCCAATTCCATATCAACGCGAGGGTCCGACATGGTCGCCATCACTCTTCCCGACGGCAAGGTCCGCCAGTATCCCGGACCGGTGACCGGGGCCGATGTGGCGCGCGATATCGGGCCGGGGCTGGCCAAGGTGGCGCTGGCGGTGCGCATCGATGGCGAGATGCGGGATCTGTCCACCGTGATCGACACCGACACCGCCCTGGCGATCGTCACGCCGAAGGACGCCGACGCCCTGGATCTTTTGCGCCACGACGCCGCGCATGTGATGGCCGAGGCGGTCAAGGAACTGTACCCGGAAGCCCAGGTTACCATCGGCCCGTCGATCGAGAACGGCTTCTATTACGACTTCGCGCGTCCCACGCCCTTCACCCCCGACGATCTGGCCCGGATCGAGGAACGGATGCGCGTCATCGTCGATCGCAACGAGGCGATCGAACGCCAAGTGATGGACCGCGACGCGGCGGTGTCGTTCTTCGAGGGCCTGGGTGAAAAGTATAAGGCCGAGATCATCGGCGCCATTCCGGCGGGCCAAGCGATTTCCCTGTACCGCCAAGGCGCCTTCATCGATTTGTGCCGGGGGCCGCATCTGCCCTCGACCGGGCGGCTGGGCAAGGCGTTCAAGCTGACCAAGCTGGCCGGTGCCTATTGGCGCGGCGATTCGCGCAACGAAATGCTGCAACGCATCTACGGCACCGCGTGGTTCGACAGGAAGGACTTGGACGCCTATCTTCACATGCTGGAGGAGGCCGAGAAGCGCGACCACCGCCGCCTGGGCCGCGAGATGGACCTGTTCCATCTGCAAGAGGAAGCGGTGGGCAGCGTGTTCTGGCATCCCAAGGGCTGGACGGTGTGGCGCATCGTCGAAAACTATGTCCGGCGCAAGATCGAGGCGGTCGGCTATGTCGAGGTCAAGACCCCGCAACTGGTCGATCGTTCGCTGTGGGAGGCCTCGGGCCACTGGGAGAAGTTCGGCGACAATATGTTCACCGTGCAGACCCCGGATGACCGCACGCTGGCGGTCAAGCCGATGAACTGCCCCTGCCATGTGCAGATTTTCCGCCAAGGCATCAAAAGTTATCGCGATCTGCCGCTGCGCATGGCCGAGTTCGGGTCCTGCCACCGCTTCGAGCCCTCGGGCGCCCTGCACGGCATCATGCGGGTGCGCGCCTTTACCCAAGACGACGCTCACATCTTCTGTACCGAGGATCAGATCACCTCGGAAACCGTTGATTTTTGTGAATTGTTGAAGTCGGTCTATGCCGATTTCGGCTTTACCGACGTGCGGGTGAAGTTCTCGGACCGCCCGGAAAAACGCGCCGGGTCCGACGCGATTTGGGACAAGGCGGAAGGCGCCCTGATGGATGCCGCCACCGCCGCCGGATTGGAGATGACCCGCAATCCCGGCGAAGGCGCCTTCTATGGCCCGAAACTGGAATTCGCATTGCGCGACGCCATCGGGCGCGACTGGCAGTGCGGCACGCTTCAGGTCGATTTCGTGCTGCCCGAACGCCTTGATGCCGCTTACGTGGCGGAAGACGGCGGCAAGAGGCGCCCGGTGATGCTGCACCGCGCCATTCTGGGCTCGTTCGAACGCTTCCTCGGCATCTTGATCGAACATCACGCCGGGCGTTTCCCGCTGTGGCTGGCGCCGGTGCAGGTGGTGGTGGCGACCATCGTCTCGGATGCCGATTCCTACGCCGCCGAAGTGGCCGAGGCGCTGAAGGCCGCCGGTCTGCGGGTTGATCTCGATGTCCGCAACGAGAAAATCACCTATAAAGTGCGCGAGCATTCCGAGGCGAAAGTCCCGGTGATGCTGGTCGTCGGGCGGCGCGAGGCGGAAAACCGGACGGTGGCGTTGCGCCGTCTGGGCGGCGCCGACCAAGAAGTTGTTGCGCTTGACGAGGTTGTCGCTACACTCACCGCCGAAAGCGCGCCTCCGGCGTAGCCCGATATGGGGATTTGACCCCGGCCCGCGGGTAAAAACGCGGCCGGGCGGGCGTCCCGCTTCTCAAGACGAGGGAGATGTTTACATAGCCAGACCACCGATGCAGACGCCGCCGAAGTCCGATGGACCGCGCGTCAACCGTGAGATCGATGCCCGCACCGTCCGATTGGTGGGGGCCGAGGGGGAAATGATCGGAGTTGTCAGCCTTCGCGAAGGTCTGGTCGCGGCCGAAGAGGCCGGGCTGGATCTTGTCGAGGTGTCGCCCAACGCCGACCCGCCGGTCTGCAAAATCCTCGATTTCGGCAAATTCAAGTACGAGGCCCAGAAGAAAAAGGCCGAGGCTCGGAAAAAGCAGAAAGTCATCGAGGTCAAGGAGGTCAAACTCCGGCCGAACATCGACGACAACGATTATGGCG
Source organism: uncultured Rhodospirillaceae bacterium (assembly GCA_903899885.1). GTDB lineage: Bacteria > Pseudomonadota > Alphaproteobacteria > Rhodospirillales > Magnetospirillaceae > CAIULK01. The sequence goes on from CAIULK010000268.1 coordinate 11,157, forward strand.
TCAAAATGCGGATGATGCGCAAGTTCCTGGAAGAAGGGGACAAGGTCAAGGTGACCCTGCGTTTCCGTGGACGCGAGCTGGCCCACCAAGATCTGGGCGTGCAGGTCCTCGACCGGGTTCGCGGCGATCTCGACGATTTGGGCAAGATCGAGCAGTTCCCGAAGATGGAAGGCCGCCAAATGGTGATGGTGATCGCGCCGCGCTAAATCGCGGGCGCGATTGAGCCTTATATATGTCCCTCGCCGGGCGCGCGCTTGGGCGCGCTTGGCTGCGGCCTCAATGGCCGCAGACCGTGCTTTAAATTAGCCCCTTGCCGCGCTTAGTCCCGGCGGGCTTGGTGCAGCAAATCCAAAAGCGAGCGTTCATCGACATGGTCGGACGCCATCATGTTGCGCATCACCTCGTCGGCCAGCATCTCGTCGAGCGAGAACGGGGCGATCTCGATGTCGATGGGGCAGAACGGCCCGGACGATGTGCCGGGAGGGCTGAACCGTGGGGTCATCGGGTCCTCCTCTGTCGGTGAGTGCGTCGATAGAAACCAGTATAGCCCCAATTGTGTCTAAATTTCGCCAACGCGAAGGTATATCGGGCCTTACCCCGGCATCATCGCGCTCGCGCCCAAGACGGCGTCGCTTAGCACGGGAAACCGCGCTCGCGCATCGAAAAGCTGGTAGTGCCACCACTCATTGCGGAAGAAATCCCACCCCGCCGTGGTCATCAGACCAATCAACAGCAGCCGGTTTTTTTGCGCCTCGGGCGGAATCTCAAGAGTGCCGTGATGCGAGCGGGGTGTGAAGGCGTCGAACGGCGTGCCCATGTCCAGCACCGCGCCGGTGTCTTCCTCGATCAGCGTCAGATCCACCGCCGCGCCCATCGAATGCGGCGAGCCCCGGCGGGGATCGGCCAGAAAACCGGGATCGGGGGTGTGGTTCCACAACACCCACTGCGCCTCGGACGGGCGAAAGGCATCCAAGATCCGCAAACGGTATCCTAGCCCGGCAGCCTGCCGCGCGGCCCGCGCCAGATTCTCGGCCGCCTCGGGGGCCAGAAAGCAGCCGGCATCGGCGCGGTAGATCGCGCGGCCGGTGAAATTGTCGGCGGTGGCATAGGCCAAGGCGATTTCGGCCCCGAAATCCCCCGGATGAATACGAACCAGCGGCATTCCTGTTCCTTTCAAAGCGATCTTGGCTTTATAACCTCGTCATGCGTGTTCTTGCCATCGACTCCGCCACGGGCTGTTGCTCCGCCGCCGTTTGGGCGGACGGCGTCGTGATGTCGCGGCGCCTAGCGGTCATGGCGCGCGGTCAAGCCGAGGCCGTGATGCCGATGGTCGCCGCCGTGCTGGCCGAGGCCGGGTTGACCATCGGCGATCTTTCCGCCGTCGCGGTGACCGTCGGCCCCGGCACCTTCACCGGCATCCGCATCGGTTTGGCGGCGGCCAAGGGGTTGGCGCTGACCGCCGGAATCCCGGTTCTGGGCGTGCTGACCACCGAGGCCCTGGCCCACGCGGTGCCCCCCGGCCAGCGCCATGGGTGCCGGGTGTTGGCCGCCGTTGATTCGAAGCGGGCCGAGATTTGGGTTCAAACCTTCGACAGCGATTTGGCCCCGCTGGGGCCCCCCGCCGCGATGACGCCGGCTCAGGCCGCGTGCTGTCTCGACGGGCGGGTGGTGGTGGCGGGCGATGCCGCCGCCGCCGTCTTGGCCCTGCGCCCCGATTGGGTCCGGGCCGATGCCCCCCTCGACGCCGGGGTGGTCGCCGGTCTGGCGGCCGCCGGAAACACACACCCGCCCCAGCCGCTGTATTTGCGCGATGCCGACGTCACCCTGCCGGGGGTGAAATGACCACGCTGGTGCCGGCGATGGTCGCCCACGGGGCCGTGATGGCCGGGATTCACCGTGTTTGCTTCAAGGACCCATGGGGCGTCGGCTCGATGGAAACCACCTTGATGATGCCGGGCAGCCAAGCGGCGATCGCGCTCGACAACGCCGAACAACCGGTCGGAATGATCGTCTGGCAAGTTGTTCTCGACGAAGCCGAGATTCTGACCCTGGCCGTTCTGCCGCCTGCCCGCCGGTTGGGTTTGGGACGGCGCCTGCTGGATCATGCGGCGGCCGAGGCGCGGGCGGCGGGCGCCCGGAAATTGTTCCTGGAAGTCGCGGTCGGCAACGAGGCGGCGTTGGCGCTTTACCACTCGGCCGGTTTCATTCAGGTCGGTGTGCGGCGCGGCTACTATAAAGGCACGGACGCCCTTGCGATGCGCCGGGATTTGCTATAGTCGAAGGCATCCCCCCTGGAGAAGACCATGGTTCGGCGCGCTGTCCTTCTGCTCTTGATTCTGGCTGCCCCGGTTTGGGTGTCCGCGGGGGAATCGAGCGGGCTGCCGCTGCCGCGCTTCGTGTCGCTGCGGTCGGACGAGGTTAATCTGCGCACCGGCCCAGGCCAGCGATATCCGATCGACTGGATCTATGCCCGCAAGGATGTTCCGGTCGAGGTGATCGCCGAGTTCGATGTCTGGCGCAAAATCCGCGATTGGGAGGGGTCGGAAGGCTGGGTGCACCAAAGCATGCTGTCGGGCCGCCGGATGATGGTGACCGTGGGCGGCCGCCACCCGCTGCGGGCGTCGGACGCCAATAACGCCGACACCGTCGCCGAGGTCGAACCCGGCGTCTTCGGCCGCTTGGTCGGTTGCCCCCGCAACCGCGACTTCTGCCGCGTCGAATTCGGCACGCTCCAGGGCTGGATGCGCCGCGACGAGATGTGGGGCGTCTATGGCGGCGAGTGGATCGAGTAGGTTTCACAGGCTGCGGAGTCGCCCGTGAAAATCGCTGAACACCGCAGTTTTCCTGGCTCCTGCATAGTCCCGAAGTAATCGCGAATTGCCGGATTCGCGTGGAACACCCCCCGAAATCCGGCAAATTTTCTCCGGCGA
>CAIULK010000269.1 GCA_903899885.1 uncultured Rhodospirillaceae bacterium
ACCCAGTTCACCTATTTCCAGCAGGTCGGCGGCATCGAATGCGACCCGGTGGCGGTGGAACTGACCTATGGCCTGGAACGCTTGGCGATGTACATCCAAGGGGTGGAAAACGTCTACGACCTGGATTTCAACGGCGAGGGTGTGCGCTACGGCGACATCTTCCTTCAGGCCGAGCGGGAATATTCCGCCCACAATTTCGAGGCCGCCAACACCGACCGCCTGATGCGCCATTTCCTGGACGCCGAGGCCGAATGCCTGGATCTGCTGGAGGCCGGGCTGGCGCTGCCCGCCTATGACCAGTGCATCAAGGCCAGCCACCGCTTCAACCTGCTCGACGCGCGCGGCGTGATTTCGGTCACCGAGCGTCAAGCCTATATCGGCCGCGTGCGCACCCTGGCCAAGGCCTGCTGCGAAGGCTGGCTTCTCAGCCGGAAGGAGGCGTAAGCCATGGCCGAGCTTCTCTTCGAAATCCTGTCCGAGGAAATCCCCGCCCGCATGCAGGCGTACGCTTGCTCGGACCTGCACCGCCTGGTCACCGACGGCCTAACCCGCGCGGGGCTGAGCTTCGAGGCGGCGCGCGCCTATGTCACGCCGCGCCGCTTGACCCTGGTGGTCGAAGGCTTGCCCGCCGCCGCCCCCGACACCACCGAGGAACGGCGCGGTCCCAGGGTCGGCGCCCCCGGCCCGGCGATGGACGGTTTCTTGAAATCGACCGGTCTGGCGATCGAGCAACTGGAAAAGCGCGACACCGGCAAGGGCGAATTCTGGTTCGCGCTGATCGAAAAGAAAGGCCGCCCGGCCATCCAGGCCGCGCAAGACGCGATCGAAACCGCGCTGACCACCTTCCCCTGGCCGAAATCCATGCGTTGGGGCTCGGGTTCGGTGCGCTGGGTCCGCCCGGTATTATCGATCCTGTGTCTGTTCGACGGCGCCGTGGTGCCGGTCGGCTTTGGGGCGGTCACGGCGGGCAATGTCACGCGCGGCCACCGCTTCCAGGCGCCGGACCCCATCGTGGTAAAGGATTTCGCGGGCTATCTCGCGGCCCTGGAAAACGCCAAGGTGATGCTGGACCCGGTCGAGCGCCGCCACGCCATCCTGTCGCAAGCCGAAGCCCTGGCCGAGGCCGAGGGCCTGACCCTGCGCGCCGACCCCGGCCTGCTGGACGAGGTGACCGGCCTGGTCGAATGGCCGAACGTGCTGATCGGCACGATCGACGAAACCTTCATGGCGGTCCCGCCCGAGGTGCTGATCACCTCGATGCGCTCGCACCAGAAATATTTCAGCCTGCTCAAGGCCGATGGTTCTCTGGCGCCGCGCTTCCTGGTGGTCTCGAACATGACCGCCAGTGCCGCGATCGTTGCCGGAAACCAGCGGGTTTTGCGCGCCCGGCTGTCGGACGCCGCGTTCTTCTGGGAGACCGACCGCAAGGCGACGCTGTGTTCGCGTCTGCCCAAGCTGATCGAACGGCTGTTCTACGCCAAACTCGGTACGGTGGCGGACAAGGTCGAACGCATCGCCGGTCTGGCCCGCCATCTAACCTTCTATGTTCCAGGGTCTTCCGCCGACGATGCCGAACGGGCCGCCCTGTTGGCCAAGGCCGATCTATCGACCGAAATGGTCGGCGAATTCCCGGAACTGCAAGGGGTGATGGGCCGCTACTACGCGCTCAACGACCACGAAAAACCGGCGGTCGCCCAGGCCATCGCCGATCATTACGCGCCGCAAGGACCGTCCGAGCCGGTGCCGGCCGAACCCTTGGGCATCTGCGTCGCCTTGGCCGACAAGATCGACTCGTTGGTCGGATTCTTCGCGATCGGCGAGAAGCCGACCGGTTCGAAGGACCCCTTCGCGCTGCGCCGCCAAGCCTTGGGCGTCATCCGCATCATCGTCGAAAACCGGCTGCGGCTGCCCTTGATCCCGTTCTTCAACATGGCGCATGCGGCGTTCGGCGGCGGGCTGGATCGCGGCGCCGAGGACACCACCGCCGATCTCCTGGGCTTTTTCGCCGACCGGCTGGAAGTGCATTTGCGCGAACGCGGCATCCGCCACGATCTGATCGCCGCCGTTTTGGCGCTGGGAGCCGAGGACGATTTGATCCGCCTGCTTTCGCGCGTGGCGGCGTTGCGCGATTTCCTGGACACCGACGACGGCGCCAATCTGCTGGCCGCCTATAAGCGCGCCATGAACATCGTGCGGATCGAGGATAAAAAGGACGGCGCCAGCCGCGCCAATCCCCTGGACCCCGCCTTGTTGACCGATCCGGCGGAACGCGACTTGGCCCAGGCCCTGGCCGCGGCCGGGCCAAGTTCGGCGCAAGCGGTCAAATCGGAACGCTTCGGCGACGCGATGACCAGCCTTGCGCAATTGCGCAAACCGCTCGATGCCTTCTTCACGACCGTGACGGTGAATGCCGACGACCCGAAACTGCGCAACAACCGATTGCGACTTTTAAGTGAAATCGGTATCGCGATGGGCCGGGTCGCGGACTTTGGCCAAATCGAGAATTGACCTTAGAAGCGACTTGAATCTATCGTGCCGCGCCCCGGCGTTTGTGTGGGGGCGCGGAGTCGAGACCTCCCATAAGAAAGGACGGCCATGACCAAGTGGGTATACAGCTTCGGTGGCGGGCGTGCCGAAGGGCGCGCTGACATGAAAAATCTGCTGGGCGGCAAGGGCGCCAACCTGGCGGAAATGAGCAATCTGGGGATTCCGGTTCCTCCCGGGTTCACCATCACGACCGAGGTGTGTACCTATTACTACGACAACGGCCAAACCTATCCCGAGACCCTGAAAACGGAAGTCTTGGAGGCGCTGGCCCATGTCGAAGCCACGCTGGGCAAGAAATTCGGCGACACCTCCGACCCGCTTTTGGTGTCGGTGCGGTCGGGTGCCCGGGCTTCGATGCCGGGCATGATGGACACCATCTTGAACCTGGGCCTGAACGATCTGTCGGTCGAGGGTCTGGCCAAGAAATCGGGCGATCCGCGCTTCGCCTATGACAGCTATCGCCGCTTCATCCAGATGTATTCCAACGTCGTTCTGGAAATCGGCCTGCACAATTTCGAGGAAATCCTCGAGGCCCACAAGCACGCCCACAACATCAAGCTGGACACCGACGTGGCCGCCGATGATTGGAAGAAGCTGGTCGGCCTGTACAAGGACAAGGTCAAGGAAAAGCTGGGCCGTCCCTTCCCGCAGGATGTTCACGAGCAGCTGTGGGGCGCGGTCGGCGCAGTGTTCGGCAGCTGGATGAACGCGCGCGCGATCACCTATCGCCGCCTGCACGACATTCCCGGCAGTTGGGGCACCGCCGTCAGCGTTCAGGCGATGGTGTTCGGCAACATGGGCAATGACTGCTCGACCGGCGTGTGCTTCAGCCGCAACCCATCGACCGGCGAGAACGCCTTCTATGGCGAGTTCCTGGTCAATGCCCAGGGCGAGGACGTGGTGGCGGGCATCCGCACGCCGCAACAGATCACCAATATCGGCAAGGCGGCGCAGAATTCCGAGCTGCCCTCGATGGAAGAGGTGATGCCCGAGGTCTTCCGCGAGCTGAACGCGATCCGCTTCAAGCTGGAGGGCCACTACAAAGACATGCAGGACATGGAATTCACGGTGCAGCAAAACCGCCTGTGGATGCTCCAGACCCGCACCGGCAAGCGCACCACCTCGGCCGCGCTGCGTATCGCCGTGGAAATGGCCCGCGAAGGCTTGATCACCCGCAAGGAAGCGGTCAAGCGCATCGACCCCTCGGCGCTGGACCAATTGCTGCATCCGACGCTGGACCCCAAGGCCAAGCGCACCGTTCTGTCCAAGGGCCTGCCCGCCTCGCCGGGCGCCGCCTCGGGCAAGGTGGTGTTCTCGGCCGAGGACGCCGAAACCTGGGTCAACGACCGCAAGGAAAAGGTCATCCTGGTCCGCATCGAAACCTCGCCGGAAGATATCGGCGGCATGCATGTGGCCGAGGGCATCTTGACCACGCGCGGCGGCATGACCAGCCACGCCGCCGTGGTGGCGCGCGGCATGGGCACGCCCTGCGTGGCGGGTGCCGGTGAGTTCCGCGTCGATTACGCCGCCAGGCTGCTGAAGGTCGGCTCGACCACCGTCAAGGAAGGCGAAGTGATCACGCTCGACGGTTCGACCGGCGAGGTGTTCCTGGGCGCCGTCCCGACCATTCAGCCGGAAATGACCGGCGACTTCGCGACCCTGATGGAGTGGGTGGACACCATCCGCACGCTGAAGGTCCGCGCCAACGCCGAAACACCGCTCGACGCCGCCACGGCACGCAAGTTCGGGGCCGAGGGCATCGGCCTGTGCCGCACCGAGCACATGTTCTTCGATCCCAAGCGGATCATCGCCATGCGCGAAATGATCCTGGCGGAAACCGAGGCGGGCCGCCGCACCGCGTTGGCCAAGCTGCTGCCCTATCAGCGCCAGGACTTCGCCGACCTGTTCACCATCATGCAGGGGCTGCCGGTCACCATCCGTCTGCTCGATCCGCCGCTGCACGAATTCCTGCCCCAGAAGGACGATGAAATCGACGAAGTGGCCAAGGCCGCCGGGGTCGATGCGTCGGTGGTCCGTGCCCGCAGCGCGGCCTTGCACGAAACCAACCCGATGCTGGGCCATCGCGGCTGCCGCTTGGGCATCACCTATCCGGAAATCTACGAAATGCAGGCCCGCGCCATTTTCGAGGCGGCCGTGCAGGTGAACCGGGAAACCGGCCGCACCGTCGTGCCCGAGGTGATGATCCCGTTGATCGGCACCAAGAAGGAACTCGACATGCTGGCCACCTCGATCAACACGGTCGCGGCCGAGGTGTTCAAGGAAACCGGGCAGCAGATCAGCTATCACGTCGGCACGATGATCGAATTGCCGCGTGCCGCCCTGCTGGCGGGCGAGATCGCCGAAACCGCCGAGTTCTTCTCGTTCGGCACCAACGACCTGACCCAGACCACCTTCGGGATGAGCCGCGACGACTCGGGCCCCTTCATCGAGGTCTACCGCGCCAAGGGCATCTACGACGCCGACCCCTTCGCCTCGCTCGACCAAGTGGGCGTGGGCGAGTTGATCAGGATCGCCGCCGAACGCGGCCGCGCCACCCGGCCCAGCCTGAAGCTGGGCATCTGCGGCGAACACGGCGGCGATCCGTCGTCGATCCGCTTCTGCCAAGGCGCCGGGCTGGATTACGTGTCGTGCTCGCCCTTCCGCGTGCCGATCGCGCGGCTGGCGGCGGCCCAAGCCGCCCTTGGCGGCGAAGGCGGCAGCGGCACGAAATAAGTCCGTTCGTTCGTTTATGAAACAGGCCCCCGTCCGGGATCTCCGGGCGGGGCTCTTCCTTTGCCCCGGGGGGGGTATCAGGTAAGGGAATTGACCTACCCTGAAGCTTTCATCCAGCCATAAGTAGTGTTTTGGCCGAGGTTAATCGGTGTGGGGCGTTTGGCATCCCAGCGCTGAATGGGGCGCCCCGATGCCGACGCGCCCCCATCCCACGTTCCGCCCTCACCAATTGGCGGGATTGAGCGCCTCCTCCGTTTTGTGAAGCGCGGCATCGATGTCGTTGGCAACCGATTCGGCGATATCCTCGACATCATCCAACGCTTCGGTGGCAAGTTGGACCCCTTCCTCGGCCACCAATTCCACATCGTGGATAGCCGCCTGCGCCGCCGCCGAGGCCGCCGCGCCAATGGCGTTGGCGACATTGCCGATGGCGGTCGCCGCGCCGTCGATCCCCGCCTCGGCGAAACTCGCCAGGGCATGAGCGGCCTCGACACAGCCCGTGACCGCCGCGCTCTCCAACGCACTGACCGCTTCGCTGGCCGCCTCCGCGACGGCATCACCGGCGCTGGCCAGCGCATTGCCGATAGCCTTGGCGGCACCGGGAATACCGTTGGTGGCGAAATTGGCCAGGGCGTTGACCGCCGTGACCGCTCCCTCGGCCAAATCGTTTTCCAGGGCGTTGACCGCCGCGCTCGCCGCTTGCGCGACGACCTCGGCGCCCTCGGCGATGCCCTCGCCGATCGCCTCCGCCGCCTCGCTTATTCCCTCGGCCGCCATGTTGGCAAGGAACACGGCCGCCTTCTCGGCTCCGGCCACGGCGTCCTTTAGTGACTGCGGAATCATCTGCTCGACCGCATCCACCACCGCGCTCACACCATTGGAGATGAGGTCGCCAACGGCGCTCACCGCCCCCAACACGTCGCCGTGCGCGAGATCACACAGGCAAGTGCCGGCCGCTTTCAAGCCCTGTTCGGCCAAATCGGCCATCAGGTGGACGGCAATGGCGCCATCGCGCATCGGTTCCAGGTAGGCGTTGGTGATGACGGAAAGGCCATCGGCGATCACCTCGGAACAGCCGTTGGGCAGACCGAGCGCGTTGAGGTTGCTGATGGCGGCGGCATTGATGGATTCCTCGGCGGTGGACACGCTGTCTTCCACCTCCGAAGATATTTTTGAGGCATCGCCCACCACGTTGGTGACCGAATCGACCACCACCGCCATCTGGGCGGTGACGAATTGCTTGGCGGCATCCGCCATGCCGGCGACGTTCCCGCTCAGCAACGCCTCACCCAGGTTTTTGGCGCAGTCCAGGCTGTTCTTCAGCATATCGTATTGGGCTTCGAAATCCTGTTTGATGGCATCGGAGACAAACTTCCCCGTATCGTCGATGGCATCCTGGTAGGCCTTGGCCGTCGCCTGAATGGCGGCGTTATTCGAATCGCCGAAGAGCGTGGCACAGGTGTCCGATACCGCCTTTGATTGGATCAGAACGCAGGCCAATTCAACCGCCCCAACCCCAGGCGCGGCATCCCCGAGTGCCGCGTCCATCACCTTGTCCGAGGCAAGGTCGGCGCCCATATCCATCCACGCTTCGGCGCTGGTGGGATCATCGGCGATGGCAACGGCATCCGCAGCCTTATCCAAATAGCCCTTACCTTCCAAGAAGGCGTAGCCAATGTCGATGGCATAACCCAACGCGGCGTTGACCTCGGCCGCATGACCGACGCCCGCCGCTTCCAGCACCTGCGTGGCGATCTCGGTGGCCGCCTCGGTTCCGGCATCGCGATCGACCATCGTATCGGCCACCGCCAGGGCGCCGGTGACCAATTGGGCGCCATACTGCACGCACAATTGCAGTTGCAGCGCGGCATTGCCGCCCGAAAGATTGTACAACATCGCGGCGCCGATGCTTTCCGCCATCGAGCCTGGGGTAAGGCCGCCGTGCAGGCCGCTCAATCCAGAAACGATATTGGCAATGGCGTTGTTCAGGGCGCTGCCGGTCAATCCCTGCAAGCTGTTTTGGGCCGATGTGATTGCACTCTCGATGGCCGTGACGTCGGCATTGCGCATCGTGGCCAATGCGTTAACCGCGTCCACCGCCGCCCCGTTCCCCGCCGAGGCTAGGTTGGTCAAGGTGGTTTGGCTGTTCGAAGCCAAGCTCGACCCGCCGGTGATCAAAGCTTCGAGCGTGCTGACCGCCGTCGCCCCATTGGTGGGATCGCTCGCCAATTTGCCGAGCGCGCCGACGGCGCCGCCCGCGCCGTTCTGGGCCAATGCAACCAAGTGGCTCATGGTCATGGTGCCGCTCAGCACCATTGATGCGGCCAAGAATCCCGAGCCGGGCGCGTTGCCTTGCAGCAACGTGTCCAGCACTTGCGAGGCGCCGGGGGTATTCGCGACGACCAGATCGCCCAACACGGTAATGGCTGCCCCCGATCCTTGCGCGGCAACGGCTTCGAGGTCGGACAGATGCATCTGACCGCCCTTGATCAAGGTCTCGGTCAGACCGATGGCGAACTTGTCCCCCGACTGAAGCGCCGATTCGATGGCGGCGATGGCGCCGGCATTACCGCTGGTCGCCTGGGTCTGCAAGGTCGTGATCGCGGTGGAATTGCCGTGGGCGGCCAGATCGCCCAGCACCTGCATGGCGCCGGGAGCGCCGTTTTGGGCCATGGTCAGCACGTCCGAAACCGCCAATGTGCCGTTGGCCACCAGAATCTCGACGGCCGCGCCGATTCCGGGCGCTCCCGAGGTGGCCTGGGTTTTCACCTCGGTCAATGCGCCGGGGAAGTTCAGGGTAGCCAGATCGGCCAGCACCCCGACCGCCGACGCGGCGCCGCTGC